>NZ_JBDTJZ010000171.1:0-24720 GCF_039935595.1 Mucilaginibacter sp. | reverse complement strand
ACTTCACTTTCGTCAACACCCAATTTTTCTACGATAATAGCTTTTACTCTTGAAGCGATATCAGACATAGTATTATAGTTTAATGATTAATAATTCAGTGCAAAGAAAAATAAAATCTATCAAATATCAAATCTAAAACTTTTTAGATAGGTGAGTAACAATTTTTTATTTGAAAAGGTTTCAATTTGTATTTTTACAACGGCGTAAATGTAATGATTTTGAACAGGAAATTTTTAAAATTTGAGATTGAACTGGATTTTGTACTTATTGCAGTTACAACCTCGCTAAAAGATTACCGTATTTGTTATTTAATTAACAAGTGTTTAAATTTTAATTTGGCTAAAAATGCCGATTTGGCTGTAGATATTTCTCCCGGGGCGGCACCCGTTTATTTTTCTATTTATAATTATAAATGGGAAGACAGCGATACCGATTTTTATTTTATTGCCAATAAAGGCACCGAGGGCTATCTTATCCCCGAAATAAAAAAAGCTGATTATTTTTTAATGATCAAAAACTATATTGATGATAATGAGCTTGATACCTTAGTTGCGGGGCTAAATAAAATTCCCGAAATTGTTGCGGCAGTAAAGATTGATCCTAAAAAAGTAAAATCACGCGAAAATCTGTTATTTTAGCGCAAATTTTTATGTGTATTATACACACTATGTGCTATTGTACAATAAATACAACCGATATTATGAATTTACCTTACAACCGAACTAAGATAGTTGCCACCATGGGGCCGGCATCAGCTCCAAAGGATACATTATTAGCCATGATAAGGGCTGGCGTTAACGTGTGCCGGCTTAATTTTTCGCATGGGCGCACAGAAGATCATAAAAAAGTAATTGATACCATACGCGAGATAAATGAGCAGTATAAAACTAATGTAGCTATACTGGCCGACCTGCAAGGGCCTAAAATACGTATAGGCCTGGTTAAAGATGGCGGTATACATTTGATTAATGGTACACATATAAATATTACTACCCACGAGTGCATTGGCGACGATAACCAAATATATATTACCTATGACACTTTTCCGCAGGACGTACAGGCCAACGAGATTATTTTGCTGGATGACGGTAAAATACAAATGCGGGTTTTAGAGACCAATAAAATTGATATGGTGGTTTGCGAGGTAGTGCATGGCGGTATATTAACCTCGCGCAAGGGTGTTAACCTACCTAATACCAAAGTGTCTATCCCTAGTTTAACTGAAGAGGACCTTGTACACCTGCATTTTGCCTTAGATTGTGATGTTGACTGGATAGGCCTTTCGTTTGTGCGTAATGCAGATGATATAACCGAACTTAAACAGATTATAACTGCACGTAATAAAGCTGCCAAAGTAATAGCAAAAATTGAAAAGCCCGAAGCTATTGATAATATTGACGCCATTATTGAGGCTACTGATGGTATAATGGTGGCCCGTGGCGACCTGGGCGTTGAGATGCCGCTGGAAGAAGTGCCGTTATTGCAAAAAATGATTGCCCGCAAATGCCGTGCAGCATCAAAACCGGTTATTGTGGCTACACAAATGCTGGAGTCAATGATAACCACGCCGCGCCCAACCCGTGCGGAAGTGAACGACGTAGCTAACTCCGTATTAGATGGTGCTGACGCCGTAATGCTTAGCGGCGAAACATCGGTGGGCGAGTTTCCGCTGATAGTTATTGAAACTATGGCCAAAATTGTTCGTAATGTTGAAGAATTGGGTTATCCGTTTAATGCCAATAAAGGAGCCCAAGTAAGTGATGCGGGCACTCCTGGTTATTTAAGCAATGCCGTATGCGAATCAGCAGTTTATCTGGCTGATCATACCAACGCGGTAGGCATAGTGTCCATGACTACCTCTGGCTATACGGCTTTTGAAATATCTAGTTACAGGCCAAAGGCGCGTACATTTATTTTTACGTCAAACAAACATCTGCTTAATGCGCTTAGCCTGCTTTGGGGCGTACGTACATTTTATTACGATAAACTGGAGAGTACAGATCAAACTATAAGCGATGTGAACAACATGCTTAAAGCCGAAAACCTAATAGGTACAGGTGATGTGGTTATAAATACCGCCGCAGTACCTATTGTAAACCACGGCAAAACCAATATGCTTAAAGTATCAGTTATTGAATAATGGTTGATTAAGTGAGTAGTTGATTAGGGGAGTGGTTAAATAGTTATATGGATACCACCTTCACTTAATCAACCACTCCCAACCTTAATATATCTCAGCTGCACAAACCTGTAAAAAAATTTTATCAGGGTTGCCAAAAAAATATTGCCAGTATATTCTTAATATATTCATAACATTAGTATTGTTATTTTAAGACAACGTTAAATCATTAAAGTTTAGTCAACTTTTTTGTTTAATGACCTTGAAATTACAATTCAATACAATTATATTGCGGTGACTTATTTTTAAAAAAATTGATTAACCGTGTAGTTGGAAAATATGCCTTAGTGGCATATATAGTAATTTTAAGTTCAGGGAGTTTATTTGCACAAGATAAGCAAGATCCGCCTGAGGTATTGAACAGGCAAACTGATGCCATTGATGTTATAAAAAGCATATTTACTAAAAAAAGAGGCACCCCTATAGATACCGTTAAAAAAAAGCACTCAACCTTTTCAATATTGCCATCGGCCGGTTATAATCCAAGCGTGGGTTTTTCTGTTGGCGTTACATCAACCGGGGGCAAAATCTTTGGCGATCCTAAAACAACCACCTTCTCCGTATTTAATGCTAATGCTTATACATCAACTTTTGGGTTATCAAATTTTGAATTTAAAAACAATTTGTTTACCAATCATGACAAGTTTAACCTACAGGGTTCATTTCAGATGGGGACAACTGTTGCGCTTGACTATGGTATTGGCACTGGCCGGCCTACAACTGGCGAAGGCAGTTTTGCAATTAACGGTTTCTCCTTACAAAATAACTCCGATGTTTTTCCTATAGCTTTTTCATATGTTAAATTTAATGAACGAATTTATAAAGAGGTAGTAAAAAATGTATATGCCGGGGCGGGCGTAATTTTTAATTTTTATAACAATATAGACGATGAACGACTGATAGGCCCCAATTTAGGTACGCATAACTATAGGTATAGCGTAATAAATGGCTATCCAACTGATGGCTATAAAGCCAATGGGCTTTTATTTAATGTTGAATACAATACACGCGACCATATTAACCGCCCCTACCATGGTTTGTATATTGACCTTGTATTACGTTTTAACGAACCCTGGATGGGTAGTAACCAATATGCAAGCCAGCTTAAAACCGAAGTAAGAAAGTACTGGAGCCTGTCAAAGAAAAACCCTGAACATATTTTGGCCTACTGGCTTTGGGGCAGTTATTTGCTGGATGGATCAATACCGTATCTTGAACTTGTAGGTACGGGCAGCGATGCTACAGGTAGGTTGGGCAGGGCATATACTGTTGGCCGGTTTAAAGGCGCCAACTTTTTTTATAATGAGTTGGAGTATCGCTTTCCTATTACAAAAAACAAATTATTTTCGGGTGTTGCATTTGCCAATGCGCAAACAGCCAGTAATGCGCGCCGTGATGTTAGCCTATTTCAATATGTAGAACCGGGCGGCGGTGTTGGGTTAAGGCTTCTGTTTAATAAGTACAGCCGCTCATGCCTTTGTATTGATTATGGGCGTGGAGTATACGGATCGAGCGGTTTGTTTTTAGGCCTTAACGAGGTATTTTAATAATAGCGTTAAATTTCTTCTGCACAAAAAAGCCGGTATGAAATTAATTTCATACCGGCTTTTTTGTTAACTATATTTTATTAATGATTTAACCTGCCTTCGTGGGCATCAACTGATGTTATGCCGGCTTCGGGGAGGCTTGGAGTTGCACGTGTTAAAAATGGTGATTGGTGTACAAAAATGCCATTTATACAAAGTACGGCACCAAATATAAAATGAGGCAGCCAAACGTCGCCCGAAAATTTATATATCCATGGTAATGATAACAGGAACGATCCGGTAAGCACATCAAGGCAATTGTGCATTTGCATAGGGAATACTTTTATAAAACCCAAAGGGTTATCACTAAAAATGGCCATAATTAATTGCAGCCAGCCTATAAGCATAGGCATGAAAAAAGCGGCTCCGCCTAAATTTGAAAATCCGAATAACCATGGCGAGGCGATAAATGATATCGCGCATACATAATTTATAACTCCGTAAAATGTTGTTGAAATAAAGGGTTTCATCTTGTGCTGCTTATTAATGCGTATAACGACCCAAAATTAGCAATTTATATAAAAGATAGTGTGTTAAATTATGCTTTTTTAATAATTTTTGATGCTATTAACGCAAAAATACCCAGTACCAAACCCGATAAAATACCAAATACAGGGCCGGTTATGGCCATAATAAGCCTGGGATGGGTAGCCATACCCGCAGGCATAACGTTATTTAGATTTTGCATTGCCGGATGATGAACTATGTAGGTGTTATAAAACAGGACATGGGCCGCTATGATCCACAAACAATTAACAAGGCATACCAAAAAGCCGTGTAAAAAATATTTACGGGGAGCGGCTTTAGCAATTACCCATGCACTTATAATTAATATTACCAACCAAAAAATGGGTTCGATATTTTGAGATATCAATGATATGGTAGCAACCGCCATGATTAATCCAAATACTGATAATTGGAAAATGAGTTTCCAGTTCATAATAGTTATATTATTTATTAAATATAATATAACTATATGAATATAAACAATATAAAAAAAACTTACGGAGTTTTTAAGCTCGGTAAGTTTAAACAAACAATGAAAAGGTTTAGGTATGCTTAGTTTGTTTTTGCCTGCAGCAACGCCGTTTTTTCATTATCAGATGTGGTTATTAATACAACGCCGTTTACGCCCTTGGTGCCATATTTTTCCATAGCAATTTGTGGTTTAAGTATTTGTACGCCGGCTATATTTTCGGGCTTAACGCTTTTTATATTAACAGCCTCCACCCCATCTATAATTATCAATGCCTTATTGATATCCACCATACCATTATTTAATAAATTTAATGGGTTGCCTGTGTTAGCAGGCTCGTTGCTGTTAAGTTTAAAACTAATAGGTATGGTGTACATGGCCCTAACCGGATGTCCGTTTTGTATCACGGGCAACCATTTGGGCGAAGAATTTAAAACCCTTATAGCCTCTTCGGACATGGCCACGGATGGCGACCGTGTGGCCTGAATATGGCTGAGGCTGCCATCAGCCTCCACAACAAATTGCAGGGTAACGTTGCCTGGTGTATTATGGTCTTTGTCTGTTGAGGGATACCTTAAATTAGCGGCTAAAA
Organism: Mucilaginibacter sp.; assembly: GCF_039935595.1. Classification (GTDB taxonomy): domain Bacteria; phylum Bacteroidota; class Bacteroidia; order Sphingobacteriales; family Sphingobacteriaceae; genus Mucilaginibacter. Next base: position 19,387 of record NZ_JBDTJZ010000171.1, on the reverse strand, counting down.
ATTGCGAAAATTTATCAGCGCCTCCCGGAAAACGTGGCACTACTTCAACTATCTGGAATTTTTTTTTGTTGGCGGTATCTATTGTTTCCGGTAACTGATCAACAGCTTCACTCGCGGCTTCGGCTTCAGCCAGGTCCCTATCAAAATCAGATGATGTACGGTGAAGTTGGGGTCGGTCTGGTTTAACCTCTGGTGGTGGTAATACTTCGGGGCTGGTTAACATCGCCGCCGATGCTGATATAGGACTTAAAAGCAATTCTTCGGCTTTGGCACTTATTGTTTTAATGGTATGGCTATTATTTATTGTAGCTGACGATAAAATAAGCATAAGCACAAATAAGGGTACCGATAATCCATATTTTGCCAATGCAATACGGTTTGACCGGTTTTTTTGCAGCATAATTATACGCTGTTTTAATAAGCTATGATTATAAAAATTACTTGCTAAATAATGGTTAGGTATATCAAAAGTCTGGCTTAACAGCAGTAAGGCATAGTCCGCTTTGTCAGTTCCTGCCTCGGTTACCTGCCTGTCGGCAATAAACTCATGTACATATTTAATAGCAAAACGGTACAGGTAAACAATGGGGTTAAACCAGTTAATTATAGCAACTATTTCAATTATCAATACATCAATAGTATGCCACTGGCGGGCGTGTACCTGTTCGTGCTCATTGATTATACCAGGGTTTGAAAGGTTGTTGCCCACACTAATTTTTTTAAAAAACGAATAGGCTATTGATGGATCGGGTTTTCTTATTTCATTTTTTAATACAACCAATTGCCATAGTAGCTTTATAATTAAAAGCAATGCTATTAGTACGTATAAGTAGCTAAACGCCTGGCCCAGCGTAAATAATTTGTCAACAGGTTTAAAGGTATAACCATATACCATTATTGGGGCATTATAAGTGCTGTATAAGGTATGTTGCACCTGCTGGGTTATAAATAAATTTTTTACCCAGCTTGCCTGTATTAACGGTATAAAAAATGATAACAATGCCGCACCAATTAAATAAATGCGGTTAAGCTGAAAAAAGGTTTCGTTGCGCAATAGCAGGGCATAAAACCCGAAAAATAAAACGAGGTAAAAATTTACCAGTAGTAAATAATGCCACCAGCCCATAATTTATTTCTTTTTAAGTTTTTCAATAAGTTCAATTATCTCATCTGCTTCGTGCATGTCAATTTTTTCTTTTTTTACAAAAAATGAAAGCATGCGTTTTACTGAGTTATCAAAATAACCACTCATTAGTTTATCCGCAGCAAAGCTTTTGTACTGCTCTTTACTAACTATGGGATAGTACTCATGGCTTTTACCTTTAATGTTATAGCTAACAAACCCTTTGGCCTCCAATATCCTTATAAAGGTTGATACAGTATTATAGGCAGGCTTTGGTTCGGGCAGGTATGCCATAACATCCTTTACAAAGCCCTTTTTTAGTTGCCATAATATCTGCATCAACTGCTCTTCGGCGCGTGTAAGCTCTTTGATCTCCATATTACTATATTACTATGTTTTTGATGGATCAAAATTTATAGGTAGCGTATACCGTACTCTTACCGTTTCGCCTTTTTGCGTGGCCGGTATCCATTTAGGCGATGAACTCAAAACCCGTACAGCTTCTTTTGCCATAGCATCTGTTGGGCTGCGCATTATTGTAATATTGCTTAAACTACCATCACGCTCTACAACAAATTGGGCAAAAACTTTTCCGGAAATGTGTTTTTCCTTGTCTGCTGCCGGATATTTGATGTTTTGTTTTAAAAATGCACCAAATTCATTCAAACCACCCGGAAAGGTAGGCAGTTTTTCGACAACATTATATATGCCATCTTTTGATGGCGCTGCATCTTTTAGCTGCGGTGGGGCAAGACTTGGTGATTGAGCTAACGCTGGTGATAGCAGTGTAGCCATGGCAATTAAAAATAAGCCGAATGTTAAAAACGCCCTGCGTTTTAATAAGTTAATTGTAGTCATAATAGGTTGGTTTAAAATTATATATGAAATTAAAACTTTAAAACGACAATTGCAACTAATTTTTTAGTTTTTTTCTAATTTTTTAGAAATTTTCTTTTATCCAGGAAAAGGTACTGAGTGGATGCGCTTATTAAGGAGTAGTGATATTGCGACTGACAGAGTTTCGGACTTTTGACAATATAGCCAAAATTGGGTTATTTGATTGTTTTTTTAAAGCGGCAGCAATATCCTCGGTATTATTACTAATTGTAAAAGTACGCGCGCTTGTGCTATCTGCGGGGTTGGTATTTACCAATTTAAATTCAATGGGGAGGGTGTATAAAACACATACTGCATGGCCGTTTTGATAGCCGGGTATCCATTTAGGTAATGATGACATAACCCGCCTGGTTTCTTCTACCGAACCATACCCGGGGGCCCTTAATGTTTTAAGCCCGGTTACTGATCCGTCTTCTTCAACCGTAAACTGAATAAAAACTTTTCCTTCTATATGGCTTTTTCGCATCTCGTCGGGGTAATGAAGGTTGTTCCGTAAAATTTCGTAAAATTTATCAATCCCTCCCGGAAACTCGGGCTGCCTCTCAACAGGGACAAAAACAACCGGGGCGCCAGTATTTTCACTATTTGTGATAGCCGAGAGGTTATTGCTTACGGCGGTTAATTGCAGGTCATCGCGATTTTGATCGGTGTAAGTATCTTCGGCGGCTGATACAATTTCCTGTTTAGTTAAAAGTTTTAATGAAGCAGATAAATTATGGAGTTCCAATTTACTTTCTATTGCCTGTGTGGAAGCAGGGGTTGAAAGTACATCGCCGGCTGTTTTATTAATAACAGCTATAGTTTTGCTATTAATAACGCTTGCCGACGAAAGTATGAGCATTAAAATAAACAATGGAACAGAAAGGCCATACTTAGCCAAAGCAATACGTTTTGATTTGTTTTTTTGAAGCATGATAATACGCTCTTTTAACAAACTATTATTATAAAAATTGCTGGTTAAGCCATGAGAAGACGTATCAAAAGTTTGGCTAAGTAATAGCAGGGCATAATCGGCTTTATCTGTACCTGATTCAAGCACCTCCCTATCGGCAATAAATTCGTGAATATATTTAATAGCAAATCGGTAAAGATAAACCACCGGGTTAAACCAGTTTATTATCATTACAATCTCAATTATTAAAACATCAACAGTATGCAGTTGGGTGGCATGCACTTGTTCGTGCTCGGCAATTATATCTGCGTGCGATAAGTTGTTGCCCAGGCTTATTTTCTTAAAAAACGAATAGGCTGTTGATGGTTGTGGTTTTTCAATTGCTTGTTTTAATACAATTAGCTGCCAAAATAACCTGAGGATTAAACAAAGCACAACCAGTATATACAGCACCTCTAATATATTGCCGAGGTTTAAAATGCGCTCTACCGGTTTAATTTTATAAATTATTACAGATTTGCTGTATATAACATATTGTACCTGCCGGGTAATAAACAGGCTTTTTACCCAGCTTGATTGTATTAATGGTATAAAAAATGAAAGTAGGGAAGCTACAACAAGGTATATTCTGTTAAGTTGAAAAAAGGTTTCTCTGCGCAAAAACAGAGCATAGAACACAAAAAATAAAACCAGGTAAAAGTTTACCAGTAATAAATAGTGCCACCAGCCCATTTTATCTTATTTATTTTTTAACTTTTCAATCAATTTCATAATCTCATCAGCCTCTTTAAGATCAATTTTCTCCTTTTTTACAAAGTAGGAAAACATGTGCTTAACCGAGTTGTCAAAATAACCATTCATCAGCTTGTCTGTTGCAAAATTTTGATACTCTTCCTTGCTTATAACCGGATAATACTCGTGGCTTTTGCCAAAAGCGTTATGTGCTACAAAGCCTTTTGTTTCTAATATCCTGATAATGGTGGATACGGTGTTGTATGCCGGTTTAGGCTCGGGCAATTGCTCCATTACATTTTTCACGAAGCCTTTTTTTAATTGCCATAGTATTTGCATTAATTGTTCTTCGGCGCGTGTCAGTTCTTTAATTTTCATGGTTTGTTTATTGTGTTATTCGAATTAACCAAACGAATTTATTAGTTAAAAATGAGATTGTCAACTATTATTTATAATTTAAAACTTTAAACCAATTATAAGGCTTTATTTATACAAATCTACTAAATGAATATAACTTTTCATGGTGCCGCGCGTAATGTAACCGGCAGCAAACATTTACTACAATTAAACGATGGTACCAGTATTTTATTGGATTGCGGAATGTTTCAGGGTATGGGCGAGCATACAGACGAGTTGAATGATCATTTTGGCTTTAATCCTAAAAAATTAGATTATTTAATATTATCGCATGCGCATATTGACCATTGCGGCCTTATACCACGATTGGTGGCTCAGGGCTTTAACGGGCAAATTTTTTGCACATCGGCCACTATGGACCTTGCGCGGATATTGATGCTTGACTCGGCCAAGATACAAATGCAGGACGTTGAATACAGTAACAAGCACCGGCAAAAAAACGGAATGCCGCTTTTATCACCTTTATATAATGATGAGCAGGCTATGGATTCACTGCGGTTATTTAAAATTGTTGAATACCATCAGGAATATGCCATTACGCCGCGGGTTAAATTTCACTTTACAGATGCCGGGCATATATTGGGTAGTGCGGCAGTACATTTAGCGATACTGGAGGATGGAAAAGAAACCCGTATAACTTTTAGCGGCGATGTTGGCCGTTATGGAGACATGCTGTTAAAAAACCCTCAAAGTTTTCCGCAGGCTGATTATATTTTGTTAGAATCTACTTACGGCGACTCGCTGCATAAAGAACTGGCACCTATTGGGGATGAGTTACTTGAAGTAATAAAACAAACCTGCTTAATTAAAAAGGGCAAGGTTATTATTCCGGCGTTTAGTGTGGGCCGCACGCAGGAACTATTATATGCTTTAAACGCGCTGGAGTTGCGGGGTGTATTGCCTGACCTGGCTTATTATGTTGACAGTCCTTTGTCTGAAAAGGCTACTCAAATATTAAAAGATCATCCTGAAGTTTATAATAAATCAGTTAACGAGATTTTGAAAGTTGACGCTGACCCATTTGCTTTTAAGGGGTTGCGCTTTGTACAATCAACCGAGGAATCAATTGCATTAAATAGCGACCAGCGGCCATGCGTTATTATATCATCATCAGGTATGGCCGAAGCAGGAAGGGTGAAACATCATATAAAAAACAACATTAATAATCAAAAAACCACTATTTTAATTGTAGGTTATTGCGAACCAAATTCATTAGGCGGGCATTTACTTAGGGGCGATAAGGAAGTATCTATTTTTGGCGAAAAATATGATGTTAATGCCGAGGTGCGGTCTATCAAATCAATGAGCGCACACGGCGATTATGAGGACTTGTTACATTTCTTATCATGCCAGGACCCTGATAAAGTTAAAAAGATATTTTTGGTACACGGCGAATATGAGGTACAGCAACATTTTAGCAAAACCTTAAAACAGAGGGGTTTTTTAAATGTGGAGATACCTTATCAGCATGAAAAAATAAATTTAGCATAGCTGGAAAAAATTCTTTTTTTTAAAGAAAAATTTCTATATTTGGGTATGGCAGATAAAAAAAATATAAAAAAACCAATTGCATATCCCGAAAACACTACGGTAAGCATGCTTGCTGAAGCCGAGGTGATATATAATTATCAGCCGTTTTACAGTAATACTATCAGCTTATTAAATAATGCTAAAAAGGGTTTAAGTGCTAAAGCCGCTTTGGATTTTCTTTCGCTATCAGGTTTTACCCAAAATGAGTTCCAGGAAACTTTTAAAACAACGGTAAAAACTATACAAAACCATGTTATACGTAAGCTAAACCTGGATGCTGCCCTAAGCGAAAAGCTGCTTAAATCATTTGCATTGTATGATAGAGGTACCGCGCTTTTTGGTTCGGCTAATAATTTTCATCAATGGCTCCATGCGCCGGCTTATGGTTTGGGCAATCAGTTGCCTTTTACCTTAATGGATACCATTACGGGTATGCAGCTTATTGAAGAGGAACTAATTAGAATTGAATACGGCGCGTTAGCTTAGGCATGTTGGTTTACCGTATATGTATTAATAAGTTTGCACATGGGTTATTTGCGTCAGGCCGGGCTGCGCGGTGGAACAGTAATGATGTGAAAATGGTTTACGCTACCTCATCACGGTCATTAGCCTGCCTTGAAAATGTAGTGCACCGCAGTCAAACTGGGTTAAATCAATTATTTAATGTATTAACTATTGATTGCCCCGAAACGGTTAAAATAAAAGCTATCGCCCTGGCGGATCTGCCCGCCAACTGGACAGATTATGAACAAATGGCCGTAACTCAAAAAATGGGAGACGATTGGATAGAGGATAAAAGTTCGGCCATATTAAAAGTGCCTTCATCTATTATTGAGGAGGAGTTTAATTACCTTTTAAACCCGGAGCATAATGATTTTAAAAAGATAAAACTGGTAACATCTATGCCGTTTGTTTTTGATAAAAGGATAAAGCAATAGCTTTTGCGTTAATTTATCAGCAACTTATACCCCCTGCCGTGTACGTTAACTATCTCCACATTGGGATCGTCTTTTAAGTACTTGCGTATTTTGCTTAAAAACACATCCATGCTGCGGCCATTAAAGTAATTATCGTCATGCCATATGTTTAGCAGGGCTTCTTCGCGGGTCAGCACTTCGTTTTTATGCAGGCAAAGCAGGCGTAGTAATTCGGCTTCTTTGGTTGATAGTTTTTGCTGTAGGCTGCCTATAATAATAATTTGTGCCGAATAATCAAATTCATATTTCCCAATTTTAAAGTGGGTTTGCATTTCATCGGCCTTCTTTTCAGATCCTTCGGTGCGTTTAAGCAGTGCGTTTATGCGTAGTAATAATTCTTCAATGCGGAAGGGTTTGGTAATATAATCGTCTCCCCCAAGGTTAAACGCCTGGGTTTTATCCTCTATCATTGCTTTGGCCGTGGCAAAAATAATAGGTACATGGTCGTTTATCTTTCTTATTTCTTTGCCTAAAGTAAAGCCATCTTTTTTAGGCATCATTACATCCAGTATCAGCAGGTCATAGCTTTGTTTGGTAAAAGCGCGCAGGCCCTCATCGCCATCTACACATAATACTACCTCAAACTTACCTTTTAGCTGCAGGTAATCTTGCAGTAATAAACCCAGGTTAGGATCATCTTCAACCAGTAATATTTTTTTCATAACTGCAGGTTTAAGTATTGGTTTATGGCAATGTTGATATTAAGCGACTGAAAACTTGATCTCAAATTCAGAGCCTTTATCTTTTTCAGACCGTACGGCAATTGTGCCGTTAAGCCTTTTTACTATGGTGTTTACGTAGCTTAATCCTAAGCCAAAGCCCTTAACATCATGCAGGTTACCTGTTGGTATACGGTAAAACTGCTCAAATATTTTTGCTTGCTGGTCGCGGCCCATACCTATGCCCTTATCGGCTACCTTTATAACAATATGGCCGCTTTTGTTAAAAGTACTAATTGTTATATGTGGGGTGCTTTGGCTGTATTTTATAGCATTATCAATTAAGTTGTAAAGCACATTTGAAAAATGCAGTTCATCTGCATTGATAACGGCGTTCTCTGCATCAAGGTTTAAAACTACTTCAGTGTTTGATTTTTGCAACTTTAGCGCCATACTATCTAACACAACGCTAACCATTTCATTAATATCAACCGGTTTATTATCCAGTTTAAAATCATTTTTATCAATGCGGGCAACGTTTAATACCCTTTCTATATGGCTGCCCAGACGCTCGTTTTCTTCATAGATTATATTGGCCAGCCTTGATATACGTGCCTTATCATTAACAATTTCATCATCCTTTAACGCTTCGCTGGCTATCATTATAGTTGATACCGGTGTTTTAAATTCGTGGGTCATGTTATTGATAAAGTCGGTTTTCATTTCAGCTATTTTTTTCTGCCTGATAATGGAGAATATGGTATATCCAAAACAAAACACTAACACAAATAGTAAGCCTGCTGTGGTAGCCATAGTAGCTCGCATGCTACCCAATATCCATGAACTTTTTTCGGGGAATGAAAGTTTAAGCAGGCCCGGGTCGTTAATTACTTCCTTGTTAAAAATTGGGGTTTGGTAATTATTTACATCTACGTATATGGGTTTTTTGTTGTAGGGGTTATCACTTTTTGCATATATTAATGAATCGCCCGAGGTAGTAACCACATAGCTGAACCGCAAATCAATACCCCGGTTATGTAATTCATAGGTCAAAAGCGAGTCTATCCAAAAAGGGCTTATCCGGTTCTTTAAGGGCTCTCCTGATTTTTGGTACTCCTCATATAAGTTTTCCTGCTCGGCCTGGCCACTGCTTGCTAAATTTTGAAGAGAATCTGCTGCAAGCATTTTTTTAACCTGCGCAAGTTGTCTTTCTTTCTTTTTGCGCATTTGTTCCTGTAGCCATAAAGGGTTTATTTGTTTTTGAACATATACCTGTTTGCCATACAACGGATCATAGTAAGGTACTTTTGAAATTGTATCGTATTTGTTTATTTTACCCTGCTTATTTAGCAGTGCCCTTTTTGGATTGTCTACCAGTTCCGGAATATATTTTGTTTCAATCTGCCCAAAAGCATTTGTATACTGAACAATTTGTACTTGTAAATTAAGAGAGCCTGATTGATCAAAATCAGACAGCTCATTATGAAGGCTTTTTAAACTATCGCGAAGGGCTGCCAAGTGGTGTTCGCGCAGCGTTGGCTCAACTTTAACCTGTACCGAATCATTACTATTGCCCTGCTGTTTTAGTACATGCTCGGCTTTGCGGTTTAAAAAGTTAATATGGTCTTGTTTGGCCAGTTTTGTAACAACGGTATTAAGCGCCTCATTAACCGAGCGGTCAAATAGTTTTGATTGCAGATCATACGATTGTGTTAAAAAATATAATTGCATAGCCACTACGCCTAATAACGCAAACGTCATCAAACCTATAATAATGCTTATGCTTCTTTTTTTCAATTGCCTAAAATTATTATCTCAAAACTGCATTTTTAACAGACTATAGTTTTGCAAGTACAAAAATATTTTAAATAAAGCTATCCGGATTTCTTTTAACAATTTTTAACATACTTAAGCTTACTTTAAATCCGTTGCCTGTGTTATCACCACAATGATTTTTTGGAGGGTTAACACAACTTAACACATTTAGGCGAATTTTTTAGTTAACTTATTAATAATCAATTATTTAATAAAAAAAGGTGTTAACCATGCAAATTGTCCTTTTTTGCTGATAAAATTACTGCTTTACCGCTGATGGCTAACAAACACAAAAACCCCGGCAAGCGGGGTTTTCATTATGTTTCTTTTGCAAGAAATTTTACTTAAAACGGCAGATCGTCATCCTCTGCTGCCGAGCTGATATCAGCTGGCGGGGCATATTCGGGGGTTGTATTGTTGGCTGCGCCGCTCAATATATTTATCTTCCATAACTGCATGGAGTTAAAATAACTTTTTTTACCGGTCTTGTCAGTCCATGGGCGGCCTCTTAGGTTAAAGAAAACCTCTACGTCGTCGCCAACCTTTACGTTATCCAGTAAATTGCAGCGGTCCTGTATCGCTTCAAACTTTAAGTATTCAGGGTATTGGGGGTTCTCCACATACTCAACTATCAGTTCCCTTTTTTTAAGCGAATCTGTAACCTGTTGTGTTGGGGCCACTTCATGTACTTTGCCTTTAATATCCATAGCATTAAAAATTAAAATGTAAAGTTAATAGATAAGAAATGAAAATAGGATTTATTTATATCATTAATTCCCCAATTTTAGTGAAGTTTTCCACATCGGGTAATTTATCGCAAAACAAAAAGCCACCCGTAAAGGGTGGCTTTTGCTAAAACTTTAAAAGAGTTATTTTTAGTTTAATATAATATCTATAATTACTGTTCTGTTATAAAAACGCTCTTCGGGCAGGTTGTTGTCAAACGGTGCCTGGGCAGTGTCTTCGCCAAAACCTGATGTTTCAAACTTAACGTTCTTTTTACCTGAACTATTTAATGCTTGTTCTATCATTTTTTGGGTTTGCAGTGCCCTGTCGTTTGATAAGGTTTGGTTATAAGCCGGCTCACCTATAATGTCGGTGTGTCCATGAATAATAACCGTTGATCCGTCTGCAATTAACGGAGCCACTGTTTCAGATAAGAATTTGTTATAAGATTCAATAGATCTTGACCTGTCAAAGTCAAAAACAATACTATAACGCAGGCCTTTTAATACTTTATCATCATTACGCACTAAATGTACCGTGCTTTCTTTTTGAATAGTATTTCCTTTTTTGGTGGTGCCAATTAAAGTAACTTTATAATCGCCGGTTGGATTATTGCCCAATATAGCTGCACCTGGTACACTTTGCATATCGCCGGTAAATGGCCCAAAATGTTGTACTACACCGTAAGCATCGGTAGTATTGATCATCCACGAGCTCAACACTTCTTTTCCACCATCAACATTAAATATTACATGGCTGTCTAATGGGTCAAACTGTGTAGCTGTAAATTGTACCGGCTTCATCATATCACCACCTACTTCTAACAACAACTCGGGCGAGGTGCTGGTTATATCAACACGGGTATCTTCAGCACGTAGCAATACAAGTTCCTTGTCGCCTCCCGGCTGCTCAGACGGATGCATTGGTTTTTTACGAGCATCCGTAGTTATTCTTGAGCCATCAATCCCAAAAATGGTAACCAGGTATTGCTTAACAGATTCGGCAAAAGCTTTACCATCTGTAAGGTTTGGTGAAGCTCCGGTTAATAATATAGTTGTGCCCGGGTTAGCCCGCATACGATCGCCTATAATATTAAGAACATTATGATACACGTTTAATTGGCGTGCCGAACGGCCGGTCATATTTTCTGTTGATTCTTTTTGCAATGAACTTTCGCTAAAGCCGGAAGCCTGATCTTTTGTAAGCAATACATACCTGTTTGGAATGTTAACTGATGCATCGTCAAAAAATACAGAATTAAGTAAAGGGAGTGTTTCGCTTACCTGGCGTTTTAACGGCACTTCTTTTGGTGCACGTACGGCAAAACCTATTTCGCGTTCAGGAATTACTAACGGTGGCGTGGCTACGGTAACTTGCGCTGCTTTATGCGCTTTGCCAAATTTTATGGCGATACCTGCTCTTACGGTGGTAATTGACCAGCTTTCAATACTGCGTGGTTCGCGGCCAAAGTATGGATGAAAGGAAACAAACGGCGATATACTTACCTGGTTAAGGTTTGTAGGCGATGATGTTTTAATATCAGCCCCTAAACCAACCTGCCCGGAGAAAAGTGTATTTTGAACGTTGTTAAATTCTGACCGGGTATCAGGTTGTTTAAGCTGGGTGTATGTAAAATTCTTTGTCAAGTTAAATGATACACTTGGGCCAGCAAAAAGGTAAATACTGCTTTTGCCCATATTAAGCCTAACACTGGGTTCAATTACCGCGTAACTTAGATCCGTTTTTAAATTGGTTGGGCAATTACAGGGTGCAATTACTTCATTAAACTTTCCGCCGCTGCCATCGTAACCTACATTAAGCATAGCACCCCATACACTTGCGGGGCGGTATTCCATTAGTATTGATCCGTATGGACGTACACCAAAGCCTTTATGCAAGGCTGTTGGCGCAACTAACCCGCTGTTTAGCGTTTGCGTGGTGCCGTCATAAAAATTTGCATTTGCAGCGCCCGACAAGCCAAACCACCAGGTAGGTTGTATTATTTGAGCCTGCACCGTTATATGTGCACTAATTAGTATTAATGATAGCGCAAGTAACTTTTTTATTTTATTGATGAGTAACATATGATGTCTCCTTTTTAAATTATTGTTTTAAACCAGCCTATTCTCGTTACAAGAGCAGGCTGGTCATATAAATTGATTATGGTAAAATAACGGTACTGGCATTAAGCGTTACCGCTGTTTGCGCTAACAATCTGCCTATTACCGTTGTGCCGGTATTTAATGATATCAATGTTTTACTCAAGATATTACCGTTGAAATTAACATTAGTACCAAGGACTGCCTGGCCGGCTACTACCCAAGTAATATTTTTGGCTTGTGCGCCACCAATCAGGTTGATCTTAGCGCTGTTGGCCACCGTTAGGTCTTGTGCTATCTGTAAAACCCAGGTATCATTTGGGCCACCTGCAAGTGTAACCCCCGAAGCGCCAATTAACAATCCTGTGTTCCATTTATACAAGCCCGGAGGTAAGGTTAACCCGCTAACATTACCTGCACCCAAATCAACAACAGGGGCCGGAGTTACCAGTCCGTTGGCTGTGGTGTAGGCTGTTTCCATGTTGTTAACAGCAACTGTAAGGTTTCCCGGTGTTGGGGCTGCATAATCGGCAGCAAAAACACTACCCGTTACGATAGGCGTATGTGATGATTGACCGCCTGTATTCATTATTAAGCCAAATCCGGTTATGGCGGTAGCAGCAGCGGGGCTAACCCCGATGTTTCCACCAACCGATGTAACGCCGGTAGTTGATATACCCGATTTAGTTAATATAGTGTAGATGCCTGCACCGCCAAAATCTATAGCGCCAGGGCCTAATGCAACAACTGCTGTAAAGTTAGCTATCAGGTTTCTGTTAGCCGTTAAAGCAAACGTATACGGCGTACTTGTTGAAACTATTAAACCGTTTTCTGTCCAGTTGGTAAATGTATAGCCCACATTTGGCGTGGCTGTAACGGTTACTGAAGACCCGGAAGCAAATGATCCGGAACCGTTTGTAGTACCGCCTGCCACGGGGTTGGAGGAAAGTGATACAGCAAACATGCCTGCCGCAACAGTGCTATAGTTTGCTACCAGTGTCCTGTTGCCGGTTAATGTGAATGAATAACTTGAACTGGTAGATACCGGAGCTCCATTTTCTGTCCAGTTAACAAATGAATAACCCGCACTTGGGGTTGCGGTTACTGTTACAAATGAGCCCGGATTATAAGGTCCTGACCCGGTATTTGTTCCGCCTTGTGCAGGGTTTGAAGTTAATGTTACCGAAAATTGCCCTACAGGTATTAACGTAAAGTTGGCTACCAATGCTTTATTACCTGCCATTGTAAATGGATAACTTGTGCTTTTAGAAACTTCTGTTCCGCCAACCGTCCAGTTGGTAAACGAGTAGCCCGTTGCTGGTGTGGCTGTTACGGTTACTGCCGCACCCTGCGCAAATGTTCCGCCCCCGGCGGTTGTGCCGCCAATTGCAGGGATTGATGTTAAAGTTACTTGTGGGATAGTTGTAAATGTCCACACATAATCATTAACCAGTGCTGTTTTAAACTTATCATAAGCGCCGGTGGTAATAGTGCCTGTATATACTAAAAATGGAGACAGGGGTACATCAGGCGTAAACGTATATACCGCGGCGTTAGGTGTCGCGCTAACCGTTCCCGAAATAACTGTTGCTCCTTGTTTGATGGTAAATGTTGTTTTGTTGATGGATGCAGCATCCATGTCTGTATTAAAAGTGGCTGATATCACTTTGTTAAGCGCAACATCTACCGCTTTATCCATAGGGTCGGTAGCCACAACCGGACAAAGACCCTGAACAGGTTTAAACAAATCTTTTTTGCAGCTTACTGTAAAAAAAAGCAGTAGTAAAATTAGTGATCCAATGATTCTTGAAATTCTTGAGGTGCCCCTATTTCTATGCACTTGTGCGCTGTTAATAGTGGAGGTAATTTTTTTGTTCATAATAAACGTTATTAATAATAGGTAAATGCCGACTTATCTGTTTAAACAGAATTTAGGACAATACAAACGTAGCCCTAACAGGAGGGCCGGATGTTACACTATTATTTTAAAAAGTTATATGATTCACACATTAAAGCGCGATAAGGCTTTTGTGTTCCAATTGTTTAAAGTGCGAGGGGGTAATACCCGTTACTTTTTTAAACTGGGTAGATAGGTGTGCCACACTGCTATAGTGAAGCATCCATGAAATTTGGGTAAGGTTAAGCTCATTATATCCAATAAGCTCTTTGATGCGTTGTATTTTATTTTGGATAATAAAATGTTCAATAGTAATTCCCTGATCTTCAGAAAATATATTAGCCAGGTAGGTGTAATCAAAGTTTAATTTTTCACTTAAATAATTTGAAAAATTCATTTTTAATTGACTGCCCGAATAATGAACCATTTCAATAACAACAGCTTTTATTTTTTCGATCAGGATGCTTTTTTTATTATCTATCAATTCTAATCCTAATTGAAGCAATGCAATTCTTATTTGTGCGATTTGTCCGTTGGAAACAACCTCACGTATATCTGCTGTTCCCATTTCTAATTGTGTACAATGTAAATCAAGCTTTTCTAATTCCAGGTCCACAATCATTTGGCAGCGTATGCTTACCATGTTTTTTATAAAAATTTTCATTCTACACTATAACTGCAAAGCAAGTGCCGTGTTAAATATTATCGGTTTGTAGTATTTTACAGGTTTAGGGCAATTATGCCCTTTGCTGTTATGGTAAGACGGTTTTTATACTTTAGTAAGTTATAGCACTTGTAATGCCTTTTTTAATATAAAAATGCGAGAATATTTTATTAAAATGTCGACAAGCGTAATATATTGTTCGTTAAATGATAATATTGTGCCCTTAATGAAATAATAAGTTTTTTATTTGTCGAAATATTAATAACACACCTGTACATTATATAAAATAAATATTTGACTACAAGCACTGCATTTAATATAGCTATTTTGAGTAGTATAAAGGAATACTGTAGCTTATTAACTATTAATCAGGGCGGGTAATTTTACATAAATTGTGCGTTTGCCTTTTATATTCTATTTTTGCAGCCATTACTTTATTATTTAAAGTAACATATTTACTTATCCATATACTACCATTATAGTAGTTGAATACCACCAGCATGTCAGTTTTCCAAACCGAAAGTAAAATAATAATAACCTGCAATAAAAGGCTGTCGCCATACTTGCAACAAGAAGTTGAAGAGTTGGGGTACGAACCCACACGCGTATTTCAAACCGGGGTTGAGCTGCAGGGCACCGTTACTGATACCATAGCCCTTAATTTAAACCTGCGCTGTGCAAGCCAGGTATTATATCTGTTAAAAGGCTTTACCGCCAATGATCCAAAGGAACTTTACGACAACCTGGTACAAATTGAATGGGAGCAGCTCATTGATTTTTCCGGCTATTTTTCGGTAACATCAAATGTTAATAATGAACATATTTTAACGCCGCTGTTTGCTAATGTAAAAGTTAAGGACGCTATTGTTGACCGTATTAAATCTGTCAAAGGTATCCGCCCCAACTCAGGCTCGGATGGTAATAAAACCGTTGTGCACCTTTACTGGCAGGATGATAAGGCCGAAATATTTTTAGATACATCGGGCGAAACTTTGGCCAAACACAGTTATCGTAAAATACCGGGCAAGGCCCCTATGCTTGAGGCACTGGCCACATCAACCATTATGGCTACCCATTGGGACAGAAACAGCACATTTATTAACCCGATGTGTGGCTCGGGCACGCTTGCTATTGAAGCCGCGTTGCTGGCTACTGATAAACATCCCGGCCTGTTTAGGATGAACTATGGCTTTATGCATATTATGGGTTATGACGAACAAGTGTTTTTTAACGAGCGCAGGTTATTAAAGGATAAAGCCAAAAAAGAAATCGGCTTTAAAATTATAGCGACTGACCTCTCTGCCGATGCTGTTGACATCGCTCAAAAAAATGCAAAAACAGCAGGCGTAGAACATTTAATTGATTTTAGCGTTTGTGATTTTGCAGATACGGAGGTGCCAACAGCGCCCGGCGTAGTTATGTTTAACCCCGAATATGGCGAACGCCTTGGGGTGCATAGCAAACTGGAAGCAACTTATAAGCGCATAGGCGATTTTATGAAGAAAAATTGCCTGGGTTACAGGGGTTATATTTTTACCGGCAACCCTGATCTGGCAAAAAAAATAGGTTTGCGTGCAAACCGTAAAATTGAATTTTATAATGGCAAGCTTGACTGCCGCTTATTAGAGTACGAATTGTACGAAGGCAGCAAAAGGGAGCCGAGGGAAGAATAATATCGAACACCGAATATTGAATAAATAATGTAGAAGTATTTACTTCGATATTCAACATTCAGTATTCGATATTCATTATTAATATGAAAATGAAAAAAATACTTTTATCCATTTTTACGCTACTTTTTTCTGTTAGCTGTATGGCCCAGGCACAACTGGCGTTCCCGTTTCAGGGGGGTAAGGATATCATGACCCGGTTTTTTAAAGATAGCCTTACGGTTTCAAAAGATATTATTAAAAAAAGGGCCACAGGTATGGCCATTTTTAAATTTACAGCCGATGAACAGGGCGTAATATCAAAAGTGGTAATTTATTATGCGGATGATCTTTTATTAACGCCGCCAATCATTGCTGCCCTAAAAAAATCAACCCGTAAGTGGATAATACCTGACCATGAAAAATTCCATGATTTTTTAATTCCGTTCTCTGTGTGTTTTAACGCGCCGGATATAACTACTACCGAAGTGCAAAAAAGCAGCTATGAGTTTTATAGAAACAGAAAGCGTTTTATGTCTACCGATCAGATACCGCTTAACGAAGCAACATTATTGCCCGCGGTGGTAATAAGTTATGATTTAGCGCCATAGACAGTTTTTTCAAACTAACTAAAACTATCTTATTCAAAAATTCGTAAATATAGCTGGTAACCCAAAAACTGCTTAGTTATGAATAATACGTTGGCGTTTAAAATAAAAGCTATTGCTCTGAATATCAGGAATAAAAGAGAGTTTAGAAACTATACCCAGGAATACCTGGCTTTTAAACTGAACATATCACAAAACGCTTACAGCAAAATTGAGTTGGGATATACCAAAATTACTGTTGAAAGGCTTTTTCAAATAGCCGAAGTTTTAGAGTTTGACGTTACCGACCTCATTAACCCCGCCGAATTATCAGCGTCAAGAGCTGTAGGCGTAAGTGCATAAACTTATATTTGCAGCATATTGCAAATATGGATCACGAAACTATTATTAATAAAACTACCCTGTTTGTACAGGATACCCTAAAAAATGCCGAAGGCGGACACGACTGGTGGCATATTTACCGGGTTTGGACCAATGCCAAACTTATAGCCCAAACCGAAAGTGCCCATTTATTAACCATTGAGCTTGCTGCTTTATTACATGATATTGCCGATAGCAAATTTAATAATGGCGACGAGGAAGTTGGGCCACGTTTAGCTGGTGAATTCCTGGAAAGCATTGATGTTGATAAGGAGATAGTTTTGCATGTACAGCAAATAATCCGTTACATGTCGTTCAAGTCAGCATTTGATAAGCCCACATTTAATTCAAAAGAGCTGCAAATAGTGCAGGATGCCGACAGGCTGGATGCTATTGGTGCTATTGGCATTGCCCGCGCTTTTAATTATGGCGGCTTTAAAGGTCGGGAAATTTATAACCCCGCTATTAAGCCCGATTTGAATATGAACAAGGAGGCTTATAAAAAATCAACAGCGCCAACCATTAACCATTTTTACGAAAAGTTGCTGCTGCTTAAAGATAAAATGAATACCGCGACAGGCAGGCAGTTGGCCCTGCAACGCCACCAGTTTATGGAAGCCTATTTGAATCAGTTTTATACCGAATGGCAATAATTCATTACCTGTTTAACTTTTTGATGTTTTTATCGTCATATATGTAAAAATAATAACACACATATATATTATTTACCCATTATGATGTTTATTCGCATTATGAAAAAAATAGCTGCCCTAATTATCACTACACTTTTTTTAATAAATATAGTAGCCGCACAAACAAAAATTACACGGGCGCTTATTAGTTTCCAAATAAAAAACCTGGGTATAAACACCACCGGTACTATAGGCACCATGCAGGCTAATATCCAGTTTGATCCTGCTAATTTAAATACAAGTACCATCGAAGGCTCAGCGGATGTTAAAAGCATAAATACTGATAATGATACCCGTGATGAGCATTTAAGAAGCGATGAGTTTTTTGATGTCGCGCGTTTCCCTAAGCTTGTAATGAAGTCTGTTTCTTTTAAACATAAAAGCGGTAACAACTACGTTGGTCAGTTTAATGTGACCATGAAAGATAAGACCAAGGCTTTTGATGTTCCATTTAGCTATGTAGTAAATGGCAACACAGGCACATTTAAAGGCAGCTTTAAATTAAACCGCATGGATTTTGGCGTGGGTAGCAGCAGCCTGGTGTTGTCAAATGATGTTACTGTTACCATAGAGATAGATACGGCCAAGCCGTAGGTTATATGAATAGTTGATTAAGTGAGTAATGTGCTTCTTAATACATTCTTAACTTAATACTAACTTATTCAACCTAATTAACCACCCACCATTTTCGTATCTTTACGTTATGAAATTACGGGTACTGGTATTAATAAATGCTGCTGCGGTTGCCATAACACTATCGGCAGTAAACTACTATTTCAGGCATAACCTTACCGATATGCTGATAACTTTTGGTGCTACCATTGTTACCAGCTTTGTCGTATTTTATTACCTGATTGAAAAGTACATCTATTCAAAAATAAAGCTAATTTATAAGCTTATCCATAACTTAAAGCTTGGCCGGGATCTGCGCGATGCGCTTGGCGAGCACGTTAGCTCTGACCCAATAAATGATGTGGAACTGGAGGTAAAGGAATGGGCCAGGCAGAAAAGTACCGAGATTGACGGATTACGTAACCAGGAAAAATTCAGGAGAGAATTTCTATCCAACATTTCGCATGAATTTAAAACGCCGCTGTTTGCTATACAAGGGTATATTGAAGCATTGCAGGATGACGATTTTGATGATAAGGAAATGGCAAGGCAGTTTTTAGATAAGGCGGAAAAAAATGTAGACAGGCTTAGTTATCTTATTAAGGATCTTGATGAAATATCAAAGCTGGAATCGGGCGAGATGCCAATCAATTATACCAAGTTTAAGATCAATGACCTGATCAAAGAGGTGTTGGAAGCATCAGAATGGAAGGCTGAGCAGCATAATATTAAATTGATATTTAAACAAAAGTATGATGAAGGTATTTGGGTAAATGCCGACCGCGAGAAGATTACACAGGTATTAACCAACCTAATAGATAATGCTTTTAAATATGGTAAGGAAAATGGTAGTACCGCAATAAGCCTTTTTAACCTGCACGATCAGGTATTAATAGAAGTAACGGATGATGGCGTGGGCATTGAAGAAAAATATTTGCCACGTTTATTTGAACGCTTTTTCCGTACAGACACCAGCCGTTCAAGGCAAATTGGCGGGTCAGGCCTGGGGCTGGCCATTGTTAAACATATTATTGAGGC
>NZ_JBDTJZ010000170.1:0-5096 GCF_039935595.1 Mucilaginibacter sp. | reverse complement strand
ATTTTATTGTTTTTGGTTCAATGCTTCCAGCTCAAATCCCGCTATCTTTTTGTACCGTGCCGATACCGCGTCAAGCTCCTCCTGCGAGATTACGTCATGTAAATTATCAAACCCGTTAGGGGCCCTTTCTTCTACAATTTGCATTACTTCTTCCGGCCCCATTTTGCGGTTCTGCAATACAATGTTGGCGGTAGCCGCCAGCCTGATGGCTTCATATTCTTTTAACGCTGTTGCGACGTCATCATAACGCTCAAAACATTCTGCTAAACATTCTGCATCCAGTATGGCCTGCGAAGCCCCGTTTGAGCCGATGGGATACATAGGATGCGCCGCATCGCCCAGTAAACTGATATTGTTAAACGACCATTGCGGCAACGGATCACGATCAGACATCGGGAATTCATAAATAGCTTCGGAATTATTGATCAGCGACGGAATAGGTAACCAGGGGAACTCCCAGGATTTGAATTGCTCCAGCAGCTTTGCTTTATCGGCCCGGCGGTTCCAATCGCGCACCATAATGTTTTCATCTTCGCTCACCTGCAGGTCGGCAATCCAATTGATAAGCTGATTACCGTCTTTATCCGGCTTTGTTATGGGGTAAGCTACAAATTTTTTGCTGCGGCTCCCCGCCATGATCATGGACGAGCCTGAAAGAAAAGGTTTTGCTATGGTAGTGCCCCTATGCAGTATAACGCCCGAAAATTTAGGGATCCCCTCAACAGGATAGAATTGTTTACGCACTACCGAGTGAATACCATCCGCACCTATCAGGGCATCTCCTTCAACAGTTACCTGCCTGTCATGTTTTTTGTCGTTAAAAACGGCAGATACGCCCGCGCCTTTGTTTTCGCACGACAGCAAATGGTGGCCCGTAAAAACGCTTTCGGCACCAATTACATCCTTTACCTTTTGCAGCAACAGCATATGAAACGTACCGCGGTGCACCGAAAATTGCGGCCAATGATAGCCGGCAAACATGCCCCGTGGTTCACCCCATATTTTTTGTCCGAATTTATTGAAGTAAATGAGTTCGCGGGTAGCAACTGCTACCTCGGCCATGGCTTCCTGCAAACCTAAGTTAGTGAGCACACGCACGGCATGTGGTAACAAATTGATACCTACACCCAGCGGTTTAACCTCCGGGGCCGACTCATATACCATTACCTCAAAGCCGGCTTTATGCAAACTCAACGCGGCAGTTAACCCGCCAATGCCTCCGCCGGCAATCAGTATTTTCTTACGATCCATGAATAGTACTATTTATTTAGCAATTTCAGATCAGGGGCTTTACTGATGTAAGAGGACGCGCTTTCAACCGGTCCGTTTACATATTGGGGATACTCCGGATAAGAGCAAAGCAAATAGCCATTCACATTTTTATCTGTGCCTATCCGGCCTTTTTCATCTATAACCAGCGTTTTAGCCGGTGCCTGTTTTTTTTCAACCCATGATACCAATTGATCGATGTTGTCATCACCATTTGGGGCCGCAATGTTTTTTGCTTTTACCGGTTTTCCCTCGCCGTTAACGCTATAGCCTTTGCCGCTTAAACCGTGGCCGCCATGCGGTACAACAAAAAACCGTGCAAATTCATCCACCTTAGTTCTGCCCATCTTATCTATTACTGATTGATAATAATCAAGTTGCGATCCGTCTGAAGCCAGGTTATCCATTAAACCATTGGTAACGATCATTTTTCCGCCTCGTTTATAAAATGCGGAAAGGTCGGGGTTGGTGGCATCAAGCCAGGTTGATATTTCTTCTCTGCGTTTCTCGTATTTGCCACCGTCTACAAAATCAAGCGAATTGGCTTTAAGGTCCTGCATTAACATCCCGGTAGTGCCTAAAATACCCAGGTGACTAAATGGGCGGGCATTATCAGCAGCGCCTTCCTGTCCTTTAAAACGGGTATTGGCAATAAGCCCCATGTCGGCGGGTGTAATATTAGGCAACCACATCCCGAACGATTTAACACCATTTGCTAAAGGTGCTTTAAACGTGTAAGGACTATAAATAAATTCGAGTGTTTTTATTTGCCCATCGGTAAGCTTTGCGTTCTCTGTTGCATCTTGTGGGTTTGGATCTATTCCATTTGGCGCTCTTAATGCTTTCCAGGGGTCTTTAGGTCCTATGCCGTCTTTTACATTAAAAATGGCACGTGCAGCCATATAATTATTTATCATTCCGTCCGATACGCCGTCAAGTGCATCGCACTGTCTCAAAAACTCAGCAGTAATGGCTTTTACTTTTGCAGGCGTTACCCAGTTTGCTGTCGGTATTTCCTGTATGCGCATAAGCACAGGGGCAAGCATAAGGGTAGTATTGTTAAGGATAGGAACGTTAGCTATAATGCCATCATAGTCGGCAGGATACCGCTGCGCAACAGTTAGCGCTTCACGTCCTCCTTGCGAGCTACCCACATAATAATTATAGGTGGGCTTTTTGCCATACACCCGTTCCATAATAACCATAGCGGCATCATGCGTTTTTTTCATTTGCATGTAGCCCAGGTTTTTTATGGCTTCGTCATTAAGTGACCATTCATCGCCGGTAGTTGGTCCGGTTGCCAACGCTTTACCACCGGCCTGGTGACCGCCATCGCTGCCATAAACTGCAAAGCCTTTATTAAGTATAGAAGCCGAAGCACGTACGCCAAGCGATCCGTTCATTCCGCCGCCGCCCTGCTGCATACCTCGTAACGACCAGCTTGCGGGTAGCACTACCCTGAAATTAATGGGCCAGCCGTTAGGGTCAACCGGCATAATGGAGCCCTCTACAATGCCATAGGCCGGCATTGTTGCTGTGGCCTCAACCCATTGGGGTTCATACAGTTTTACCGAACCAACAGGCTCGCCAATGGCCGAAGCTGGAATAGCAGTTCCGGCCTTTTCAATAGCATCTTTAATGATATTAATACTGCGCGTATCTGACTGCGCGAATAATGAGCCTTTTATTAATAAAAAAAGGATTACTCCAAGTATAGTTTTTGACCTTATCATAATTTAGGTTGGTTTTGGTTTAGATATACAAGATAGCAATGTGTTACGTTTTTACAAAGTTTATTTATAGCAGATTTACTGTGCCCCGAAAAGTTAAAAGCCTCAAATCGAAAGATTTGAGGCTTTTGCGTACTTTTAAAATGGCGCTGTGATAACACCGGCCATAAGCTTAAACTATTTCACCCTGCTTAACACCAGGGTTACATCCTGCCCGTTTACTGCGAAAGAAAGCGTGATCGTGTCTTTTGTTTTATCTGTAGCATCACTCTTTATTTTGCCTTTAATTTTGGTAGAGTTACCCATAATATCGATAGAGAAAGAAAGGTCGTCGCCTTTTATTACACCATCACTGAATGCCGTATCACTACCATCCGGACCTTTTGACGATCCGGTTAATTTTTCGCCATCTACTTTAAAGGTATAGCCAACTTCAAATTGGTCGTTCACCGTTCCTTTCCAGTTCCCGGTAATATCGCCGGCAAAGCAAAATGCTGCAAATGCCATTACCATAACAACAGTTGCTAATGTTTTTTTGATCATAATTGGTTAAGTTTATGTTATATAATTGAGTTGATAAAATTATTAAATTTAAGCAATTAACCAATAATATGGCAATAAAAATGTCCGCTCTTGAATGATCTATGCCTGCCTGTTTGCCTTATTTACAAAAAGCATACAATTACCGCACCGCATAATAATCCCATTTAAGTGGGCATGGTTGAAAGTGATAATGAGTATCTTTACAGCAGTGCCGGGACTATTGTGGTATCAAGAGATTGGTTAAAGTTATTGTTGATTAATTAATTGGTTTGCTGCTTTGCAGCTATGATACCTGAAACCGGGTCACAAGGCAGTAGCCTTGCAGCAAGAAGAGATTATCTTCCAAATTATCACACGCTGCCTGTTTTATAAAACCAAAACAAATAATATGGAAACACGGGATATACTTACCATTACCATCATTTTGGCTGCACTGTTTGCTTATATCAATCACCGGTTCATCAAATGGCCGCCAACTATTGGTATAATGGCTTTGTCGCTGATATCTTCTATGTTGCTGGCAACATTGGGCAGTTCAAAGTTTTTGCTTTCAACCAAAGCAATTGAATTGGCAAACTCGGTTGATTTTCAAGATGTGTTGATGAATTTTATGCTGAGTTTTCTTTTGTTTGCCGGTGCGATACATATTGATGCAGGTAAGTTAAAAAAGGAACGCTGGTCCGTATTACTATTGGCAACTATGGGCATACTTATCAGCACCTTTTTGGTGGGAGGAATGACCTGGTATCTATTTAAAATTTTTCAAATGCCTATTCCTTTTATTTACTGCCTGTTGTTCGGTTCGTTGATATCTCCTACTGATCCTATTGCTGTTATGGGCATCTTGAGACAAGCCAATATACCTTCTTCGCTCGAAGTAAAAATAGCCGGAGAATCGTTATTTAATGATGGTATAGCTGTAGTTATTTTTATCAGCATAGCCGAAATTGCCCGCCAGGGTACCGGCGATTTTTCTGTAGCAACAGTAGGTAAGCTTTTTTTGCAGGAGGCTGTTGGCGGATTAGCCTTTGGGGGAATACTTGGTTACCTGGGTTTTTACGCGCTCCGATCTGTTGATGATTATAAGGTAGAAGTGTTAATAACCATTGCTATTGTAATGGGCGGGTACACCATAGCATCGCACCTTCATGTGTCAGGGCCACTGGCTATGGTTGTGGCCGGTATTATAACAGGCAACAAAGTCAAAGACGAGGTCATGTCTGACGAGACTATAGACTACCTCGGCAAATTCTGGCATTTAATTGATGAGATATTAAACGCGGTACTTTTCCTTTTCATTGGGTTGGAAATGCTAATAATCAAGGTCAATTTTACAGTTATGATCATTGGTGGCGTTGCCATAATACTGGTGCTGCTAGCCCGTTGGGTTTCGGTTGTTATCCCGGTTTATATTTTAAAATATAAAATTAAATTTGAGCAACACGCTATTGCAATATTAACCTGGGGTGGGTTAAGAGGGGGTATTTCGGTGGCTTTGGCCCTTTCCCTTAGTACTAAAATGCATCGCGACGAATTTGTGTTAATAACTTATAT
>NZ_JBDTJZ010000169.1:0-14180 GCF_039935595.1 Mucilaginibacter sp. | reverse complement strand
TATTTTTTGCAGCTTTTCTTGCACGTCCATCGGGAAAGCGGCTATATATTCGTCAATATTTTTTGCTGGCTGGCCTTTCATTATCATTTAATTACAGATCAAATATAACCAACAGCATTTATTTTAATGATGGGTAAAAACGACATTGTAAGAGGTTGGATAAGCCACTGCTGTGGTAAGATTCTACAGTTTCTATCTAAAAATGATAGTTAATCCTTAAA
Organism: Mucilaginibacter sp.; assembly: GCF_039935595.1. GTDB lineage: Bacteria > Bacteroidota > Bacteroidia > Sphingobacteriales > Sphingobacteriaceae > Mucilaginibacter. Next base: position 13,959 of record NZ_JBDTJZ010000169.1, on the reverse strand, counting down.
TCTTATAATCCTATAAATCCTAGTCGTATATTCGTACAAAAAAATTTCAAAAATGGACGCATATAATATAATTCAGCATTTACACTCCGGTTTCAGGTATGTGGTATTGGTATTGTTAATACTGGCTATTATCCAATCATTGATAGGCTGGATAAACAAAAGCCCTTATACCGAAGGTAACCGCAAGATCAACCTGTTTACCCTGATATCGGTACATACCCAATTGCTTATTGGTATTGTATTATACATCATCAGCCCTATGGTGCGGTTTAATAGCGAAACTATGAAAAATAGCACCTTACGCTATTTCGCGGTAGAGCATTGGGTGGGTATGGTTATAGCTATTGTGTTAATTACCATAGGCCATAGCAAGTCTAAAAAAATTGTTTTACCAGAGGTTAAACATAAAACCATAGCCCTATATTACCTTATTGCTTTGTTAATAGTGGTGGGTACATTGGCAGCGGGGCATATCCCCATTTTAAAATAGTTTGAAAAAAAGTGCTTAAAAAGTTTGCTAATTCAATTTTCTTTATAAATTTGCGACCACAATGATCAAAAACAAAAATATTAATAGCTGGTGGCGCCCATTAATTTTGGCAGCCGGATAATTCTTTTTGATCAGAGCACACTAATCAATTGCAAACCTAATAAGGAAACCCGGCGACCCTCATTCGCTGGGTTTTTTGTTTTACTAAAATTTGGATATCACAACAAATGAAAAAATATAAAATTATAACTACTTATAAAAAGCTACTGGCCGATACAACTACGCCAGTAAGCATCTACCTTCGTTTACGCGACGTGTTCCCAAACTCGCTGCTACTGGAAAGCTCAGACTACCATAGCCGCGAAAACAGCATGAGCTATGTTTGCTGCGAGCCTATTGCGGGCTTAATATTAAATAATGACGTTTTAAAAGAAAGCTATCCGGGTGGACATACAGAAACTTACGAAGCCGGACAATTTGAGCTAACCGCCCATATTAATGATTTTTTAAACCGGTTTGAAACCACCGAGATTGCGTTAAAAGCTGCAGCTAACGGCTTATTTGGTTATTTTACCCACGAGGCGGTTGAGCATTATGAAACAATTAAGCTAAAGCAAAGCGACGACACCACACGCGCTATACCGGTAATGCAGTACCATGTGTACCGTTACATTATAGCCATTGACCACTTTAAAAATGAGTTATATATATTTTATAACCAGTTTGAGAATGAGGATATAGTCGGAGCAGGTATCCAGAAAATAGAGGACCTGATAAAAAATAAAAACTTCCCCGAATACGGTTTTCAAAGCAAGGATGACGAGCAGTCAAACTTAACCAACGAAGCGTTTATGGCCATTGTGGAGAAAATGAAACAGCATATTTATCGTGGTGATGTTTTCCAGATAGTGCCATCAAGGGCTTTCTCCAAACAATTTACCGGCGATGAATTTAATGTTTACCGCGCGTTGCGCTCTATTAACCCGTCGCCTTATTTATTTTATTTTGACTTTGGCAATTTCCGGATATTTGGTTCATCGCCCGAGGCGCAGATCACTATAAAAAACAGGGTAGCTACCATATATCCTATTGCCGGCACTTTTAAACGCAGCGGCGATGATGAAAAAGATGCTGAGATAGCCCTAAACCTTAAAAATGACCCAAAAGAATCATCAGAGCATGTAATGTTGGTTGACCTGGCCCGTAATGATCTGAGCCGCCATTGTGAGCAGGTAGAAGTTAAGGCGTTTAAAGAGGTACAATACTACTCGCATCTGATACATTTAGTATCGCAGGTTAGCGGTAAGCTGCTGCCGGGTGTACCTTCATTTAAAGTTGTTGCCGATACCTTTCCGGCAGGTACTTTAAGCGGCGCACCCAAGTACCGCGCTATGGAGATTATTGACGAGAACGAAAATATAAAACGCAGCTTTTACAGCGGCGCTATTGGCTACTTAGGCTTTAACGGCGACTTTAACCACGCCATTATGATACGCTCGTTTTTAAGTAAAAACAATACTTTACATTATCAGGCCGGGGCAGGCATTGTAGCCGGCTCTGTTGCCGAGAGCGAGTTAAATGAAGTAAACAATAAAATTGCGGCCCTGCGTAAAGCAATTGAGATGGCCGAAGAAATATAAAATAAATTAATGATACGCATTTTGGTTTTAAACAAAATAGGAGTAACCCTGCAATCCAATAAAGCGTATTAGTGTTGATCCTGCTGTTTAATTAAAGAAGTTGGGAGCGTGTGAAAAATGAAAGATAGAATATTAATAATTGACAATTACGATTCGTTTACCTATAACCTGGTACATTTAGTTAATGAAATTGGTTTACAATGCGATGTATGGCGCAATGACCAATTTAAGCTGGAAGATGTTGACGCTTACGATAAAATAATTCTTTCGCCGGGGCCGGGTATACCGTCCGAAGCGGGTTTGTTGCTGGATGTAATTGAAAAATATGCACCAACAAAAAGTATTTTTGGCGTGTGTTTGGGCCAGCAAGCCATTGCCGAAGTTTTTGGCGGCAAGCTATATAATTTAAAACAGCCCATGCATGGCATTGCCACCCCAATAACCGTTACTGACGATACAGAAAAGTTATTTACCGATTTGCCGCAAACCTTTAAAGTTGGCCGCTATCACTCGTGGGTGGTTGACGAAAAGGCTATACCTGATGTGTTAACAGTAACTGCTATTGATGAAGTTGATAACTCGGCTATGGCTATAAGGCATAAAACATATGATGTGCGGGGCGTACAGTTTCACCCCGAATCAATATTAACGGAGTACGGAAAAGAAATGATGCAGAATTGGTTAGCCCCCCAACCCCCTAAAGGGGGTGTATTGTAGGGGTTCAATTAATAATAAAATTATAACAAATGGTTCCCCCTTTAGGGAGCTAGGGGGTTTATGAATATTCTTGATAAAATAGTACTTAATAAAAAGGTAGAGATTGAGGTTGCAAAGAGCAATGTTTCTATTGCGCAACTGGAAGCATCTGAGTTTTTCAATCGTACACCGTATTCCTTCCGCGAGTTTTTACTGGCACCGGATCGTACCGGTATCATAGCCGAGTTTAAGCGTAAATCGCCATCAAAAGGGATCATAAATGATAAAGTAAGCGTTAAGGAAGTTACCAGTGCTTACGCGGCAGCGGGCGCCTCGGCGCTTTCGGTATTAACTGACCGCAATTTTTTTATGGGTGATAAACCCGACCTGATAGCGGCGCGCGATGCTAACACCATCCCGCTGTTGCGTAAGGATTTTATGATTGATGAGTACCAGGTGCTGGAAGCCAAAGCCTGGGGTGCAGATATTATTTTACTGATAGCGGCAATATTAACCCCTGCCGAAATACAGACCCTGGCATCATTAGCTAAAAGTTTAGGCTTGAATGTATTGTTAGAGGTGCATAACCTGGAAGAACTACAACGCAGCATTAATCCTAATTTAGACGCCATCGGGGTAAATAACCGTAACCTGGCCGATTTTACGGTATCGGTAGATACGTCGTTTCAATTAGCCGGGCATATCCCTGCGGAGTTTTTAAAAATATCCGAAAGCGCCATCAGCAATACCGAAATTATTAAAAGCCTTAAGCAAGCCGGTTTTAATGGGTTTTTAATTGGCGAAAATTTTATGAAAGAGCAGGATCCCGGCGCGGCGATAAGGGAGTTTGTGAAGGGATTGTAGTAATTAGCGTATTACATTTTCCTTTTGATGATAGATGGATGTGACTGTTATAATTACCTCATCGTAATAGTAAAACACATAGTATTTATCCCAAATTAGTAATAAATCTTCCGCATCTGTTTTAACACCGGTTGCAGGTTGTTTTAATAGTGATTTTAATCTTCTTGTAAGCTTTAAAAAAAATTGTTTGGAATAGTTATCAGATTTATTCCTTAAATTATTGAATGTGATAATCCGCTCTAAATCAATTTCTGCTTTTTTGGAAAAGACTATTCTTTTAGCCATTTTTCATATTTCTTTTCCAATTCTTCCATGGTAATAAAATCACCTTTTTTTATATCATTATGCCCCTGCCTTATACCTTCTTTCATGTGTTCAGGAACAATAAACACATCATCTTTATAACTGCTAATAATTGTATTCAGCATTTCTAAACGATCAGCATCATTTAGATTGTCGATTTTTTTATGAAGGGATTCTTTTAACTCAATTAGTGTCATGATATAAAGTTAAATATTTTTTAGCTGATATTTTGTCACAAAACTTTAATCAAAACAACACTAATGCCAGTTTTCGTAACTTGGTACTTTGATTGTTAAATCAATATTGAATGAAACAAAAATTTTATGATACAGCCATTAAGCAGGAGCGTGCGGTTTTAGTGGGGTTTTAATTAGCGAAAATTTTATGAAAGAGCAGGATACCGGCGCGGCGATAAGGGGTGTGTGTGAAGGGGTTATAGTAATACTTTTTTATACGCTCGGGGAGGGGGTTGATAAAACAAAAAAGGCGATGAAGATCTTCATCGCCTTTAATGAAATTTCAATCAGCTTACGCTTTCTTCCCTGTAGGTTTCTTCCTGCTTTCGGTATAACCTGCAAAGCCTAATGACAGTACCAATAATATGGAGCCTGCCAATGATATACCCTCACCGGTATAATAAGATGCCGGGTGGAAAATAAACTCAACTTTATGGTTGCCAACCGGTATTTCCGCGGCGCGCAAAACATAATCAGCACGGAAGTAGGGTTGCTCTTTGCCGTCTATCAGCATCTTCCAGCCTTTGTCATAGTATATTTCAGAGAATACGGCTATTTGGTTAGCGGTTGATCCTGATTCATAAATCATATGATCCGGGTTATAACTTACCAATTTAATGCTGGCGTTTGTGTCAACAGCTAATTGGTTTTTATCTATCAGACTGCTGTAACGCTTATCAACAATAGCCGAATTTTTAGGGTCAAAGCTACTGATAGCCTGCATTTCTTCGTCGGCATTTTTAGCAAATTTAATATCCTTTACAAACCAGGCATGGCCACATGCGGTTTGGTTAACGGACATATTGCTGGATTGTGTTTTTTGGTCAGCACTTATGATGTACTTAACATTCATCATATCCAAAACATCATGGTTAATGCTTTTGCTAAATTGCCCGTCAACCAATTCCTGGATACGTTTTAACCGCGCGGCAGAGTAGCCTCCAAATGTTTTATGAAAAAACGGGTTGAAGGTATCATTCAACAGGCCTTGTGTCGCGTCAAATACCCTAAAATCAGGATCGGTATCACGCTGTATAAACTGGTCAACCTCGCGCGGTGCCGGGGCAAGCGAGTCTTTTTTATCCTCAAAGCTATCCTCTTTCAAATAGCGTTTATCTATCTGCCACATATCCACCAGTATCAATATTAAAAACGCAGCGGATAATAAGCTAACATTTATTTTATGTTTAATAAATGCCCAAAGTATGCCAAAGGTTATCAGTATAAATATTAACGTGCGTATAGCATCTGCGCGGGCAAGGCCTATTCGGTCCTTAACTATGGCGTTAGCTACGCTATTAGCCATGGCATTATCGCCCTGAAAAGCCTGAGTAAGCATAGTTACGCCGTCGGCCTGGTTGGTGGCTCTGAAGCTTAAAAGCATATCAGGCAGTACAATAATTAATAGCGTTAAGCCGCCAACTATATAAAGTGTTAATTTTAATTTTTTAAATAGGCGGGCATTATCCCGTTCTTCAATAGTTTCTTTAATGGCCAAAAATGCCAGTATAGGGAAGCATAGGCTGGTTACCGCCAATATAGATTCAACCGCCCTGAACTTGTTGTAAAGCGGGAAGTAATTAAAGAAAATATCAGACAAAAATGGCCAGTTGTTACCGAATGATAACAACACAGTTAATACAACTGTACCTAACAGCCACCATTTTGCCCGGTTTTTTACCACCAGCAAACCAAATACAAACAAAAAGCAAATAACAGCGCCAAAATACCAGGGACCACTGGTAGATGGTTGTTTATTGCCCCAGTAAGTGCCCAACCCCTGTACAGCGCCTCCGCCTATTTGATCGGCATATTTTACGGCATCAGCTTCTGGTAAACCTTTGGCTAAAAATACTTTGGCAGTCTCGGAGTTTTGGTCCAATACCTCAGTGCCACTGCCCCCGCCGTAAGCGTTTGGAATTAAAAAGGTAAGACATTCGCCTACGCCCTGGCTATATTGGTAAGCATAATCTTTATCCAAACCATTACTCGGCTCTTTAATCGAAGTAAGGTTAGATTTGCCGCGGATGGTATCCTTTCCATACTCATAGGTACTCCAAAGTATGGAGGCATTTACTACAATGGCCAACACTATACCTGTAGCTAAATAACCTAATGATTTTAAAAAGGCCGGGGTTGTTTTAGCTTTAATAGCATGATATAATTCAATGCATACCAATATGATAATGGCAAACATTAAATAATAGGTCATTTGTATGTGGTTTGCTCTTATCTCAATGGCTAAAAACAAGGCCGTTAATGATGCCCCTAATACATATTTTCCACGCAGGGTTAAAATAATACTGGCCAGTATGGGCGCAAAAAATGCTATGGCAAAGGCCTGGTTGGAGTGCCCTGCGGCAAGGTAAATTATATTGTATGACGAAAACGTAAACGCAATGGCTCCCGCAGCAGCCAGCCACGGGTTAAGCTTTAATACCAAAAATAAAAAGTAAGTGCCTATAAGCAGTATCAAAACCGTATCAATTGGGTTGGGAAACACCGCCTTTATTACGCGTATAATAGGGGTGGTAATATTATTGGGGTATGGTGCCCATATCTGGAAGGTTGGCATACCGCCAAATATCTGGTTGGTCCATAATATAGTGGTGTCCTTAGCTTTATAGCTGTTTATTTCTGTTTGGGTTGATTGTGCCCCCGTTACGTCAACCTGGCCCAGGGTTTTACCCTGAAACGCTGGTGTAAAATAAAGAAAACATATTGCCAAAAATATGCCGATAATGGCAAAATGGATGCCATTGCGCTTGAACCAGTTATTCATTTAAGTTTGTTGAGTGGTTATTATAATCTTCAAAAATAGAAATTTGTAGCAGATTTTTATGTTGATTGGTTTTTTATGTTAATTAAGTGCGTAGTTGCTCAAAAAAACCTTATAACTTAATCAAGCCCTCACCTAATAAACCCAATCAACCATAACCTAACAATTTTGGGAGGTTATCCAATAAAATGCCACGCCAAATAGCAGGATGATGCCTGTAATATAGCTAATAATAACTACCCGGGTATACTCCTCGCGATTGCGGCGGATATTGAAAAAGTTGTATAAAGCCAAAAAACCGGCTATTACCCAAAAAAACCAGTTGATATGATTGCAGGATGTAAACAGGGATATGGCTACCGCCAATACAATATAGTTGGTGAGTACAAGCAACATAGACGAGGGGGTATTATTATGCCTGCGCCTACGCTTGTATAGCTCCTCGGGGATCATTCTATTTTTTTACCTCTTCATAATCTACAAACTCGCCCTCGCTATCAGGTATATTGCTTTTTTTCCCTTCGGGGATGTAATCTACCTTAACCCGGCCTGTTGGCTGCTCAGGGCGTTTGTAATTTTGTTGTGTATGCTGTTGCGCTTTATTTACCACGCTTTGAAAAAGAAAAGGCAATAGCAGGCGCATAATGGCACGCACTACATATAATATTAATATGGATATAATTAAAAAGCGAATAAGTATCATCTCGTTAAATTAAGCGTACAAATATAATAACATAAACGTGTAAAATGTTTGCTTATGATTTTACACAACAATTTGATGGATGAATATGGGGATTTGTTACAAGAATAAAATAATCAGAATGTCATTTCGACAACTCCTCTTGTCATCCTCGAACATAGTGAGAGATCTATACACACGTAATCAAGCCGCCTTGCTTGTGTATAGTTTTCTCGTTATCACTCGAAATGACAAGTTAAAAAAAAACTATAAGTATTGTCATCTCGAACATAGTGAGAGATCTATACACGCGCTAAGCTAACGACCTGCTTATGTATAGATTTCTCGCTGTCGCTCGAAATGACATACGGGGTTAATTACGAAAACTTCTCTTCCATCATTTTCTCCAGCGCAAACATTTCATCGCGCAACTTGGCGGCACGCAAAAAGTCCATGTCCTTGGCGGCGGCAAGCATATCTTTCTTGGTATTGTCGATTGATTTTTTCAGGTCGCCTTTGCTCATATATTGTACAATAGGGTCGGCAGCCAGGGTGATCATATCGGTTTCTACATAAGCCTTTTGTACCCCGCCCTTAAAATCAACAACGGATGTTTGCTCAATAATTTCCTCTCTGGATTTACCAACCGTTAGCGGCGTAATACCATGCTCGGTATTGTATTTTATCTGTATATCACGGCGGCGGTTGGTTTCTTCCATCGTTATCCGCATCGAGTCGGTAATTTTATCGGCATACATAATTACACGTCCCCGGTCATTACGGGCGGCGCGACCTATGGTTTGTATCAATGAACGCTCTGAACGTAAAAAGCCTTCCTTATCCGCATCCAAAATAGCCACTAACGATACTTCGGGCAAATCCAATCCCTCGCGCAGCAAATTGATGCCTATCAGCACATCAAACTCACCCAGACGTAGTCCGCGTAATATTTCAACCCTTTGCAGGGTTTTAACCTCGCTGTGTATGTAACGGCATTTAATGCCCAGTCGGTCCATGTATTTGGCCAGTTCCTCGGCCATGCGTTTGGTGAGGGTAGTTACCAGCACGCGGTCGCCCATTTTAATGGTTTTATCCACTTCGTCCAATAAATCATCCACCTGGTTAATAACCGGGCGCACTTCAATTATCGGATCAAGCAAGCCTGTAGGGCGTATCACCTGTTCCACTACTACACCGCCCGATTTTTCCAGTTCAAAATCGGCAGGGGTGGCACTTACGTAGATGGTTTGTGGGGCCAGCCGCTCAAACTCCTGGAAGTTTAGCGGGCGGTTATCCATTGCCGCAGGTAAACGGAAACCATAATCAACCAGCGATATTTTGCGCGACCGGTCACCGCCATACATGGCACGTATTTGCGGTACGGTAACGTGACTCTCGTCAATCACCATCAGGTAATCATCCGGGAAATAATCCAGTAAGCAGAAGGGCCTCATCCCTGGTGCGCGGCCATCAAAAAAGCGCGAATAATTTTCAATACCCGAGCAATACCCCAGCTCACGTATCATCTCCAGGTCGTAATTAACCCTTTCTTCCAGTCGCTTGGCTTCTAAAAAGCGGCCATCGTCAATAAACTGTTTTTTGCGGGTTTCCAACTCTTCCTGTATGGCCCAGATGCTTTGGGTAAAACGCTCGCGCGGGGCAACGTATAAGTTGGCCGGGTACAGCACCATGTGGGTCATTTTCTCTATCGTTTTCCCTGTAGAAACATCGAAAGCGCTTAACTCCTCAATGTCATCACCGAAAAAAGATATTCGATAGGCATGGTCCATATAAGCCGGAAAAATATCCACCGTATCGCCCTTCACCCTGAAAGTGCCGCGTTTAAAATCGGCTGTGGTACGGGCATATAAAATTTCAACTAGTCTGTGCAAAAAAGCATTCCGGCTAATGCGGGTGCCCACGGCAAATTTAAATACCGAGTTGGCAAAATCCTCTGGGTTACCCATACCGTAAATGCAGGAAATGGACGATACCACAATCACATCGCGCCTGCCGCTCATTAATGCGGATGTAGTGCGCAGGCGCAATTTTTCTATCTCCTCGTTTATTTGCAGGTCCTTTTCAATATAGGTATTAGTGGTAGGTATAAAAGCTTCGGGCTGGTAATAATCATAATAGGATACAAAGTAGTTTACCGCGTTCTCCGGGAAAAACTGCTTAAACTCGCCATACAGCTGCGCCGCCAACGTTTTGTTATGACTAAGCACCAGCGTAGGCTTTTGCGTTTGCTGTATAACGTTGGCAATGGTAAACGTTTTACCCGAGCCGGTAACCCCCAGCAGCGTTTGAAAAGGGTCCTGGTTATTTACACCTTGAACCAGTTGCTTTATAGCTGAGGGCTGGTCGCCGGTGGGTTTATATTGCGAGGTTAATTTAAAATCCATTTATAGTACAAAGTTAACGATTAGTAGCAACGATTGAAGGCGTTTAATGTTACGCCGTACTACAAAGTAAATATGCGATTGTGACAAGGGTATGTCAGTAGGCGTTATATAGGTTATTATCCTTATATTGTGGTTATAAATATGGGCCTGATACGTATTTTATTAGCTATTGCTGTGCTTTTAGGGCATGCTGGTTTTTCTTCAAAAATAGTTGGAGGAGACATTGCGGTAGAGGCTTTTTATATAATTTCAGGTTTTTACATGTCGCTCATACTCCATGAAAAGTATGTTGGGTCAAATAACTCTTATAAGTTATTTATAACAAACCGGTTTCTTCGGATATTCCCTTTATACTGGTTAGTGCTCGTCATAACAGTTGGTTATTCGCTGATGAGGTTTTTTATACTACACCAGCCGGATGCACCTTTAAGCGCATATCAGCAGTATTCAGGGCAGATGGGACTTTTAAATACAGCTTTTTTAATTTTTACCAACATCTGCATCTTTTTTCAGGATTGGCTGCTATTTCTTGGGTTTAACAAAGCCACTGGTTTATTATTTTTTACAACTAATTTCCAGGCAGTTGATCCTCAATTATACCATTTTTTGTTTGTTCCGCAAGCATGGACAATCAGTCTTGAACTGTTATTTTATTTGTTGGCCCCATTTATATTAAAGCGTAGCGTTAGGGTTGTAATCGTTCTAATAGTTATATCAATCAGCATAAAAGTATTGCTATTTTATTGCGGGTTGAACCACGACCCATGGACATACCGGTTTTTTCCTGCCGAAATGCACTTGTTTCTTTTAGGCTATATCTCCTACATTATTTACAACAGAATAAAGGGCTTTAAAATAAATATCATTTATTTAAATGGTATATTGCTTATGGTTTGCTTGTTTACATTAATGTATTGGGCAATACCCGGGCAGGTTAGGCAATACTTGTATTTAAGTTTATTATTTATTGCGCTGCCTTTTATTTTTTTACATACAAATAAGTGGAAATTTGATAGATATGTTGGCGAATTATCCTATCCGATATACATATTGCATAACTTGATAATCGCCTTTACTGCAAGTCTTTTTCCGCACTCAATTTATTCGATATTAATTGTTTTATTGGCAACAATTGGTGTCTCAATATTGTTGAATGAATTAGTAGCGAAAAAAATTGAAAGAATAAGGCAAAGAAGACTTAACAAAATAAAAGCCTAGGTATATCATTATGATCTTTGTACTCAACAAAACCAATACCATCGGTAACCAGTACCTGGCCGAAATGCGCGACGTGGTTGCCCAAAAGGACAGGCTGCGTTTCCGCCGCAGCCAGGAACGCCTGGGCGAGATCATGGCGTATGAGATCAGTAAAAAGCTAAGCTATGTGGAGCAGGAGGTACAAACCCCGCTGGGCGAGTGCAATATTAATGTGCCTGCCGATCAGCCGGTAATTGGAGTTATCCTAAGGGCCGGATTGCCGTTTCAGCAAGGGTTTTTAAATATGTTCGACCAGGCCAACGCGACGTTCATAACAGCCTACCGCAAGGTAAAAAAGACAGGAAATTTTGTGATCAATATCGACCATATATCCACCCCCAACCTTGATGGCAAGACCTTTATTTTATGCGACACCATGCTGGCCACCGGACAAAGCATAGTGGAGGTTTGCAAACAGCTTATGGCCCAATACACCATAAAGGACCTGCACATAGCCGCCGTTATTGCCAGCGCCGAAGGCATTGAACACGTGCGCGCCAACCTGCCCAAAGCCAAAATATGGGTTTGCGCCATTGATGAAGAAATGACCAGCAAGGCGTATATCGTTCCAGGCTTAGGTGATGCCGGGGATTTGGCGTTTGGGGAGAAGGTTTAGGGAAAGATTTCGAATTTCGGATTTTCGATTTCGGATTTATTTTTAGATTTTTTTGAACATAAAAAATAATTGCCCTATAAAAATCACCAATGTTGCATAGAAATTTTTTATAGTAAATAAGCTACCAAAAAAGTAATAGCTTATAATCAAAAGTGCAACACTTAAAATCGCGTATAAGATTAATTGGGGTGTGAAACCTTTTAAAGTTTTGTACTTAATACATAAAGTAATATTTAGGAACCAATTAAAATAACAATACATTCCTGCAAAAAAGACAAGCATTGCAATGGCGGGACGATAGCCATAATTACAATAAACTATTGCTGTAACTAAAGGTATTAATATGGAGAAAACTATTATATTCCCCAGCTTTTCACTCTTTTCATTCATTATTCTAAAAGTACAATCGAAATCGAAAATTCGAAATCCGAAATAAAAAAATGCCGGGTAATATTTTATTGTCTCTCTTTCGTATATTCAGGGTGGCGATGTTGGTGTATAATAGCAATGATCACTACACGATTGGTCGGTTCGTCAATGTAAAAGTGAATAGAGTATGGGAAAGTATTACAATGAGCTAAGCGAACAGACTTGTATCGCACTTCATAATGCAGAGGATCTTTTTGTATATGGCTTAGCGATCTTTTAATATCATCGGCAAAACGTTTTTCTAACCCTTTTTGCTGTTGAAAATACCACTTTTTGGCATCGCGAATATCTAAAAGTGCTTCATCAAAATAGAATAATTCCCAGGTCATTATTCTTGTTCGTGATCCAGTTCTGCAATAAGGGAATCTATCGGCAAAACGCGGCTGGGATTTTCTTTGATGGCATTTAAACGGGTGTCAATTAATTCCTTTTGCCAATTTGGTAAATCACTATCAACGGTAGTAAGACCAGGAAATTTACTTTTAAGCACATCCCATTCCTCAATTGGAACCAGCACAGCAGTTACCTGCCCTTTTTCGTTCGATAGATATTGCAAACTCATAAACAAATTTACAAAATTTATTATTTAATAGCTTATTACAAACACCTAATTTTGGACATGTCTCAATACCAAACAAAATACAAGCACCTTTTCTTCGACCTCGACCACACCATCTGGGATTTTGATAAAAATGCCGAAGATGCTTTCATACAATATTCAAAATACATTATATTTGTATATGGAAACATTGATAATAAATGTACCTGAGAAAAAGAGCGCTTTAGTTAAACAGCTTCTTAAAGAGTTGGGTGTGAAATATAATTCGCAATCTTCAGAAGCCGCTAATGACAATCCGATCCCTAATAAACTAACTGCTAAAACTATTGATAACGCACATAAATCAATAGGGTTAAATGAGCCTATAAAAGACATCAAATCTTTTATTAAATCCTTATAATGTTTTCCTTAATACCTACCAATCAATTTAAAAAGGATGTTAAGGTTATAAAAAAGCGTTCTGCCAAAAATGCCGATCTTTTAATTGATTTTTTAACTAAACTTCAATTAGGTGGTGCAGATGGCATAGAAAAAAAATATTCTCCTCATAAACTTTCCGGAAACTATAAGGATAATTGGGAAGCCCATATTAAGCCCGACCTGCTTATTATTTGGTTTGAGATATCCGAAGCCAATGAGATAATCTTGCTAAGATTAGGTTCGCATTCTGATTTATTTTGATGGAAAATTGCTAATGCCTGATTCAAAATACTCTCATCTCTTCTTCGATCTTGACCATACCATTTGGGATTTTGATAAAAATGCCGAGGAGGCTTTGCAGGAGTTGTATGTTATTCACCAGTTAGAGGCTATCGGTTTATCATCGCCGGAGGCGTTCATTGAAACCTACACTCGTAACAATCATCAGCTTTGGACAGATTACCATGTGGGCAAAATAACCAGGGAGCACCTGCGTGAGGAGCGATTTAGAAAAACGTTTTTGGATCTGGACGTTCACCCCGATAACATACCCCAAGGTTTTGAAGATGCTTATGTAAAACTATGC
>NZ_JBDTJZ010000168.1:0-11688 GCF_039935595.1 Mucilaginibacter sp. | reverse complement strand
TTCAAGTGTCGACACTTGAATGGGCGGTAGCTTGGTTATAAATTAACGCCGCCCCCCTCCGTCCAAAGTTTGCGTCTAAGTAATAATTTTACCATCTTCCATTACAATGGTACGGTCTGCCCGTTTGGCAAAATCAGGGTCGTGGGTAACTACCAGTATGGTTTGGTTGTTTTGGGTAGATATCTCTTTAAATATATCAAATACAATATCGCTGTTCTTTTTGTCCAGGTTACCTGTAGGCTCGTCGCCCATAATAATAAGCGGGTCGTTTATTAAAGCGCGGGCTATGGCTACCCGTTGCTTTTGCCCGCCGCTAAGCTGGTGGGCGTTTTTAAGGGCCTGGTCTTCAATACCCAGCGTTTGCAGGTGCTTCATTGCCCTATGCTCAACCTCGTCGGCGGCGTATTTACCCAGCTTTAAAGCGGGGAGCATTACGTTTTTTAATACGTTAAACTCTTCTATCAGGTAATGAAACTGGAATACAAAGCCTATTTTTTCATTACGTATTTTAGCAAGTTCGGCGTTATTAAGTCCGTTTAGTATTTTATTATCCAGCAGCAGGTCGCCCTCGTACTCGGTATCCATTGTCGACAGCAAATACAATAAGGTAGATTTGCCACAGCCCGATTTACCGGTTACCGACGTAAAGCTGCCTTTACTGATACTCATATTAATATCGGTTAACACACGAAACCGTACCGGGTCATAAAAGTATTTGTTAATTGCTTTGGCTTCGAGGACTTTCTGTTCCATATTATTTCCCCCTGATAATTACCACCGGATCAATTTTTGCTGCTTTTCGCGCCGGAAACAAGCCGGCCATGTAAGTAGTAATAAGGGCAAAACTTATCCCTATGATATAATATATCATATCAAAATTAACCGGGTATGTTTTTAGGGTGGGCAGCGCCGTAGTTTCAAAAGGCAGGTGACTGATTATAACCGATAAAACATAGCCCAATATTAACCCCACAATACCCCCAATTAATCCCAATAGCATGGATAGTTGAATAAATATGCGTTTAACATCCCTCCCCGAAAAGCCAATTGCTTTAAGTATGGCAATGGCGTCCATCTTTTCGTAGATCAGCATATTTAAAATATTATAAATACCAAAACCTGCTACTATTAACAGCGTAACACTAACGCTGTAAGCAATGGTATTACGTATGGTTGTACCGGTTTCAAACTGCGCGTTGGCGGTTTGTATATCTATGGCATCTACATCAAATAATTTGGCATACTCTTTTGCTATGGCGGGGGCCTGCTCAATATCCTTTAGCTTTACCTGTACATCAGTTATGTAATTGGTTGGCTTACCCTGCAATTTTTGTGCTGTGGTAACTGACGTATAACTCTGTACATCATCTACCTCTGCCAGGCCAAACTGTATAATGCCCACAATTTTCAGTATCGTCCTATCGCCTTCGGGCGTAGTAACCTGCACCACATCGCCCACATCAAGTAATAATTTATCAGCCAGCCCTTTACCTATTATAATGCTGTTGCTAACAATAGCCAGATCGCCAATATTGCCTTTAACCATATTGTCGCCCATCGGGAACAGCCTTTCGCCCTCTGTTACATCTAGCCCATCAACAGTGCCCGATAGCTGTATGGTGCCGCTGTTAAAAAAAACCACGGTACTTACTTTTGGCGTAGCGCCGATTACCCTATCGTCCGTTCTTAGTTTTTGCAGGATACGACTAACGTTGTGAATCTCTTTACCCTGGTCCCTCGGTTTTATAGAATAGATAAAATTTTTAAAATCGCTATACTTCTTGTCTAAACTAATAGGTTGTTGTTTAGCCGGGGTAATGGCTTGATATAACCTGATATGCGGGGTATGGTTTATTACCAGGCCGTCCAGCATTTTGTTTAACCCCGTCATAAAACTAACCAATGTTATAAACATGGCAATACCAAACGTAACGCCCGCAGCCGCTACAACAGATTGCCTTATCCGTGCCTTTATAAGTGTTAAAGATATATCTAACAACAGGCCGACTTTCATTCTGCTGGTTTATATATGGTTTGCGTGGTGTCAAGCCCCTTCAATATCTCAACATTGTTATAATCCTGTACACCGGTAGTTACCTTTGCTTTGGTACCGTCAGACAGTATTACCTCATTATTGGCATCCAAATAATTGCGCGGAATAAGCATCACATTTTTTTTAACCGATACGATGATATTAACCTCTGCCGATAAATTAGGATAAAGCGGATCAGGCGGGTGTAAAAAAGTAGCTTCAACTTTAAACGTACGTGATCGCTGATCCATGATGGGATAAATTTTGCTCACTTTCCCTTCAAACACCTTACCCTTATAGCTGTCCATTGTTATCTCTACAGGCTCATTTAATTTTACCTGTGTGATATCGTTTTCGTCAACCTCCATCTCTAAATAATAACTACCGGGTTTCCCTACCGTAGCCAGTATAGTTTGCGGGGTTATCAGGTCGCCTTTATTTTTTGCTACATCAAATACTTGTCCGTCAATCTCACTCTTAACAATATAATCTGTTTGCCTTTTTTGGCTGACCTGGTAATTTAATTTTGAGATCTCCACCTCATTTTTAAGCTGAGCCTTTAACAGCCCCAAATTTTTAACAGCTGATTGATAGTTTATTTTAGACGTATTAAAATTGAGTAAACGTTGGTCAAACTCGGCCTGTGTGCCAATATTTTGATCCCAGAGATTTTTTTGTCGATAATAAAAGGAAGAATCCAAACGGTATTTTTCTTTGGCCGTTTGTACCTGCAATAAAGCCCCTTGAAGTTTATCAGAACCCGGTTGGGTATTTAATTGGTCAAAGTTTAATACCTGCCGGGATGTTTCTGCATTTAAGCTTGCCTCGCGGTTATCAAGAATAAAAAGTTGATCTCCTTTTTTAACTAACTCACCGGGGACCACCATCACCTTATTTATAATACCGGATACGGTTGAATAAACTGCATATTGACCTTGCGCCTTAACTACAGCCGAAGCATATAGCGAAACCGTAATATTATTAATTACAGGTTTGGTATGCTCACCTTTTTTTGAGCAAGAGCTAAAAACAAATACTATAAATATTAAATAAAACGCCTTCCACATAAGACCACTTAGTTTCATGGTGCAATTTTTTAGTTTATAAAAGGTTTACGGCATTAATTATACCCAATATTAAGCTTTTTTTTTAACCTATACTGTCATATATGCGATCTGCATCGGATTTTGAACACAATTGTGTGCCATAATTAAGGGTAGCCGCCGAGCCACATGCCACGCCATACCGTACAGCCTCAATTATATTTTTATTGTTGGCCAAGCTTAAAACTATGCCGGCAACCATACTATCGCCGGCACCTACCGTGCTTTTAACTGCTACTACCGGAGGGGCTATTTTTATCGATAAATCTTTAGTCGCTAATAATGCCCCATCTGGACCCATTGATACCACAATAACCTCACACTTACCTTGATCTATCACTTCGCGGGCGGCATCAGGCACAGATGCTATATCCAGCTCGCTTTTCCCCACCAGTGCAGCCAACTCCCTGATATTAGGCTTTATTAAATAAACACCGGCGTTAACTGCCTCTTTTAAAGCATTGCCCGATGTATCTACAATTAGTAAAGCACCCATATTTTTTGCTATTAATGCAATTCTGGCAAATATATCGGTTGGTATGCCTGGCGGTAAGCTTCCGCTTGCCACAATATATTTCACATCCGGCATATCTTTTATAGCATTTAAACATGCCTGCCACTCATTTTCTTTCACAGTGTTTCCGGGCATATCTAAAAGATATTGTTTGTGGTTGGTTGTATCTTCAACTACCATATTAATTCTGGTGCATTCAACCGTTTCAATGACGATAGTTTTTACAAACTCTTTGGCAAGCAGGCGGGTTATCTTTTTCCCGGCATCGCCTCCGGCCAAATAAATAGCCACTGCTTTTCCGCCAAGCTTTGTTATGGCCCTGGCTACATTAATACCACCCCCGCCGGGTTCAGACACAGGTTGCGAACATTTTAGCTTTTTATCAGGTATAAACTCGGGCACGGATAAACTTTGGTCGAGCGCCGGATTAAATGTTACAGTTACAATTAATGCCATATTATTAATTAAATTGTCTTTTAAGTTATTATAAGGCAAACTTAGCACACTTAAGCAACCAGTATGGTGATGAGCAACACCATACAATATGACCCTAATTACTTTTTGACTTATTTACTGGTATTACTTTTGATATATAATAACCAAACACCATAATCCATGAAAACAGACCAACAACCGTTAGTAACCACTGCCCGTCAGTTAATGGCCGGTAAAAAAGGCATTTTGGCCATGGATGAAAGTACTGCAACCTGTAATAAACGATTTAAGGCACAGGGGATTCCTGAAACGGAAGAATACCGCAGAAAATACCGTGAATTATTAGTAACAACACACGGATTAGAAGAATATATAAACGGAGCCATACTTTTTGATGAAACCATTAAACAAAGTACTGTTGCCGGCGATCTGTTTATCGATATTTTAGTTAAAAAAGGCATTATTCCGGGCATTAAGGTTGATGCCGGTACGGTGTCAATGGCCGGCTTTATGGGAGAAAAAGTAACTGAGGGGCTTGATGGTTTACGCGAACGCTTAGCAGCATATAAAAAACTGGGGGCACGCTTTGCAAAATGGAGGGCCGTATTTAGTATAGGTACAAATACGCCAACGGTAACGTGTATTAAAACCAATGCCAATGTACTTGCTCAATACGCTGCCCTTTGCCAGGAAACAGGCCTGGTACCGTTTGTTGAGCCGGAGGTGCTGATGGATGGCGGCCACTCCATAGAAAAATGCGCTGAAGTTACCAATCAGGTTTTACAAGCCGTATTTAATGCGTTGCACCGGCATAGGGTTAATTTGGAAGGTATAATTTTGAAACCTAATATGGTGCTGCCCGGAATTGATCACCCCATACAGAATAATAATGACGAAATAGCCCGGGCAACAATTGCCTGTTTGCTTAATTGCGTGCCCGCAAGTGTACCCGGCATTGCATTTTTATCAGGCGGCCAACCTACATTACTGGCTACCGAAAGATTAAACGCCATGCACCGCCTGTTTAATGCCAGTTTACCCTGGGCATTAACTTTTTCCTTTTCAAGGGCGCTGCAGCAACCCGCGTTAGAAATATGGAAAGGCAATGACGCGAACATTAATGCCGCACAACAATCATTACTACACCGTGCGGCGTGCAACCATGCAGCATGTATGGGCTCTTATACGCCCGAGATGGAAAAGGTTATTCCTAACCTCATATATTGATCATAATATATTAAATGTCATGTTCACTATTTTTTGTCAGCAATAAACTATGTATTTTTAGAAATAAACAAACCGATATGTTAGGCAAGTTAAATGAAGTAGAAATTGATAACCTGTTGAAACAGCAGGTTATAGGTAGATTAGCCTGCCATGCAGATGGCAAAACCTATATAGTACCCATAAATTATGTTTATGACGGAAAAAACATTTATAGCCATTCTGCCGAGGGTAAGAAAATTAAGATGATGCGCAAAAATCCAGAGGTATGTTTTGAGGTAGATGAGATACAAGAAGTATTTAAATGGAAAAGCGCCATTGTATGGGGCCGGTTTGAGGAGATAACGGACCTGGATGAAAAACAACAAGCCATGCAGGGCATTATACACCGTATCATGCCTTTGGCCAACCACCCTACTGATCATCCTTCACATGGTATTACCGAGAATGAAAGTGACATTGGCACCTCTGTTGACCTGATTGTTTATAAAATAACCCCAACTAAAAAAACCGGGCGGTTTGAAAACAAGTAAGCGCTCTTAAAGCAATTATTCTGGTCGTATTTGTAACCTTAAACACTTAATCTTCTTTTCCATTTTACCACCTCATACCAAATTACTGAGGCGATGCCTATAGCTACGCTTATCAATATTTGAACCATTGTTAATGTTTCAAACTCAAAAAATGTGGTTAATGGTTTTATATAAAGCAGTAAAAAGGATATCATTATAGTTATACCTATAATTAACAGCACTAAGTTGTTGCGGTATTTTAAAGTAGTAAATAGCGAAAAAATGAATGACCTGTTTACTAAAGTTAGCCCAATATTGGCTGTTATTAAAACAACAAAAACCATTGTACGGGTAAGTGCCTCATCATACCCCTGCCTAACGGCATACTGATAAACACATAAAACCCCTATCGTGATTACTAAGCCTTGAATTATGCTGGTTGTCAATTCTTTCCAGCTAAAAAACGCATCAGTAAATGGACGCGGCTTTTGCAGCATGGTATTTTTTTCCATTGGCTCATTTTCGTAAATAATGGAGCAGGTTGGCCCCATAATTAACTCTAAAAATATTACATGCACCGGCGATAAAATATTGGGATATATCCAGCCCAATGCCAATGGTATAAACACCGTTAAAATAATGGGGATATGTATGGATATAATATACCTTATAGCTTTTTTTAAGTTAGTATATATACGCCTGCCCATAGCAACAGCATCTATCATTTTTGATAGATCATCTTCTAATAATATTAACGAAGCCGCATCTTTTGCTATTTCTGTTCCTTTTTTGCCCATAGCAATACCAATATGAGCCGCTTTAAGGGCCGGCCCATCGTTTACGCCATCGCCGGTCATGGCTACTACCTGGTGTTTGGCTTTTAGCGCGTTTATTATTTTCAACTTTGCATCCGGAAACATCCGTGTAAAAATGTTGGTGCTAATAACCTTTTTTTCCAACTGTTGTTGTGGCAATGCCATTAACTCATCGCCGGTTATATTATTTTCATACCCTTTAAATCCAACTTGTTTGGCAATAGCGGCCGTAGTAATAGCATTATCCCCTGTTATAATTTTCACCGCTATACCTGCCGCATAAAAGCTTTCAAACACTGGTTGAATATTTTTCTTCGGAGGGTCATAAAAGGCTACCAGGCCTTTAAAATCAAATTTAAACTCTTGCTGTGTAACCGGGAAATCTGTACCTGCAAAATCCGCTTCGGCCACGCCTAATATGCGGTAGCTTTGTGCCGCCAGTTGGTTTATAACATGCTGAATTTTTTGTATTTCGTCATCAGATAGTTTGCATACATTCATGATAGCTTCGGGTGCTCCCTTTGCAGCAATAATGCGTTTACCTAAATCATTTTCAAATAAATGGGTCATCATGGGTGGCTTGCCCCCTAAAGGGTACTCATGTATCATTTTAAATTGACGCCTTTCATCAGCTGATGCGATTTGGCTATAGGCATTATGTAATGCTATTTCCATTTGATCAAACGGAATAGGTTCACTTGCCCACATGGCGGTTGTTATCAAATACTTCTCATCATCCGTTAAACTACCTTCCGCATCAGATACCTTTTCTGATTTAAGTGTAAAAACCCTTGCCAGGCTCATTTTATTCTCGGTGATAGTGCCTGTTTTATCTGTACAAATTACTGTGGCGCTGCCCAAGGTTTCAACGGTTTTCATTTGCTTAACAATAATGCCCATCTGCATTAAACGCCAGGCACCGAGTGCCATAAAGGTTGTATAGGCAACGGGTATTTCTTCGGGCAAAATACTCATGGCCAATGTTAGCGCCTTAAGCAAGCTGGCTAACACATTATAGGTATTGAAAAAATTTATTGCCCAAACAATCATAAAAACTATAGCGCCAGCAATCACCATTTTTTTTACAAAATTGTTTATCTGTGTTTCTAAAGGTGTTTTTTCTGCTTTGATCAGATCTAAGCTTACCCCTATTTTGCCGAGCCTGGTGTTATTACCAATAGCTGTAACCGTAGCTATGGCCAAACCACCTGCTACTATTGTACCCTGGTAAACTGATTTATCTTTTTGGGTTTTGTCTTTATAAACAGACAATGACTCGCCTGTAAGTATAGCTTCGTTTACAGAAAAATCATTAGAGTGAGCAATTATGCCGTCTGCTCCGATAGAAAAACCCTCTTCAATAATAAAGCTATCCCCTATAACCAGATCATCGGTATTTATGGTTTGCACCTTGCCGTCGCGGATTACTTTACTGAAGGGCTTAGTAAATGATTTTAGTTTTTCTAACGCGTTATTACTCCTTGAATCCTGGTATATTGAAATGGCTGAAACTAATAGAATTGAAGCGGCTAAAAAAATGCCATCTCCCGTTTTTCCGCTTATGAAATAAATAGTTGACGTCACCAATAATAAAATTACCATTGGTTCTTTTACCAGGCTTTTTATAATAGCATAAATAGGGTTTTGCTTTTGGACATCAACCCGGTTATATCCGTGCTTATTTCTCGATTGTATTACTTCATCGGCAGTTAAACCGGAGATACCAAAATTATTGTCGGGCATAAAAGTTGCGTTTATAGTTATTACCGTCAAACCAATACTAAGATAAGTATTTTGTTTGCCGGTAATTTACTATACCATTTTTGAAGGTATAACTAATAAGGGTATTTTTTGATTGGACAGGGCATCTTTAGTTGTGCTTTCCTGAAGGAATTGGCTTAAAAATGAATTTTTGTAGTGAACCAGCGCAAGAACATCCGCTTCAGTTTCATGACAAAAGCTATTTAGCCGGTTAACCACATCTTTACCCTTTATGGTTTTATAAGTAATGTTTGCGTTTTTTAAACTGTTAACCATCGAAACGAATATCATTTCCTCCTCAAAAATTTTCTTGTCATCTTCATGGTTAAGGGTTACATGAACAACTTGTATCTCAAAGTGAAAAACCTTTTGTAATTGTTGCAAATACATGAGTGCTTTTATATCCTCATCATCAAAATCAGTAGCAAAAACCACCTTTTTAATATTCTTAATATCCGATTGTTGCGGCACAATTAAAACCGGGCGGGTACTATGTCTGATAACCGAATTGGTATTGCTACCTATTAAAATGTGCTCAATGACGCTGCCGGACTTTGATCCCATTACTACCAGTTCAACATCTTTATGTTTAAGTATATCTGCAACATCGTTCCCTAAATTGCCATCTCCTTTTGCATAGGTAATTTTAGGTTTAAACTGCCCTTCGGCTAACTGATCGCAACCTATTTCCAGGCTCTCTGATAATTTATTAAGTCGATCTTCTATTTCATCGGTGTAACTCATAATACTTTCTGTAACCACCGGACCGGCGGCATAATAGGGCGTTGTTGGCGTCATCACAAAAGTGTTATATAATAAAATATCGGCGTGAAGGTTTTCGCTAAGTGCCATTGCTGATTTGGCAGCATGTTTTGCATTTTCAGAAAAATCAGTCAGTACAAGTATTGTTTTCATGATCGTAAAGTTTAAAGTGATTTGGGTAACACGTGTATATTTCTTGTTCAAAAGTGGCATTTTCATCACAATGGATATATGACGCTGGTCACTTAAAATACTGATATACAATAAATTTATATTTTAAAAATGTGATTGTCATCATTGATACCGGGATATATAAAGTGAATTTTTGTTATGGAACTTAAACATGATTTAATGCAGCCTACTAAGCCATGTATAATAATAATATAGAGTTATTAAAATCAATTGTTGAAAATGTTATTGACGGCATCCTGGTTATCGATCAGGAGGGTGTTATTTTATTGGTAAACCCATCGGTATGCACTTTATTTGGATATAGTGCAGATGAGTTGCTTGGTAAAAACATAAGCATGCTTATGCCCGCTCCTGATAAACACAATCATAACAAACACATTAAAAGATATAAGCTTACCGGGCAGTCACATATTATTGGTATTGGGCGCGAAATAATGGGGATCACTAAAAATGGTTCAATTTTTCCTGCCCGATTAGCTGTTAGCGAAACCAAATACAATGATGAAGTTGTTTATGCCGGCGTTATACACGATTTAAGCGAAGAAAAAAAAGCAGAAGAAAAGTTAAAGCAACATACCAATGATCTGGAAACGGTAGTACAAGAAAGAACAACTTTTTTGAAAAATATTGTTGATACGCTTGAACAGGCAAAAGAAGAAGTAAATACCTCGCTCTTAAAAGAAAGAGAAGTGAATCAACTTAAAACGCGTTTTGTATCAATGGCGTCACATGAGTTTCGTACCCCTTTAAGCAGTATTCTTTTATCGGCATCATTAATTGAGTATTATTTTGACCGGTTGGAAAAAGATAAAATATTCTTACACCTGGGTAAGATTAAAAGCGGTGTAAGCAGACTAACCGAAATTATTAATGACTTCTTATCAATCGAAAAAATAGAAATAGGAAAAGTTAAACCTGTACTTAATGAATTTGATCTGGTTGCTCTATGCAACAACATTGCCGATGGCATGAGATTGCAATTAAAGGAAGGACAAGAACTTATTTACCATCATTTTGGCACAAACCCAAAGGTGACTTTGGATAGTAACTTACTACAGCATTGCCTGCTTAATCTTACATCTAATGCTATTAAATATTCCGGTGAGGACGGATTGATCGAATTGACCAGTGAAATAGATGATCATGTATGCCGCATCAAAATAAAAGATAACGGTATAGGTATACCGCAGGAAGACCAGGAACATTTATTTGAGGCTTTTTTCAGAGCAGGAAATACAAATGATATACAAGGAACCGGTTTAGGGTTAAATATTGTTAAACGCTATACTGATTTAATGAACGGCACAATTGATTTTGAAAGTAGTACCAACCTGGGTACTACTTTTACATTAAAGTTTCCTGTAAATCCTTAATTTTCGTTTTGAACTATTAATTGGTTTTCGCGTTCGGGTTGTTCTTCTACTTCAAAAAGCAAATGTTTTTCATCTTGCTTAGGTATAATAACACTCCTCCCCAGTTCATCTTTAATTTTAACCCTCAATGCATCCTGGGCGCATGGTTCGCCATGCACCAAAAATATCTGTTTAGGTGTTGTTTTAAAACCTCTTAACCAGGTGATAAGTTCGGCCTGATCAGCATGTGCTGATAATCCGCCTAATTCTTTTACATTCGCTTTGATCGGGTAATATTTGCCGTGTATTTTTATTTCACTCGCCCTATTCAGCAGTGTTCTCCCCCGCGTTCCCTCTGCCTGAAAACCAATAATTAGTATAGTATTCTTCGGGTCGGTAACATAATGTTTTAAATATTCTAAAACACGCCCCCCGGTAAGCATACCACTGGCGGCCAAAATAATTTTACTTCCTTTCTGATTAAGTATTTTTTCGGTACCTCTATACTCCTGGTTAATTCGTACACCGTTAAACATCTTAACCACCTCATCCTTGCTAATAGTTATCCAGTCAGGATGCCTGATTAATACTTTACTGGCAGAAGCGGCCATAGGGCTATCCAAAAATACAGGCACTTCGGCCGGTATGCTTTTGCTTAATTTAAGCTTGTATAATAAGTGCATCACATCCTGTGCCCTGCCTACAGCAAAACAAGGTATAAGTAGGTTTCCCTTGTTAAAAATAGTATCCTTTATGATAAATGCCAGTTCCTCATCTATAACGTTTGTTTCGTGTAAACGGTCGCCATAGGTCGATTCCATAATAACAAAGTCGGCGTTTTCGGGATGAACAGGAATAGGAAGCATATCAGAATGATAACGGCCAATATCTCCCGAAAAAACGATGGTCTTATCGTAACACATTATCTCAACAGAACATGCGCCCGGAATATGCCCGGCAGGGTAAAGTTGAAATTTAATATGATC
>NZ_JBDTJZ010000167.1:0-51741 GCF_039935595.1 Mucilaginibacter sp. | reverse complement strand
ATACAAGCTATGTTATCAACACCTTGTTAGTTGCGCAACAGCCTCTCTAAGGAAAAAGAACTAGGCCTCCGCGGCCATGAGCGGACGATGTTGTATTTTGAGACTATAATACCTCTGCGAAGCAACCGCAATCAGGCACTACGCTCACATAATGCTCAGTTAGGTTTGTTTTTATTTCAAAGTCTCCCTATCTTGCTATATGCTTTTCCCTGAAGATTTCCTGCATTACGTGTGGAAGTTCCGGCTGTTTGACCGCGCCGGGCTACAAACTACCACAGGCGATGCTATTGAAATTTATTCGGTTGGTTTGCATAACACCGATTCGGGCCCCGATTTTCATAACGCCAGGCTTAAAATTGGCGATACCACCTGGGCCGGGAATGTAGAGCTGCACCTTTCCTCATCCGACTGGCAAAAGCATAACCACAATACTGATAGCGCTTATAATAATGTAATACTCCATGTTGTTTACCGTGATGACGTGCCGCTGGTTTTGGCAGATGGCCGCCGGGTACCTACGCTGGAATTAAAGGACCGCATACCGGCTGAACTCTATCAAAGATACCACACCTTGGTTTTTGGTAACCAAACCATCATCCCCTGCGAAAACAGCATCCGCAACGTTGATGATTTTACCCTGCGCACCTGGTTTACCCGTATATTAATTGAGCGACTGGAAAAACGGGCCGAAGTTGTGAGCCAAAGTCTGCAAACCAACCGCGGCGACTGGGAAGAAACTTTTTACCAGCATCTGGCGGCCAATTTTGGCTTTAAAGTAAATGCCGTGCCTTTTGAACTGATGGCTAAAAGCCTGCCGCAAAATATTCTCGCCAAACATAAAAACAACCCACTGCAAATTGAAGCTTTGATATTTGGACAGGCCGGGTTTTTAAATGATGATTTTGAGGATAGCTATCCACAGCAATTAAAAACCGAGTATCAGTTTCTGCAAAAAAAGTACAGTCTTAAACCTATTGAAACCCATTTATGGAAGTTTATGCGGCTGCGGCCCCAAAACTTTCCAACCATAAGGCTGGCACAGTTCGCCGCGCTTATTGTAAACTCCAATCACCTGCTGTCAAAAGTATTAGATACGCGAGACGTGGCCGGCCTGCGCAACCTGTTTGCCGATATTAAAGTTAACCCTTATTGGGATGATCATTTCCGTTTTGATAAACCATCAAAACCTTCGTCAAAAAACCTGGGCGCGGCCTCCATTGATGTATTACTTTTAAATACATTGGTATTATTTTTGTTTAGTTATGGCAAGCAGCACCAGCTGCAGCATTTTATGGATAGGAGCCTTAAGCTATTAGAAAATTTGCCGGGCGAGCAGAACAATATAGTTGCTGATTTTGACTCATTGGGCATAAAAGCCAATTCTGCTTTTGAAAGTCAGGCATTATTGGAATTAAAAAACTATTATTGCAATTATAAGAAATGCCTGCAATGCAGCGTTGGTAATAAAATACTAAAATTGGTTTGATATGTTACAACGGGTGATCACTTTTTTTGAACGATATTCTTTTGGGGTTTGTACTTATCTTGGCGAACGCTTTAATGTTTCTATATCCAAAATACGGTTGTTTTTTATCTACTCCTCATTTTTAGCCGTAGGTTTTCCGCTTATCATGTACATTTTTGCCGGTATAGTGTTGGATATACGCAACTACGTTAAGCGCAGCCATACCCGGGTTACGGATCTGTAGACGCCATCCAACCCTCCCCGCGAGGGCTACCGTGTACCCATCTTTTTAATTTAAAAAAATGTGATTATATGTCCCGTTAGGGCAATATCGTTAAGTTAAGGTATGGAGTCCCATTTTAATATCGAACACAGAATGTCCAATGTCGAATAATGAAGTTAAAACTTCGATGTTCGATATTCAAAATTCATTATTCGATATTATTTAAGCTTCTGTTTTCCTTAACTTAATGACATGTCCCGTTAGGGACTACCTATTTGTAGAAAATAGCTTGAGTTTTAGCTTGTGCCACGTAGTGGCTACCCTTTTTTGAACGCTATTGCCCACCTGGACAGTTTAGGGTAGAGCCGATGGCTCAATTTTTTCTCTGTTTTTTTGACTACAAATAGGTAGTCCCTAACGGGACATAGATAGTCAAAAGATGTGGGTACACGGTAGCCGGGAGGGAGGGCTTTAATTGAAAATAAAAAAGTCTCCCCAACCGGGGGAGATTTAGAGGGGGCTTAAAACTATTATTGTATCTTTAAGTTTAGTAATAACAACTAAACATTATGCCCTTTATTGATTATTATAAAATTTTAGAGGTTGACAAAAAGGCGTCGGAGAAGGATATTAAAAACGCCTACCGCAAACTGGCGCGAAAATACCATCCCGACCTTAATCCGAATGATGCCGAAGCCAACAAAAAGTTTCAGCAACTAAATGAAGCCAACGAGGTTTTAAGCGACCCCGAAAAGCGCAAAAAGTACGACCAATACGGCGAAAACTGGCAGCATAGCGAAGCGTACGAACAACAGGCCAGGCAACAGCAGCAACAGGGCCGCCAGCAATACAACTATGGCGGGCAGGGCGGCGGCTTTGAAGATTTTGGCGGCGGCGGAGATTTTTCTGATTTCTTCCAATCCATGTTTGGCGGACAAGCGGCAGGAGGGGGGCGGCAATCGCGCTACCGGGGGCAGGATTTTAACGCGCAATTGCAGCTTAACTTAATTGATACGCTCGAAACACATAAGCAAACGCTTACCGTTAATGGTAAAAACATCCGCATAACTATCCCTGCGGGGATTGAGAACGGGCAAACCATTAAAATTACCGGGCATGGCGGCCCCGGTGTAAACGGTGGCCCAGCGGGCGATCTGTTTATAAAATTTTTAGTGGACGAGGATCCGCGGTTTAAACGTAAAGGCAGCGATTTGTATAAAACCATTAAGCTCGACCTGTATACAGCCGTGCTGGGCGGCGAAATAACTGCCGAAACCCTAACCGGAAAGGTAAAGGTGAAAGTTAAGCCCGAAACGCAAAATGGTACCAAAGTAAAGCTTAAAGGCAAGGGCCTCCCGGTATATAAAAAGGCCGATGAATTTGGAGACCTGTATCTTACTTATGATATACTAATACCTACCAACTTAACCGATCATCAGAAAAAGCTATTTGAAGAAATAGCTAAGTCCTAACCAATAAAACCAAAAGTTATGGCAACAAAGCATTTAATTACGATAACCGATTTTTGTGTTTATCATCATGTGGAAGATACGTTTATCCATTCATTACATGAGGCGGGGCTGGTAACAATTACTGAGGTTGATAAACAAACCTTTATACCCGAAAGCGAACTGCAAAAGCTGGAAAAAATGATACGGCTGCATAACGAGCTCGAAATTAATGTTGCCGGTATTGAGGCCATAACCCATTTGCTGCAACGGGTTGAGCTATTAAATGACCGCTTGCAGCAAATGAACAACAGGCTTGTTTTTTATGAACATGATTAATAGGTAGTTATAGGGAATTAAGGGGTTGGTTATGGTTTTTTTTAAACTATTTGTTGGGTTGATTGTCATAGATGTACAATAACGATAAGCGTTATTTATTATATAAACTAACACTATGAAAGCAATTAAATTAACAATAGTAGCATTAATAATGGCCTGCACATTTCAGGCTGCAAATGCTCAGGTAAGGGTAGGGGTAAACGTTGGTACACCGCCGCCGCGCCGTACCGTAATCGTAGAACATCGTCGCCCGGTAGTAGTTTACAGGCGCCATGTATACAGAAGGCCCTATGTACGCCATAGAGTTGTTCGCGAAAGAGTTATACGCAGACGAGTAATTGTACGTCACCACAGACGTTACTAATATCAAAAATGGCCCCGAAATCCGGGGCCATTTTTTTTGTCAAAAAATTAGTTTGAACGTTATTTTGATGAAAGATTTATTTTTTGCTGTTTATACCCCAAGCCACCATCTAAAGTTGCCCCTTCCATAATAACGCTATATGTTGATGGTTTATCCGCGCTATAAAAATTAACGGTTGCCTTGCCGTCTTTATCGGTGATAACATTAGGCTCCCAATAAATAGTTGAGCGCAAATCAGTACCCATAGCCACTTTTTTGCTATCAATCGTGTATTTGGGACTGTAAAATTGTTTGGGCAGGGTAAAAGGCAGGGGCCGATACAAATAAATACCAGGTGTTTTTTTATAAAAGGCGCCATTGCCAGAGTATGTGGTAATTTCTAAAAATATAGGTACAGACCTTTCAGGAGCCGCGACTAATATATGAGCGTAGTCCGGCTCGTAGGCCGTTGCGTATTTGGTACTGTTCATTATTTCGATACCCTTAATGTCATCGGCAGCTAAGTAGTCCATGTAGTCGGCTACCGGTAATCTAAACTTTTCAATAAATATCCCATCTATAACCAAATGGACAGAATGGCGTTTTAAATGATAAGCAAACCTGCCGCCGGGGTAAATTTCTTTTTCAAAAAGGTCTTTATATTTTGCCACCAATAAATCGTACAGGCTTTGGTGCTTTGCCTGGTGCATAAAATCTTCATCCAGTATTTCATCCGCCTCGCCCGGACCATTGAGGTTTTTCGAGTCCTTTATTATTCGCTTGTCTTTTATAATCACTTCCTTTAACATCCTTCCCTCGCCATTATAATTTGCTATGGCTTGTAATTGCGCCGCTTTTGTTTGCGTGTTTTTAAGTAATAAACTATCGCTGTTTACACACCAGGGTGCTTGTAATAAGGTGGGTTTAAATTCAGGTGCCTTAAATTCATCTACCTCTATGCCTACATTAAATTCCTTTCCGCGCTTGTTGCGGCTTTGCAAATTTATAACTGCCGAATCAAGCGGGAACAGACCTTTAAACGTAAACCGCCCCAATTTATCTGTTAAGGTATCAGCTACAGTAAATTGTTTATTTAAAAGCAGCGTCACTTTTGATTTTTCTATTTTTTTACCAAAAACATTGGTCACTTTACCGGTTATGGTGAACTCCGTTTCGGGCTGGTAATTTATTGGGTTACTATTGGGGTAAAATATCTCTGGCCAACTATACCCCACCCATCCCTGGGTCAGCAGCAGGTTATCCAGGTCTTGTTCTTTTTTTTCCGGGTTGATGAAATAATAGTTTGGGTCTTCTATGTTCCCTTTTAGGTCCGAGGTGAGTAGCATATTGGATAGGATATTGGTTGACAAGCTGTCGGTTTTTACCTGACTGTCATCAGTTACCGCTAAGGAGAAGTTGCCCTGCACCGGTTTGCCGTCTTTATCTTTTACCATGATGGCTAAGGCTACGCTGTCGCGTATAGTATAACTTGGTTTATTGGTAGCTATACTGATATTTAACTCATCGTTATGATTTACAAACACCTGTCGCTCGTTAATGGGCTCGTGGTTACTGTTTATC
Organism: Mucilaginibacter sp.; assembly: GCF_039935595.1. GTDB lineage: Bacteria > Bacteroidota > Bacteroidia > Sphingobacteriales > Sphingobacteriaceae > Mucilaginibacter. The sequence continues at coordinate 46,342 of NZ_JBDTJZ010000167.1, read as the reverse complement.
AAGGTAAACCTGGCTATCCCTGTCGGGAACTGATTTGTTGCTGCTGATTTGATTTGTTGATTATTATTCAGGGTAATGGTTTGCGCATAGCATACTACGCCTCGCGATTGGCCTATCAGGTAGTAGGTGGTTGGAATTGTTGGATTGGTTGCGCTTACTGTTATTTGTATCGAGTCTGCTGTTTGGGTTAGTTTTAATGTTGTGCCTGTTGGGTTTATTGTTGGTAAAGTATAGGTTTTGGTGTTGTTGGTTATTTTGGCGGTATAGGCCTCATTCGCCTTTGGCGTAAAAGTAAAACTGCCCATACCGGCATGGGTGGTTTTAAATTGGGCTACTTCCTGTTGTTTGCTGTCGGTTATGGTTCCGGTTATGTTCGTCCCCTTGCCATCCTCGGCTATGGCTTTTACGCCTATTTTGGCGGGTATACCTGCTACCAGACTGCCGCCCTCGGGCATAAACTGTATGTCTGTATTCTCAGGTCTGTTTATAGTTATGGGTATGATTAGTTCGGTAAGGTCAGCGGTGGCTTTGCTTACTTCTTGAGCTTTGATAAACAGATCGTTAATATTCGCTCCCTGCGGTACATCAAAGTTTACTTTCACAGTGCCGTCTATTCCGGTGGTCAGTTTATCTTTCGACAGGTTCTTCCTTCTATTCATTACCTTTAGCTGCATATCCTGCAATGCCCGCACGTGCCCATCTAACGACGTAAATTGCAATACACCTTCTACTTTTTCATTTTTTTGCGCAAAACCTGCTTTTACCAATAAAACGTCGCCTTTAATAGCGGCTACGGTTATTTCCTTTTTAAATACGTAGTCTTCCCCAAAGTTGCGCTGCCAGTTGGTATAGGCCCGCAGGGTATAGCTGCCATCCGGAATGGTTTTGCTATCCAAAGCTATATCGCCCCAGGCAAGGCCTTTCTCTACAGGTACCATGATACGTTTGGCGCTCTTGCCATCCCCGCCGTCCAGTTCCACGTACAATAGCCCGCTACGCTCAGACGGCGTGAGGTAATCGGCATTCAATAAATAGGCTTTAAACCGCAGGGTATCGCCGGTGGTGTAGTAGGGCTTATCGGTTTGCAGGTATAGTTTTTCTATGGGCCTAATCTCGTGTACAGCTTTTAAAAGGGATAAACTTCCCCTTAAGTTTTTGTCGGCTATAGCCTGTGCTCCGGCCATCAAAAAGCTAAATAATAAAAACGGTAACAGCATATAGCCCAAAATTCTGCTATTCATCGTGATGGTTAATTATTATAGGTTTATGCCGGTCAAAAAACTACCGCTAAAACAAATATAAATAAATAACTAAGGTTGTAGGTAATATGGTAAAAAAAAATTATATCTCCAATTTTAACCCATCATAAGCCAGCTCAACGCCGGCGGGTAGCTCTTTTGATATATCTTCATGCTTGCCCAAACGGTGGCTGATATGGGTAAGATAGGTTTGTTCGGCACCTATTTCGCGTGCAAAGGTTATCGCTTCTTCGAGGGTGAAATGTGATATATGGGTTTGCTTTTGCAGTGCGTTTATTACCAGTATTTTGCTGCCTTTAATTTTTTCTATCTCCGCTTCGGTTATTGTTTTGGCATCAGTTATATAGGTAAAATCATTAATACGGAAACCTTTTACCGGCAAACGGTAATGCATTACTTCAATAGGATTGAAGGTGATTTCGCCAATGTTAAAGGGTTCGCCGGTAATAGTATTAATGCTTATTTGCGGTATGCCGGGGTATTTAAATTCGGCAAATATATAATGGAACTCGTTTTTTAAAGCCTTTTGTACACGCTCTTCGGCATATACATCAATAGCCGAGTTTTGCTTATAATTAAACGCCCGCACATCGTCCAAACCGGCTACATGATCCTTATGTTCATGGGTAAATACTATGGCATCCAGGTGCTGTACCTTTTCGCGCAGCATTTGGTACCTAAAATCGGGCCCCGAATCAATAACCACCGTTTTATCGCCCTGAACCATAATGGACGAACGCAGCCTTTTATCGCGCGCGTCATCAGAGGTGCATACCTCGCAGCCGCAGGCAATTACAGGTACGCCCTGCGAGGTCCCGGTTCCTAAAAAAGTTACTGTCAAAGCTGTAGTTTGGTTTGTTTTATCTGCTGTAAAAATGCCACCTGTTTTTCGTCGAGTAGGTTATAGTCTATCTCCAAATCGCGGGCCAGGTCAACAATGGCCAGTATTTTGCTCTCTAAATTGGAGAAACGGTTTATCACAATGATCTTACTGCTTTGAAGCAAACAGGCCCCGGTTTTAAAGTTACCCTTTTCATACCGCACTTTGTACCCCGCCGTTTTTAACAGCAGTTCCAGTTTTTCGAGCGTATGGGTGGTGAGGGTGAGCATCGGATTGTAAATTTAACTTTTTAAGCTGAAAGCTGAAAGACCAAAGCAGAAAGCGAGGTAAAGTGCTTTACGCCTTCTGCTTTTCGCTTTAAGCTATCGTAAATCCACCAACTCAACACCCGGATGTGCTTTGGCATCGTAAGTAAATGTCGCTGCGGTTACCGGCGGGTTGGGGGTAAAGGTTTTTAAAGTGTAGGTTACCCTGTTGCCGTTTTTATCAAATACCAGGGCGCTGTAAATTTGTTTTTGGACCTTATCAATACCCAGCCGCACTTTAAAAATGGGGGTTTGGGTGTTTTCGGCGGTAAGGTCAATCATCTGGCAAACCTTTCCGGCTATTTTTTGGTCGCCGGTGTACAGGTATTTATAGCCATGCTCGTAAATGGTAAAAATTTGGGCGGGGTTAAAGTCGTCGTTACTATGCCCGGTGGTGCTTACCTGTGTTTCTTTATCATCGCGGTTATATACCCACTGGGTTTTGCCATCGCTGATGATCTCCTGCTCTACCTGTGTTGTTGAACCCTGACTGTATAAAATTATTTTATAGCGGTTGCTTTTAGGCTCGGTTATCAGCGTGCCGTTTTGGGTTAGCTTCATGGCCGCCTGCGCATTATCCAGCGTAAACGTAAAATCGCTTTTTATGGCGTTGAAGGAGCGATATTTCTGACTCACCGGACCTAAAATAGCTTTTGCCTGCGCATCTTTTTGAGCGAAGGCGTTAATGGATAAACTGATAAATAAAAGGGTGTAGATAATGTTTTTCATAGTGGTAAACAGGTGGTTTGATAGTGTGTTTTTCCTGACTGTCATCTCGAACGTAGTGAGAGATCTATACATTGGTTAGCGCACTTGCATGTGTATAGATTTCTCCCTTTGGTCGAAATGACAGGCGGTGTTTAATAGAGTGTTTATTAATTTAAAGGTTTAAATCAATCCTTATTCTCCAAAGTTTCTAAGTACTGTAACAACGAATATTCGTCAGGATATAGTACCTCCCGTGCTTTGCTACCTTCAAACGGCCCCACTATACCTGCGGATTCCAGTTGGTCAATAATACGGCCGGCACGGTTGTAGCCCAGTTTTAGCTTGCGCTGTATCAGCGAGGTTGATCCCTGCTGGTGCATCACAATTAAACGCGCGGCTTCTTCAAACATCGGGTCACGGTCGTCCGGGTCAAAATCTTTGCTGCCGCTGCTTTCGCCTTCGCCTACATATTCGGGCAGTAAATGGGCGGTAGGGTAGCCGCGCTGGTTGCCAATAAAGTCGGATATCCTTTCTACCTCCGGCGTATCCACAAAGGCGCATTGCAGCCGTATCAGGTCGCTACCGGTAGAGAACAACATATCACCACGACCAATCAACTGGTCGGCGCCGCCGGTATCCAATATGGTGCGCGAGTCTATTTTAGACAGTACCCTAAACGCCAGCCTGGACGGGAAGTTGGCCTTAATAGTACCCGTAATAATATTTACCGATGGCCGCTGTGTGGCAATAACCAAATGTATACCCACGGCCCGTGCCAACTGCGCAATACGCGCTATGGGCTGTTCCACTTCCTTACCGGCGGTCATCATTAGGTCGGCAAACTCATCAATCACCAACACAATAAAGGGCAGGTAGCGGTGTATTTCGGGGTTGCTTATTTTGCGGTTGATGAATTTTTGGTTGTACTCCTTAAGGTTACGCACCTGCGCGTCTTTAAGCAGGTCATACCGCTGGTCCATCTCAATACAAAGCGAATTAAGCGTATTTACCACCTTTTTGGTATCGGTAATAATAGCGTCGGCCTCATCAGGCAGCTTGGCTAAAAAATGCCTTTCTATCTTGCGGAAAAGCGTAAGCTCTACCTTCTTAGGGTCAACCAGTACAAACTTTAACTCGGACGGGTGCTTTTTATAAAGTAACGATACCAAAATAGCGTTTATACCCACCGATTTACCCTGACCCGTTGCCCCCGCAACCAACAGGTGGGGCATTTTGGCCAGATCAGCAATAAAGACTTCGTTGGATATGGTTTTGCCCAGGGCGATGGGTAGGTCCATCGTGGTATTCTGGAATTTCTCGGTAGCCAGTACCGACCGCATAGAAACCATTTCGGGGTTTTGGTTAGGCACCTCAATACCAATGGTGCCCTTACCCGGCATAGGCGCTATGATACGTATGCCCAGGGCAGCCAAACTTAAAGCAATATCATCTTCCAGGTTTTTTATTTTAGAGATGCGGACACCCGGCGCAGGTATAATTTCATACAAAGTTACCGTTGGGCCAATGGTAGCCTTAATTTTATCTATCTCAATATTGTAATGGTTAAGGGTTTCAACAATTTTATTCTTGTTAGCTTCCAGTTCTTCCGAGTTTACCGATATTTTGTTCGATCCGTAATTCTCCAGCAATTCAAGCGGCGGATATTTGTAGGATGCCAGCTCCAGCGTATGGTCGTAAGTACCAAACTCATCAACCAGCGCCTTTGCTTTTTCGTCGTCTGATTTTTCTACGTTCGAAATCGGGTTTGGCCTTTCAGTTTCAATAGTCAACGGTATCTCGGTGCCCTCATCGGCATCATGAAAAACAGGCCCCGGAGTTAAAACTACCGGTTCATGAAATAGCGGCTCGGGCACCAGTTCTTCGCCTTTTAAAGGTTCGGCTTTTACCGTATTAACGCCTTTGGGCCACTCAACAGGTAACGATATCTCTTCATCTACCAGGTCGACAGGCTCGGGCACAATATCGCCAACAGGTAGGGGTTCGGTCATGAGTTTGGCCTTGCGGGCCGGCAGCTTAAAATCAATATTATAAGCTATAATCAGTACCGTTAGGGCGGCAAATACCAGCAATCCGCCGGTGCCTGGCTGCCCAATTTGCGCGTTCATCAACAATACGCTCCAATAACCAAACTGACCCTCTAAAAAATGGGGGTAATCGCTAATAAAGCCGTGTATAAAGCCAATAGTTATCGAGGTAAAAACAATACCGAACAAACCATAGCCCAAAGTTTTGTTTAAGGCGTATAACCGCACTTTAAACAGCATACGGTAGGCTATCACAAAAAATATAAAAATAAAAATGAACGAGGCCACGCCAAACCACTCAAATATAAATTGATTGGCCAGTAAGGCGCCAAACTTGCCCAGCCAGTTATCAACCACAGGGTCCTTAATGCCATTGTCAATCAATTCCTGCTGTGTTTTAAACAGGTTGTGCCAGCCGCCGTTTGCGGCAGATACATAACTCTGATCTTGCTGCCAGGTAAATAGGTACGAGGTGAAGGCTATAAAGAAAAATACAGAAGCTATAAAGAAAAATAAACCTATAATTTTTATCAGCCTGCCATCGTGCAAATCAAAAGCGGGCATTTTTTCGGCCTTTTGCTTAAGCGGGCGCTCCCGTTCTGCCTTGGCCGATGTTTGTCGGGGTAAATTTTCTTCCTTAAAATTATTGGTTTTAAACTGGTTTCCTTTTATCGGCATTAGTAAAGTGCATAGTAAAGCACAAATATAAAGTTAATAGATTAAACAACTTATTTGGCAGAATTTTTAATTTTTTAGTAATATTGGAATATGAGCATGGAAAAACTGGAAGAATACATTACCAATGGTGATGTAAACGGGCTAACAAACCTGTTGCTGCAAAACCCGGCCCTGGCCACCATGCCTACCTCGCACCAGGTATCGCCGCTAATGCTATCGTGCTATTATAAAATGCCTCAAATTACAGAGGTATTGCTAACCTGTGTTGATGATGTAAGCCTGTTTGAAGCGGCGGCTACCGGTCAGTTTAATACCGTGGCGCACCTGCTAACCACTCATCCCGAAAAAATTGATGATTATGCCGGCGATGGCTTTACCGCCCTGGGCCTGGCCTGTTATTTTGGTCAGTACGAGGTGGCGCGTCTGCTGGTATTAAAGGGTGCCGATGTTAACCTGCCCTCAAAAAACGGGTTTAATGTATATCCCATACACTCGGCCGCGGCGGGTAACTATACCAATATTTTGCGCTTGCTTATTGAAAGCGGCGCACAGGTTAATGTAAAGCAGCAAGCAGGCAGTACGCCTTTACATGCCGCGGCACAATACGGTAACCTTGAAATGCTGATCATACTGTTAGAAAGCGGCGCCGAAGTAAATGTGCGCATGGAAGGCGGCAAACTACCTGCCGACCTGGCCCGCGATAAAGGCTATGATGAAATTGCCGAGATACTTACTTAGAAAAAGGCTTACAAACTCATCTACCTTACAAAAGGTTTAGGGATGGGGCTAAAAAAAACACCCGCCTGTCCCTGGCGGATGTTTTAAAAACCAATAGTCATTTATCGTACTTACCAATTGCCTGCGTAGTTATCGTTAACCACTTGCAGGTTGGCAATTTTAGCAGTTGCATTTGTTAAACTCAATAATTTGTTTTCGCCATACCGTTTTTTCAGATCCTGTACGTACAGCCATTGTTTGTATTGTATCGGTACATCGGTAGTTTTGTTTTGTTTAAAAAATTCAGGGTCGGTAGCTACCATGGCGGCTACATCTTTCTTAAACTCGTCAGATGTTGGAGCCGCTGACCGTAGGGTAGGATATTCATTGCCCCATTTTGCATAAAAGTCATTAAACAGTTTTTCTTTTGCAGGGTAGGTATGGTATACCCACGGCCTGGCACCATTATATAAACGGTCTACATACATTTTAAGCGTTTTATACTCGGGGTTTTGCGTTAATGATTGTTTAATACAATCAGTATTGCTTTCAATCATGTTGGCTACCACCTGTATATCGCGGGTAGTTAAAATTTCGTTGATAGGGCATTGGGCTTTTACAGTTGTCAGGCCCAGGGCCAACAAAGCTGCTAGAAATACATTTTTCATATCAAGATTCCTCTCTGGTTAAATTGGTATTATAAATATACAATTTTTATATCAACAATGTTACATTGTTTTTAATTTTTTTTTCAGGGTAATTTTTTAATGAATTTATTGCAATATATTTTACTTTAATGGCTGTAAAATGGCATTTTTTTAATTTAATGAAAAGTTTATTAATTAAATTGAATTGCGGTTTGTTACAAAAAAGGTCATTTTTTGTAACAATTCAATGATTATTCACGAATTTTTCTGCCCAAAAATCATTCATGAGGTTTGTTAAATTTTAAATACCTTTATATAAATAAGCCCCTATTATGATTAAACCTCTACAACAATTTACTATTGTTTTTTTGCTTCTTTTTTCATGCAAAGCATTTAGCCAAACAGTAGCCATACCGGATATTGAAAACAAAACAGAAACCGAAAAATCAAATACTGCAGATAACGGCACATTTAAAATAGGGAGCAAGTTTGTAAACAACTTTGTTTTTTATGGCCGGGCCGATACTGCAACAACGCCATTGATTATGCCCGAAATAAAGTATACACTTAGTAATGGCATTTTTTTTTCGGGCAGCCTTTATTACGATCCTAAGAAAAAGAAGGGTAAAATAGATGGGGGAGAACTTTCGGGTGGCTATAACTTTGACATTACGGATAACCTTTCCGGGGGCGCAAGCTTCACAAAAATGTTTTATGGCTCAACATCAACGCAAATTGCATCTTCCATATCAAGCATCATTAATGGCAATATAACTTATGATATTGGTGATATAATCAGTCCGTCATTAAGTGTTGATTATAATATTAACGACAGGCAAATTAACAACGATGCAATTGTGAGCTTAGATATATCGCATGATTTTTTATTGAAAAGAATTTTTGGCGATAAAGATCAATTAACGATTTCTCCAACTATAACGGTCAATGCAGGCACGGAAAATTTTTATGATTCATATTTAATTAACACTAAAAAAATAAGAGGGGGTAACTTAAGCGCCAACCAGGCAAATCCAATTATTTCGGCATATATCAGTAAATTAAGCCAATTTGAATTATTAGATTTTGAATTATCAGTTCCGTTTGAATATAAAGTTGGGCGCTTTATGTTTGAACTGACACCAACCTATGCTATCGTAAAAAATCAATTACCGCCGTCAATTTCAGCCAGACTTTATAATGCAGCTTCTATATTTTATTTTGAAGGGGGCGTGTTTCTGGAATTTTAATTGCCGTTTGTGATTATTTAGTTTTCCTATCTAAACCATTTACTTTTATAACTTTAAGCAAACAGGTTTACCTGTACACGGTTTAAAATTAAACCCCAGCAAGTTATGGCAACAGTTTCGTTAAACAGCGCCGCCGGCAAATGGATAATGGTATCAACCATCCTGGCTTCGGCTATGGCTTTTATTGATGCTACCGCCCTAAACGTGGTGCTACCCGCCTTACAACAAAGCCTTAAAGCTACCGGCGCCGACATTTTTTGGATACTCAACGCCTACCTGCTCATGCTGGCCTCGCTGATATTAATTGGTGGTGCCATGGGCGATAAACTGGGGCGAAAAAAGGTATTTATGGCCGGCATTTTAATATTTATTATAGGCTCGGCAGCGTGCGGATTGGCAGCAAGTGTTACGCTACTGGTTATATTTAGAGTTTTGCAGGGCGTTGGCGGCGCATTGATGATACCGGGTAGCCTGTCATTGATATCATCATCCATCAACGCGCAGCAGCGGGGTAAGGCTATTGGCACGTGGTCGGCCTTTACCACGGTAGTAACTATGGGTGGCCCCATACTGGGCGGTGCCCTTGCCGACGCGGGCCTGTGGCGCTATATATTTTTTATCAATATACCTATTGGCCTGGCCACGCTACTCATGCTGGGTTTTAAAGTAAAGGAGATAAAAGACGAAAGCAATCACAACAAACTTGATATTGCCGGGGCCGTTACCATAGCTGCGGGGCTTGCCTTACTAACTTTTGGCTTTTTGCGTATACCTGCCGTTGGCTTTGGCAGCTTACAAGCTTATGGCTCATTGGCGCTGGGTTTAATGTTCCTGGTTGTTTTTATAGTGATAGAAATAAAGAGCAGCCACCCCATGATGCCGTTAAGTTTATTTGCCAACACAACCTTTAGCGGGGCAAATTTGCTCACCTTCTTTTTATATGCCGGATTGGGGGCAGGTATGTTGTTCATGTCGCTTAATTTGGTGCAGGTGCAGGGATATAGCCAGTTGCAATCGGGCCTTACCTTTTTGCCTTTTACGGTGCTGATGGTAACTATAGCCCGCTTTGCAGGCAGTATGGCAGATAAGTATGGCCCGCGGCTGTTTTTAATTTTCGGCCCCGCCATTGCCGGGGCAGGGTTGCTCATTCTGTCGTTTATTAAACAAACCGCCGGTCCGCCTGATTATTGGGTAACGTTTTTCCCCGGGGTGCTGGTGTTGGGGTTGGGCATGTCATTAACCGTGGCCCCGCTTACCGCCGCGGTAATGGGGTCGGTTGATGAGCATTTTTCGGGAACGGCATCGGGTATTAATAATGCCATGACGCGTATATCCGGTGTATTTGCTAACGCCATATTTGGCGCGCTGGCCGTGCTGTTTTTTTCGGGAGCTTTACAGCAGCAACTAAAAACCGTTACACTTAATGCCAAAGATAAACAAACCGTTATGCAGCAAACCGCCGACCTGGGTAACGCCAAAGTACCCGCGGCAATCAGCCCCGCCAATAAACCTGTTATTGCAAAAGCTTATAAAGCCGGATTCATTGCAGCCTATGCCAATATTATGCGTATCAGCGCGGCGCTTGGCTTTTTAGGGGCTTTTATGGCTTTGGTATTTATACGGGGTAAGCACTTACGTACTTAAACAGTGACCCTCAGGGATAAATCCTGTATATTATCGTCGTAACCTCATGCATTGTTATATGTATTCACATTGCGACATTTTTTAATAGTTGCCGGTTTTTCCATAAACTGATTGATGGCCGCCCGAAAGTAATTACGGGCGGCTTTTTTTTGAGTATTCCCGAAATATTTTTAAAGAAATGTAACCTCATCACTGGTTGGGTGTAATCACTCACAAAACCATTCATCAAGGCTAAGTCGGCAACCCTGGTGAATTGCAGCTATTATCAATTAAATCATGAAAAAAATAATTTTACTATTAATAATATATCTGGCCATAAATTTAGTGGTTAAAGCGCAAACCCAGCCTAATACCGACAATGGCAAAATTACAGGTGTTATTTTAAATGAAAAAAGCGAACCTATTGGCTTTACCACGATGTTGTTATTAAGGTCGCAAGATTCAACTGTTGTTAAAAGTTTGCTGAGCAATGATAACGGTGCCTTTGTGTTTGATAAACTGGCAGGTGGAACCTATATATTATCAGCAACATATACGGGCTATCACAAATATTATTCATCAAAAATTACGCTTTCGGCTGATAGTCAAACTATCACTTTACCTCCAATATCATTAGCAATTATAAACCGGGACTTGCAGTCGGTAACAATAACGGCGCAAAAGCCTTTGATAGAAATGCAGGGCGATAAATTGGTGATGAATGTACAAAGCAGTATTGCTGCTACCGGGAACACTGTGTTTGAACTTTTGCAAAAAGCGCCGGGGGTGTCAATTGATCAAAGTGATAATATTATGCTCAATGGCAAATCGGGCATTATGATCTATATGGATGGTAAGCAAACGTATATGTCGCAGAGTGATTTGACTAACCTTTTAAAAAATATGCGGAGCGACCAAATCGATAAACTGGAGATAATTTCAAACCCATCTGCAAGATATGATGCCGCCGGTAAAGCCATTATCAATATTGTAAGTATTAAAAACAAAAATTTCGGCACCAATGGCAGTATAAGCGCGGGTACCGGGGCTATGTTTGGGCCTACCGTAGCTATAACTGAAACTAACGGCGCTTTGGGTTATAAAAAACTGGGACTATCACCCCGATATAATACCAGCCTCAGTTTAAATAACCGGGAGGGAAAAGTTAATGTGTTTGGAAACGCTAACTTCAGTAATACCAGAGGTACAACTAATGCGGCAAGCGTTAATATGTTGGGTAATTCAGTATACAACTTATATAATTATCGCGTCACTGCAACGCATAATTTAAATTATAAGGCGGGGGTAGATTTTTTTTCGGACAAAAATACAACTATGGGAATTTTAATAAGCGGCAACGATGGCCATTTTGAAAACCCTTCACCATCCGTTATTAATGATTATATTAAATCCCCTGATGGCATACTACAAAGTAGCCTAAAAACCAATTCAACTGTTGAGTATGCGTGGGCAAATACCACTTTCAACGCTAATTTTAAACACATTTTTGATACAACTGGCCGGGAGTTAACCATTGATATTGATCATTCTATTTATAATAATCGTGGCTATGAGCATGGTTTAAATACACTTTTTTTTGACGCGAACGGCCAGGAGAATGCAGCACCACTTCACATTACAAATGATATCCCGAATATTTACCATATTACGGCAGGCAAACTAGATTACTCAATACCCATAAAAAATAAAGCCAAACTTGAATTAGGCGCAAAAAGCAGTTGGGTAACCTCGGATAATGACTTTAAATATTTTAAAAATGATGCTGTAGATCCCGGCAGGACAAATCATTTTATTTACACGGAAAATATTGACGCTTTATACGGTACATTTAATAAGGAATTTAGCCCGAAATGGACCTTACAAGCTGGTTTACGTGTGGAATACACTAAAGCCGACGGAAATTCAATAACACTTAACCAAAATAAAAGCCATGAATATGTTAACTTGTTTCCGAGTGTTTTTTTAAAACAAGTGATAGATAAAAACAACGAAATATCATACTCTTTTAGTCGTCGCGTTGACCGCCCGGCTTATAGTAAATTAAATCCTTATTTTAGTTTTGCTGATCCTTATAGCTATGAGTTAGGTAACGAAAATCTGCAACCTTCGTTCACTAATTCATTTGGTATAAATTATACCTTAAAACATTCCATCATTTTTTCGTTGGGTTACAGCGCAACTAACGATGTTATGGCACAAGTTTACAAGAATGCAATTGACGATCCGGCTACTTATGCTAAAATTGTGGCTTCAACTGCAGGAACAAACGTTGATCCGTCTAAGGTCACCTACGTAACTACCGAAAACCTGGCTACACAAAACGTTCTTAATTTGGGTGTTACTTTTCCTGTAATCTTAACTAACTGGTGGACGGCCAACAACAGTTTTTCAGTACAACATGTTAAATATTACGGAAATGTATCTAATTCATTATTGGATTACAATGTGGTACCTTATAACTTTTATTCGAGCCAGGTTTTTAAGTTGCCGAAAAAAATAAGCCTTGAAGCTTCAATAAACTATAACTCGAAGAATATTTATGGTCAGATTAAAGTTAAACCACAATATGCTGTAAATTTCGGAGTGAGGAAATCGCTTTGGGATGGTAAGGCGAATTTGAGCTTATCGGCAAATGATATTTTTGCCACTAATAATTTTTATGGCACGGTTAACACTACCGGTGTTAATAATATTTCAAGTAATAAATCAACCAGCAGGTCTGTTGCTATTAGCTTCAGTTATAAATTTGGAAACACAAACGTAAAATCTGCCAGGTCACGTTCTACTGCCGCTTCTGATGAGCGCAATAGAGCAAATTAACCGGCTAAACAACTTAATAATTGGATCAGTTAACAGATAACAGTTTAATGCTGATGGTAAAAAACGGCGATCTCGGTAAAATGAGCTTGCTTTTTGAGCGGTACCATAAACCCTTATTTGGTTATTTATTTCACCAAACCGGGCAACGTGTTGAAAGTGAGGATCTGGTACAAACGGTGTTTTACCTGATGCTTAAAAACAGGAATACTTTTTCGGCTGATGGGGCTTTTAGAGCCTGGATGTACCAGATAGCCAGAAATACACTGATAAACTCGGCAAAAAAAGGTAACCGTATGGTTTACAAGGCAGATTTTACAGGTAACGAAAGCCAATTGATTGAACATGATCTGGAAAAAAACTTTGAACACAACGAAGCAAGGGCACAATTAGAAAATACCATTTCCCGTTTGCCGGCTGACCAACGGGAAATACTGATTTTAAGCAAATACCAGGAATTGCCTTATAGAGAAATTGCCGAAATATTGAAAACTACTGAAGGTAATGTAAAGGTTAAAGTATTTAGAGCAGTAGAGGAGTTGAAAAAATTATACAAGAAAAATTAAATGCCATGGAAAATATAGATCTGGAAATAAAAATACTGGATTATCTGCAAGGGCGCCTTTCAGAAACTGAAAGAAAAGAGGTAGAGGGTTTACAGCGCACTTCGCAAGCCTTTACTGCCAAATTTAACGAGGTAAAGCAGGTTTGGGAAGGATTGGATATACGGCAAGTGCCTGAGACCGGCCCGGAAATGAGAACTAATTTTAAGGCTATGCTTAATACCTTTGAACTGGAGCAAGCGCATAGCCAAACTAATCAGTTTGCAAGTACCTGGAAAAAATTAACCGGTTTGTTGGTGTACAGGACGCGATATAACTGGGCCTACTCCATACTGTTGCTTATTATAGGGGCTATGATCATGTACCTTTTTTTGAAGCCACAAAGAAGCGTAATAGAAGACTTGAGCCAGCAATTAAATGATAAAAAACAAACCATTATGCTCACCATGCTTGAAAACCCCACCGCTACTGAACGTATGAAGGCCGTTAACTACACACATGAGTTGCATACCGTTAATGACAAGGTGATAAACGCATTACTTGCCACCTTGAATACTGATGACAACGAAAACGTACGATTAGTAACCTTAGATGCGTTGGTTAAATTAGCAGATAACCCCAAAGTACGGGAAGGCCTGGTGGCCTCGATTGTTAACCAGGATTCAGAACTGATGCAAATTGCTTTGGCGGATGCCATGCTGCAATTGCAGGAAAAAAAATCGGTCAGGTCCCTAAAAAAAATACTGAAAGAACAACCGGATATGAATGATATGAGTAAACGCAAATTGGAACAAACCGTACAAAAGTTAGAAACAATATAAAGCAGATGATGATGAGCAGAAGTATTAAAATTATAGTAATTGCCTTACTGGCTTTAATAGCCTTTAAACCTGCAAAATGCCAGGACAAAAAAGAAATGACGGTTAAATTAACTGAACCGGCAAAGGCGGGAAAATTGGATGTTGAAATTTTTAACGGTACAATAAATGTCGTGGGCTATTCAGGAACCGATGTAATTGTAAGCTATAAAGGTATTTATTATCCTATAAATTCAAATCAAAATCCCGGTAATATTGACGCGAAAGACGCATCAAAAAAAGATTCAAATTTAGATGTTTCGCAAGCGGATAACGTTGTGAAAATTGTGGTTGAAAAACCCAGGATAGTTGATCTTGTTATAAAAGTTCCGCGGAATTTTTCGGTGGTTCTAAAAAATTTAACTGCCGGGGATATAAAGGTAGCTAACGTGAACGGCGATCATGAAATTTCAATGGCAGCCGGAAATATCACTATGTCAAACATCAGCGGGTCTGTATCGGCACATACAAACAAAGGCAATATAAAAGTAGATATGAACTCGGTGAAAAAAGGCACTCCTTTGGCCTTCAGCAATGTGGGGGGTATCATAGAAGTGGGTCTGCCCTTAACATTAAAGGCAAATGTAAAGTTACAAACTGAATTTGGCAAAGCGAATTCAGAATTTGACGTTGAACCAAAATCGAGCGCCGGCAATCTAATAACCGGGAAAATAAATGGCGGTGGTGCAGAAATTTTAATGAAATCTATTGGGGGAGATATTTATCTGCGAAAAACAAAGTAGCCTATAGGTCGGAGATTATTTATGCCAATATGAAATGTAAACCTGCTACTGTATTAGTTGCACATTAACTGTTACGCGTAACAAAACAAGCAGGTTGGTGGGCTATAAATAAGACAATCCGGTAAAACCGTCGACAGTATAAAATATGGGTTCAAAAGTTTCGCCTTCGGCAAGTGTGCAGCTAACGATCATGCTGGTAAATATAACATCGCCAAAAATGTTGGCTAAGGCGGTGTCGGCGGCATCGCGGCCGGTGGCTATTTTAACCAGGCCATTAAGGGGCACCAGTTTGGTAGCATCAAATAATATCCATTGTCCGTCCAAATAAGCCTCAAAGCAGGCATGAAAATCGGCAGGCTTTAACAGGTATGAGTAGCCGGTAAAGTACCTTGCAGGTATGGTTAGCGCGCGACATAAGGCAATGCCCAGGTGCGCAAAATCACGGCACACGCCTGATTGTTCGGTAACTGTATCATAAGCCGATGTTTGCGCGTTGGTTGAGCCGCTAAGGTATTGCACGTTTTTGTGTATCCACTCGGTAAGTGCGGTTACCTGGGCAAAAGGGTTGTCAATATGCCCAAACATATTATTAGCCAGCCTGTATAACTTATCCGACTGACAGTAACGGCTGGGGTACAAATAGGGGAGTATGGCCGGGTCAAAATGGGCCACGGGCACATCTCCCTCCTGCTCATGGTTGGTGAGGGTGTAGCTGTTATCAACCGTTGCCTTATAGGTAACCTTAACGTTTCCGGGCTCAGTAATTTCAAAGCGCATCAGGCGGTTCTCGGTGCCGGCGGGTATAAGTTCTTCGGTCTTTAAGTAAGGATCAATGGTAAATGTTTCTTTTAAAACAGCCTGGTGGGGCGTGCGCATGGCATGCACGTTCAAGATCAATGTACTTGCCGACCGCACTGTATATCCCATCTCGGTAAATACATCAAATTTCATAGATTATTTATTTGGTAGTTTGTTAAATATAACGTCCATCCAGTCTTCGCTGATATGGTCGAGCGCATTTTTCAATTCATCGGCCCATTGGTGCGATATATTTTCGAGGTCGCGTTTTTCGTACCGCTGTTCGGTAATCTGAAAGGTGTCCTTTTTATAGATAGCCACATCAATCGGGAAATCCACGTTATTAGAGCTTACCCTTGTAGAATCGAACGATAAAAAGCCCGCCTTTAAAGCCAGCTTCAGGCTCGAATCCTCGTTAAGCGTACGGTTCAATATAGGCTTGCCATGCCCCGAGTTGCCAATGATGATAAACGGCGCACCCTGGCCCAGTTCAACCCAGTTGCCTTCGGGATACAGTAAAAACAGCTTATGCTCAGAATCGTCCTTTAACTGTCCGCCAATAATAGTATGCAGGTCAAAGTTAAAGCCGGCTTTTTCCAGCGAAGCCTTATCTTCGTTGGCTACCCGTTTTACCTGCTCGCCAAATGCATTAACAGCTTTATATAACTTATTATACTCGGTAGTTTCCAATAGCTCATTAAAATAAACAATGGCCTTATCGCGCGTCGACCGCAGGCCGCTGGTCATAATGAAAAGTGAAAAACCGTCTTTTTGTTCTATAGATATTTTCTTTTTTACAGTAGTATCTGTTCCAGAAGTTATACGGGTATCGGCAATGGCTAACAGGCCCTCTTTAACTTTAATTCCTAAGCAGTAAGTCATAATTAATGATGGTGGAAAATGGTAATATTTAAAGCCGCCAAAATAATTAAATAAAGGGATAATTAATTATTTTAAACAATAACTGCAAGTTTAAATTAATCTACACCTGTTAACTTTAAAAAGGGTTTTATAATCAATAAGTTACATGTTAACTTAATTTTTTCGTTGTTATGATGTAATGATAATAGTAATATGCCTATCTATTGATTATATTTACACGTCTCAAATTAGTAATTTTAATGAGGGTCCATTTTTTTAATAGTATTGATCTGCCTTATCGGTCATCTTTCCGGAGTTTTTATGTTCTCCAAAACTTACAAACTGTAAAAGTTTTAAGCTTGGTATGGTTTGCATTGACTTTATTTCTAAGGTTGTATATAGCTATAAACAAAGTTCCCATAGATAATATCAGACATATTGATGATTATGATACAGCCAACTGGATATCATTAGCTGTAACCCCTGTTGTCTACCTGGTTAGCATTTATTTTATAAAAAATTTCGAAAAGTTTAAAACCCGGATTTTCACACTGCAGGGTTTTATAATCACCTTTGGGTTGTTTGCCATGTTATCTACCATGCGGTCCACTTTTTTTGTTGTAGATAACCCGCGTAATACATTGGTAATGTATTTTATGGGCATAGTTCTTACAGGTGTTTTTTTTACGTTTGAGTATTTAGAAACACTGTTTTTAGCTATTGTGACAGGTGTATGTTTTGCCTTCCTGCTGCCTTTTTACCAAAGCAGTATTAATGAGATTTTTATGAATAACATGGCGTCGTTAGTATTATTGACGGTGTTTGTTTCTATATCAAGGTATGCTTTTTCCTACCGGGCAGATAATTTTTTAAAGTTAAAAGCCATTGAAGAAAAAAACCTGGAAATTGAGAATGCCAGTGTTATAAAAAACGAAATTTTAGGTATAGTTGCGCATGACCTGCGTAACCCGCTGGCTGCTATTAAAACACTGGCCATGGTTATGGAAGATGATAGCGAGCTTAATGAAGATAATCGCGAAAACGTGCAAATGATCAAATCGGCTTGCGATAAGGCAGCATCTATTATAAACGACTTACTTGAGACCGCGCATAATGAAATTAACGAGTTTGATGTTGAAACTACTGAAGTTAACCAGTTTTTACGAAAAGTGGTTGACGATTGGAAGATGCATACCAATAAGCGGGTTAATATATTATATTTTGGTACCGAAGAGCCGGTATACAGTAGTATAAATACCGAAAAAATGCAGCGCGTATTAGATAACCTGATCAGTAATGCGGTCAAATTTTCGGGCGATAGTAACGTTGAGGTTTCTTTGCAGGCGTTAAACTCGCAGGTAATTATTAATGTACGAGATTTTGGCATGGGCATCCCTAATGACCTGTTGCCATTTATATTTGACCGTTTTTCAAAAGCGAGCCGTAAGGGTATACGTGGCGAGGAATCTGTGGGTCTTGGTTTGAGCATTGTGCGCCAAATAATTAAAAAGCATGGCGGCGAAATTGAGGTAGACAGCGTTGAGCGGCATGGAACCACATTTACTATTAAGCTGCAGGCTGCCGCCTAATAGCATACATAATTCTCTTTTTTCCCTTCAAAATACGAATGTTTTTTTATTAGATTTACTAACCAATTAATCTAATAAATAAAACTGCAATCAGTTTTTAACTTTATTGTAATCGATTACAGATATAAGCTAACCTATCAAACATTATTATGGAAGAAACTCGTCGCGATTTTATTAAAAAAGCAACTATAGCTGGGGGAGGTCTCCTGGTTTCAAACGTGGCCTGGAGCGCTCAAAGCTATAAAAGAATTATAGGCGCCAATGATCGTGTACGCGTTGGTGTGGTTGGTTTTTCTGACCGGCACAGGGGGGCGCATATGCCCTCTTTTATGAATCATTATAAAGAATTGAACTTTGATTTTGTAGCCGTATCTGATATATGGAGCAAAAGGCGTGAGGAAGGCGCGGCAGCCTGGAAAGCAAAAATGGGTCATGATATTGTAGCCTGCCGTAATAATGAAGAGATGTATGATAAAAAGCTGGTGGATGCCGTATTTGTAGCCACTGCCGATTTTCAACATGCGCGCCATGCCATTGAGGCTGTAAAAGCCGGTTGCGATGTTTATTGTGAAAAGCCATTTGCCGAAACTATGGAAGATAACCGCGCGGCATTAAAAGCCATCAAAGCGTCGGACCGTATTGTGCAGATAGGATCGCAAAGACGAAGCGGTACCAATTACCATGCAGCTAATGATTTTATACGGTCAGGTCAATTTGGGCCTATTACCATGGTTGAGCTTACCTGGAACGTAAACCAGCCCGGACGATGGCGTAGGCCGGATCTGGTACCTTTGTTAAAAGAGCAGGATACGGACTGGAAAAGATTTTTAGGTAACCGGCCATTTGAAAAATTTGACCCGAGAATATATTTAGAGTTCCGTTTGTTTTGGCCATACTCATCAGGTTTGCCGGGGCAATGGATGAGCCACCAAATTGACACCGTACATTGGTTTACCGGGCTAAAACATCCGCGAAGCGTAACCGCGAATGGCGGCATTTACCAATGGAAAGATGGTCGCCGTAGCTGGGATACCATAACCGCAGCGTTTGATTACGGACCGGCGGATGACCCGACCACGGGTTTCCAGGTATCGTTTCAGGCGCGTATGCATAATGGTACCGATCATCCTACCGAAATTTATTATTCAAACGGGGGCGAGCTTAACCTGGATACCAATAAAATATCACCAGCCGGGGGCTTAACAGCAAGAAATGCGGCTGCTATGGGTATGAAACCGGTTTTATTGCCCGAAATGACCCTGCCAAGTACAGAAAAAGTAGTATCGAGCGCCGATACCGGGGGCGATGCTTTAACATCTGCCCATGTGCGCAACTGGATGGAATGTGTGCGCAGCCGTAAAACACCAAATGCCCCGGTTGAAGCCGGCTATTCGCACTCTATAGCTAATATCATGACCACTGCTGCATCACATATCGGCCTTAAAGCTACCTTCGACGAAAAAATACAGGAAGTTATGGTAGGGGGTAAACCGTTTAAATATTAAATAAAACAAAGATATTCTGTCATTTCGATCGAAGAGAGAAATCTATACACTGACTAATCTATGTATAGATTTCTCACTTCCGTTCGAAATAAATTGTTAATGCTGATGAGCCATATGCTCCGCATTAGTTAAACAATCGTTCACATTATTTACAATATCCTCTAAAGAAAATGGCTTAGCAATAAAAACATCTGCGCCATAAGTAGTACCAAATGATTCTAAAACACGCTGATGGCCTGATACCATGATAACCGGGATATGTGCCGTTTGGGGGTTGGTTTTTACCTGGTGACAAAATTCGCCGCCATTAATATCCGTCAGTATATAATCTACAATTAAAAGGTCGGGTTTAATATGGCTTATAGTTTTATAAATATCGTCAGTATCGGTCATACATTCTACCTCGTGTCCTTCATCCTCAAGGGCAACTTTCATCATTTCCAGTATATCTTCATTGTCGTCAAGGATCAGGATTTTTTTAGCCATAGTGTTTAAAATTTGGTAGTTTACTAACAAACGCAGGCATATATTTGTTTAGTATTGTAAGCTTAAATATCACTAAAAAGTTACTGTTTTAATTTACAACTAATTATGCCCGGCCAATCCGAATTATTGAATATAGATGACATTAAATTGTTGGTTGACACCTTTTATGAGCGCATAAGGGATGATAAATTACTGGGCCCGATATTTAATGAACGCATACAGGATAGGTGGCCCGTTCATTTGGAAAAGATGTATAAATTTTGGCAAACGGTGTTACTGCAGGAGCATACTTATTTTGGCAGCCCGTTTCCACCCCATGCGCAGTTACCGGTTGATCATGAACATTTTGCCACCTGGCTCAAGCTTTTTAATAATACAGTTGATGAGCTGTTTACCGGCGAAAAAGCGGACGAAGCCAAATGGCGCGCCGCAAAAATGGCCGAGCTATTTGAGGCCAAAATTGATTATGCCAGGAATAACCCGTTTAATATTCAATAACAAATAGGGTTATATAAAAAAAGGGCGGACAATATGCCCACCCTTTATAAATTCAATTCGCTAAATATTAGTTATCGTCGGGGGCATCATTGGGGGTGCCCACTATTTCGTAAACTTTTCTACCATTGCTATCGCGTGTTTCTTTATAATAATAGTCATCAGGGCTTACAATAAATTTTTCGCCGTTTATTTTTATTTTACGAGTATCAGCAGGTAAATCAGTAACTATATCGCCAATTTGCGGGCCCTGGCTCTGGGCAACATTAGGCTGACCGTAATCAACCGGGCCGCCATTATCGCCGTTATAATCATTCAGGTTGGGCTCATCGGTTTCTAATTGGCCATCTTTGCCGGCAACCTGGTAAACCACTCTGCCATCATCTTGTGTTATAGGCTGATAATATACACCGTTAAGCTCATAATACTGTGTGCCATTTATTACTATGGATTGTGCACCTGACGGCAGGCTGTTAACTGCTGCGCCAATGGGTGGTTCAACTATAGTGTATTGGTTGTCATAATTCTGATAAAAATACCCGTCGCTATAATAAAATTGCAAGCCGCCCCAATCAAATGGATAGTAACCATAAGGCAAATAACCTAAGCTGAAGCCTAAACGCGGGTAATATGAGCTACCATAAAAGCCACGATTGTAAAAGTAGCCACCACGTCCTGACCATGGGCTATAGCTATAGCCGCGTCCGTAGTTACCTATACCACCACGGTAATAATTACGTGCGTAAGGAGTTATGCGGCTGGTTACACCATAACGGCCATTAAAAGCGCCACGATAGCCATTTACACCAATCCTGCCATTGCTATATGCACCACGGTTGGCATTTACACCTACGCGATTGTTGCCAAAAGCCCTTGTGTTCCCCTGCAAACCTTGCGTACGCCCTCCAAATGACTGACGACCTACACCGGGATTTACATTGCCGTATGTTTGACGATTGCCGCCGTTGAATGACTGACGTGAGCCACCCTGCATACCACCGCCGAACGATTGACGTGATCCGCCTTGCATACCACCACCGAACGATTGACGTGATCCGCCCTGCATACCGCCGCCAAATGATTGACGCGAAGCACCGGCATTACCACCGCCGCTAAAAGAACGACCACCGCCGCCACCGCCAGAAAAACCACCGCCACCACCGCCGGATGAACGGCCACCGCCGCCACCACCTCCGCCAACTGAACCACGGTGTTGCGCGTTAGCGGGTATGGCTAAAAACAAACAAAGCAGTCCGCTTAAGCTTGTTAGTGTTAAATTTTTTATTATCCTTCTCATATCGTTTGAAATATTTTGTCAGCTTTTTTATTGCTGTTATTGTAATAGACTAAAAAAACTGAAACGGTTTAATCAGTGTGCCAATTATCAAACAAAAAGCACTCCAAGATTACAAAAAATTGACGGTTATGAATTTTTATTAGGGTGAGTTAATTGTATTTTGTTTTAATTGGGATATTCCCAATACCGTTTTACCCAATTGTAATAAATGTTAACTTTATGGCTTTAGGTGCATGACCGATAAACTGATGTATAAAATATGGCCATTTTTTTTATCCATTGTTTGGTTATGTGGCTATCAAACGTTTGCGCAGGCACCTGTAGTTAGTTATGTCACTCCCAAAGTATATCAAGTAAATACGCCTATTATTCCGTTAGTACCTAATAATGGCGGGGGTGTGGTACCCACAACCATTTATGGCACAGTAAGTACCTTTGCCGGTTCATCAGCAGGCGCTGCGGTAAATGTTAATCTGGATTCGCCCATGGGATTGACCAACAATGGTGTTGGCGAATTGGATGTAATTGATTATAGCAATACAACTATACAGTCGATATCGCTTTCGGGAGCCAGCTTTATTGCCGGGAGCGGTAATCAGGGAACCACTGACGGGGTAGGCGCGGCCGCAAGTTTTTTTACGCCCCGAAATTTAGCTGCCGATGCGGCAGGCAATATTTATGTAACCGACGTTGGTAATAATTTAATAAGAAAGGTGGCCCCGGATGGCACAGTTACTACGCTAACAGATGGCACGCTTGGATATGTTGACGGCCCATTGGCCATAGCCCGTTTTGACCGCGCATTTGGCATAGCCGTAAATAAAGCCGGGAATATTTTTGTTGCTGACGTAGCAAATAATGCTGTGAGGAAAATTGATTTGACTTCAGGTCTGGTGTCTACTTTCGCAACATTAACTTTTGGTCCGTTTGACCTGGCAATTGACGATAACGACAATTTATATATCAACAATACCCTGCAGGTTTTTAAAATTACACCCGCAGGTATAGTTACCCTTATAGCAGGTGATGGTACTGCCGGGACAACCGACGGCCCGGCCTTATCGGCCAGATTTAATATTATTACGGGTATGGCTGTTGATCATTCCGGGAATATTTATGTGGCCGATGCCGGGAATTATTTGATAAGGAAAATTAGTTCTGCCGGTGTAGTAAGTACCATAGCGGGCACCGGCGCGCAGGGATTTATTGATGGATTAGGCACGGCGGCCAGCTTTTCAACCTTAAACCAGTTGGCTATGGGTCCCGATGGTAATTTATACATTGCCGACGGCCTTAACCGAGCTATCAGAAAAATAACGCTTACCGGATATACTATTGATAAGGCTTTGCCACCGGGTATGTTTTTTGATGGTACAACCGGCGTTATAACCGGTACACCCGGCACTACATGGCCACCTACTGATTATACTATTACGGCATATAATTCGTCAGGGAGCGGCAGTACTGTACTTAATCTGTCGGTAGTTAATTCAACGTTGCTACCTTCGGTTATCACATTCCCGCCCATTAGTAATAAAACCATTGCCGATGTGGATTTTTCGGCAGGGGCTATCAGTACTAATAACGTTACTCCAATAACTTATACCAGCAGCAATCCGACAGTGGCAACAGTTTCGGCAGCAGGGATAATTCATATTGTTGGTATCGGCAGTACCACCATTACCGCATCGCAAAGTGGCAATACAACCTATGCTGCAGCAACTCCGCAATCGCAGGTGTTAACGGTTACGGAGGTTGCACCGGTAGTAAATATTTACAATACTTTTTCGCCCAATGGCGATGGGGTTAATGATCTATGGAATATTCCCGATCTGGCCGCATATCCGCAATGTTTGGTTAATATTTATAACCGTTATGGTGTCAATATTTATCAATCACGAGGCTACCCTAACGCCTGGGACGGAAATTATAAAGGAAGTGAAGTGCCGGCGGGTGTATATTACTATTTAATAAAACTGGGCAATATTTCTGGCACTGTATTAAGTGGTTACGTTACTGTTATAAGGTAGGATCTATTAAACAGCGAAAAACTTTAAACCCATTATACCCACCATAATCATGGTTATAAAAAGCAATTCGGGCAGAGAAGCAGACTCATGAAAAAACACCATATCGCAAAGCTTAAGGGCAATAATGCTGGCACCTGTCCAGGCGGCAAAGGCCATACCCGTAGGTATTTGTTTAATAGCCATGGAGAAGAACCAGGCGTTGGCCAGTCCGAAAACCAGGTAGCCGGTTATAGGAGTTAGTATAAGTAATCCTTTTACGGTGTAAAAATTATCCCAGGCCAACAGTTTAAAATCGCTTAGTTTAAAAAACTTAACGCAGTAGGTCCACGCGGCTTCAAATAACGCGGCTATGATGATGTATATCCAGGCCAAATGGTGTAGTATAAATTCGGCTAAAAATAGGTGTTTGATGTTAGGGGGATGTTTGCAGCAGGTTAATTTTATTGACTTGGTTTGATAAGACTATGGATGTACAAATTGATATTTCACAAACAATATGTAACATTATAAAAGCGGTCGTATCTAACCCCGCAAAATATGATGATAAACTTGTACAGTAAGTAACATGACGGACTTCGACGAGATATATAAACGTTATTCGCCGCAGATATTTAGGGTGTGTATGGGTTATACTAATGATCCTGATCATGCCAAGGACCTGGTGCAGGAAACGTTTTTTTCGGTTTGGCGCAACCTGTCTTCGTTTCGCAATGAGTCGCATATTAGCACCTGGATATTCCGGATAGCAACTAACCATTGCCTGCGCGCTATGGAAGTTGCCAAACGAATGCCGCTTGACGAATTACCCGAGCAACTGGCTGAGCCGGAAACCGTATCGCAGGAAGGTAAATTGGCTTTGTTATATAAATGTATTGCAACATTGCCCGAAACTGACCGAATCATCATATCGTTAGAGCTGGAAGATGTGCCGCAGAACGAAATAGCCGCAATTGTAGGATTAAGCGAGGTTAACACCCGCGTCAAGATCCATCGTATCAAAGAAAAACTATCAAAAAAAATTAAGCTATATGGACAATTTGAATGAATTAAAAGCCATTTGGCAAACTGCGGATAGGTGCAAACTGCCTGAACCGGGCGATATCAAACGTTCTATAAAAACATTTCAGTCGCAGCGGGTACGAAAAAAATGGTTAGCTATCATAGTATCTGTGTTTTTCTTGATGTTAATGGTAGGCATACTTATGTTTTTAAACTCCAAAATGATAACAACTTGGGTTGGTGGAGGATTGATGGCGCTTGCCTGGATAATTTTGGGATTAAATAATTTGAGGTCGCTTAAACGATTTAACCAATTGGACGATTGCAGTAACCGAGAGTTTTTAGCGTTTATTGACCAAACGGGGCTTAACCAACAATACCATTATAAAAAAACCCAGTTGCGTATATTGGTTCTTTGTGTTGTTGGTTTGTCGTTATACCTATATGAACCTGCAACTCATAGTTTGGCTGCAACAATAGCCTTGTATATAATCACTATTGCCTTTTTATTAGTTAATTGGTTAGTATTAAGACCAATGATGTTTAAAAGGAATACCGAAAAATTAAACAGGATGCGGAATCATTTTGAAAAACTAATTAAACAACTGGAAACAAATGAAAAATAAAAATCTTCCGAAAGCGGCATTGCCGTATCTAATTATAGGCTTGCTAACGGTGACTACAACACCTGTTATAAGCCGCTATTATCACCTGCCTGATTTTGTAACGGGGGTTACTATGGGTTTGGGTCTGGCACTGGAGTTTGTGGCTCTGGTAAAAATCCGTAGGAATAATGGCGGGTTATGTTGGCCCTGGGCTTCCAGAGGATGATAATTGTATAATGCTACAATTCTGCGATAAAAGCGAAATAACTATTTTAAGCACTCGTGTCAAAACTACCGTGTGCCTATATCTTTTGACTATCTATGTCCCGTAGGGACTGCCTGTTTGTAGCAAAAAAAAACAGAGAAAAAATTGAGCCATCGGCTCTACCCTAAACTGCCAGGTGGGCAATAGTGTTCAAAAAAGGGTAGCCACTACGTGGCACAAGCTAAAAATCAAGCTGTTTTCTACAAACAGGTAGTCCCTAACGGGACATATAATCGCATTTTTTTTAATTAAAAAGATATGGGTACACGGTAGGTTGCTGAAGGGTGCAAGATCAGTTAATTGACGCCGGCATCATGCAACACCTCTTTATTCATGCGGATGTACTCGGCACTTTTTTCTGCCTGGGCCAATTTCAACCCCTCATTGGCCGATGCTATCGCCGCTTTTTTATCACCGGTTTTAAGTTGAAGCCTGGCCAGCCAGTATTTTAGGTTAAAAGCGTTAGGGCTGGCTTTATCTGCCTCCTTTATCCATGCTAAAGCTTGTGGTAAGTTGCGGTTATGGTTATAGCACCATATAGCACCCATGTAATATGGTTTTGTTGCGCCCTTCATCTCTTCCTGTATATTGGCAAAAACGCGGTTGTTTACACTGGTTTTTAAATGCAGGTATATACAGGTATTTTCCCATAATACCTGTAACAGGCAATCCTCTTCGTGTACGTCAGCAAACTGAATGGTCAGTGTCTCTACCTTGGCGGCCAACTTAACTGGCTTAACTTTAAACCTGAACAGATCCTGTTTTTCGTCATAGCTGTATGCGCCCCACTGGCTTGCATTTTTATTAAAGATAACGGTCCACTCGGTTGGGCCCGGTATACTAAAAAGGCTGTAAGCGCCCGGCAGCAGGGTATGGCCTTCTACCTGTACAGTATCGGTTACTTTAATTACGGTTGCATTGTTGGCACCGGTGCGCCATACTAAACCGTAAGGTTCAATATTGCCAAATATTTTGCGGCCCCTGGTGTTTGGGCGGTAATAGTTTACAGATATGGTGCCCAACCCAAAATCCTGTTCCAAACGCTGGCCACTACTGGCGGCCGGTATTTTTGATTTTAACTCTTGTGCTTTAATATTATTGATGGCTGCAAAAGCTAGCAGGCAAAGTATAATTTTTTTCATGGCTATATTAAATTATGG
Source organism: Mucilaginibacter sp. (assembly GCF_039935595.1). Lineage (GTDB taxonomy): Bacteria > Bacteroidota > Bacteroidia > Sphingobacteriales > Sphingobacteriaceae > Mucilaginibacter. The sequence goes on along the minus strand of NZ_JBDTJZ010000167.1, from coordinate 19,181 downwards.
AATGAATATATGAAAAAATTCATTGCTGATTCAAGTGTCTACATCTGAAATAAAAAAGCCAATAACTATCTCGGGCTCGTCAGCAATCTGGAATAAAGTCGTGGAAATTTTGTCTTTGGCACGCAGATGTTCTATGAAGATGCCGGTATCAACTACCATTCTTCGGCCTTAAAGTTATTTAGTGCCTTGGTTGCCTCTTCAATTTCTTTCAAGTCCTGTTCCGGCCAAACAGCAACGTTTAGGAGTTTCTTTTTATAGTCACCTTTAATAGGTATATCGTAGCCAGGTATAGTCACACCAAGGCTATGCAATACTTGTTTTATAATATTGCTCTTACCATCCGGTACGTTAATCACTAACTTCTCCATATAACAAATTATAAACAAATAAAAAGCCGATAACTATCCAGCTATCGGCTTTTGTGCTCCCGACGAGATTCGAACTCATATCAATGGTACCGGAAACCATCATTCTATCCATTGAACTACGGGAGCAATGTTGGGGCAAATATATAAAATTGATTTTACCGCTCTTATATTTGCCCGAGTAATATTTGAGGCGCGGATTTTATTTTAAACTATCTAAAATGTTTGCTGTTCTCAATCGTCTATCTATATATAATGAAGAAAAGAGTTCTCTACGTAATAGTACTTTGGCTGTTTGCCGATATTTATTTTTACAACGCAGTTACAACCTTAACCGCAAACCCGGCCTGGCACTTGGCCTATTGGTCGGTTGATTTGTTGATACTTGCCGGTGTGGTTTTTGCCATATTTGGCCGCAAAAGGGGCGAGGCCCCTCGGGCCTTATCCTGGCTGATGTCGTTATTGCTGTTATCGGCAGTACCCAAATTATTGGGTACGCCGGTTTTGCTGATAGAGGACGTGGTCAGGCTGTTTGTGGGGTTCCCGCCGCGCAGCGTTTGGGTAAGCGAATTTGCACTTACTGTTGCTGCTATTCCTTTTATGGCACTGTTGTTTGGACTTACTAAAGGCAGGCATCATTATACCGTCCATAAAGAAACCTTATATTTTCCTGACCTGCCCGAGGCTTTCGACGGTTTTACTATAACACAGATATCAGATATTCACTCGGGCAGTTTTACAGATGCCAAAGGGGTTAATAAAGGTATTGATCTGGTAAATAAGCAACATAGCGATGTTATCCTCTTTACCGGCGACCTGGTGAACAATAAGGCTACAGAGATGGACCCGTGGATAGCCGATTTCGTGCGTTTACAAGCACCTATGGGCAAGTATTCCGTTTTGGGCAATCATGACTATGGCGATTATACCAAATGGCCCAGCGAAGCTGCCAAAGCGGCTAATTTAAATGCTTTAAAGGATGTTCATAAAAAGATTGGGTTCCGATTATTGCTGGACGAGGCCATAAAAATTGAAAAAGACGGACAAAGCATTACGCTGATAGGCGTTGAAAACTGGGGCAAAGGTAGTTTTCATAAACATGGCGACCTGGATAAAGCGCTTATTGATATAGAGGATAGCCAGGTTAAAATACTAATGTCGCACGACCCATCACATTGGGAAGCTAAAACTTTGATCCATTTAAAACATATCCATCTTACGCTGGCGGGTCATACGCATGGCGCCCAGTTTGGTATTGAGTTATTCGGTTTTAAATGGAGCCCTATTAAATATGTTTACAAACAATGGGCGGGCCTGTACAAACAAAAAGACAGGTACCTGTATGTAAACCGGGGCTTTGGTTTCCTGGGCCTTAAAGGCAGGATAGGCATCTGGCCGGAAATAACGGTGATTACGTTGAAGAAAGCCTAGCCCCCTCCGCCCCCTAAAGGGGGAACTTTTAGATTAAAATGAATGTTGAATAAAGAATGCCGAATATTGAACGCTGAAGTATTACTTCATTATTCAATATTCGATGTTCGTTATTCAACTCCCCCTTCAGGGGGCAGGGGGGCTAAACGTTAAACCTAAAGTGCATTATATCGCCATCTTCCACAATATAGGTTTTGCCTTCTACGCTTAGCTTACCCGCTTCTTTACAGGCTGCTTCTGAGCCGTATTTTACAAAATCATCATATTTTATTACCTCGGCACGTATAAAACCTTTTTCAAAATCGGTATGGATAACACCTGCGGCCTGCGGCGCGGTAAAACCCTGGGTAATGGTCCAGGCGCGTACTTCCTGCACGCCGGCGGTAAAGTAGGTGGCCAGGTTAAGTAATTTATAAGCCGCTTTGATCAGCTTGTTAACGCCCGATTCGGTTAGCCCCATATCATCCAAAAACATTTGGCGTTCTTCGTAGCTTTCCAACTCGGCAATCTCAGCTTCAATCTGCGCAGATATAACCAGTACACCGGCATTCTCATCCTTTACAGCAGCTTTTACTTTCTCAACGTACGCATTGCCCGTATTAACCGAGCCTTCATCTACATTACAAACATATAATACCGGTTTGGCGGTAAGTAACTGCAGGTCGGCAAAGTATTCTTTGTCTTCCTCGGCAACTGGCGCGGTACGGGCCGATTTACCGCTCAGTAAATGTGCCTTAACAACCGTAAGCACTTCAAAGGTTTTTTTAGCATCCTTGTCGCCGCCGGTTTTGGCCATCTTTTCTACCTTCTGTATCTTTTTTTCTATTGAGTCAAGATCCTTTAGCTGTAGTTCGGTATCAATAATTTCCTTATCGCGTATCGGGTCAACAGATCCATCAACGTGTATAACATTATCATTATCAAAGCAGCGCAGCACGTGCAGTATGGCGTTGGTAGTGCGGATATTACCCAAAAATTGGTTGCCCAGGCCCTCGCCTTTGCTGGCGCCTTTAACCAGGCCGGCAATGTCAACTATCTCGATGGTATTAGGTACAATTGCCTTGGGCTGCACCAGTTCGGTTAGTTTGGCCAGCCGTTCATCCGGCACAGTTATTACACCCACATTGGGCTCGATGGTACAGAACGGAAAGTTTGCCGCCTGTGCCTTAGCGTTTGATAAGCAATTAAAAAGAGTTGATTTACCCACATTTGGTAAACCTACTATACCACATTGTAAAGCCATATTTATTTTAGTTCATGGTTCATGGTTGATGGTTCATAGCAGGCTTTTTGCCATTAACTATGATCTATTAACCATGAACAAAATTTGCGCAAAGATAACAGAAAATACTGCCTTATAATTTGAAAAAATAAACGACTTTTGCGAGAGGTAACAGAATTGATAAAATATGTAAAAGCGGTAGTTTTATGGAAGAAATGGTTGAGCAAATAGAATTGTTACTGGAGCAGGATAATAATACCCAGCTGCAGGAATACCTGAACAACCTCAATATATCAGACGTTGAAGAGCTGATAGGCGAACTTCCGGAACATGGCCCCCGCTTTATTGAAACACTATCTATCAACCGTGCGGTAAACGTTTTCCGCATATTGGATTTCCCTACGCAGGAGCGTATCATCAAAAAACTTTCGGGCGATAAAATTGCGGAGATCATTAACGAATTACCGCCCGATGACCGTACGTCGCTATTTAGCGAGCTGCATGGCGACGCGGTGAAGGCATTGATACTGCATCTGTCGCCAGCCGACCGTAAGGAAGCCCTATCCCTTTTAGGTTATAAAGAAGACAGCGTGGGCCGCTTAATGACCCCCGATTATATTGCTGTTAAAAAAAGTTGGGATGTTAATCGGGTGCTTTCCCATATACGCCAGTTTGGTAAAAACTCCGAAACTATTGACGTAATATATGTGCTGGGCGATAAGGGCGTATTGCTGGACGATATACGTATACGCGAGATATTACTGGTTGACCCGGATACCAAAATAAGTCAGTTGATGGATGGCAGGCTGATAGCGCTAAAGGCAACAGATCCACAGGAAGAAGCCATTAACATATTCAGGATGAATAACCGTACCGCGCTGCCGGTTACAGATGACGAGGATATATTGCTGGGTATTGTTACGGTTGATGATATTTTGTGGATAGCCAATGAAGAATACACCGAGGATATTCAAAAAATTGGTGGTACAGAAGCGTTAGACGAGCCATATCTGGATATTAACCTGTTTAAGCTGGTAAAAAAGCGTATCGGGTGGCTGGTTATTTTATTTTTGGGCGAGATGCTTACCGCTACCGCGATGGGCTATTTCGAGCATGCAATCGAAAAAGCCGTAGTTCTGGCATTATTTATACCGTTAATTATATCAAGCGGGGGTAACAGCGGCTCGCAGGCGTCAACCTTAATTATACAGGCAATGGCCTTGGGCGAAGTCACCGTTGTAGATTGGTGGCGTGTTATGCGTCGCGAAATAGTTTCGGGTCTTATGCTTGGCGTAACACTGGGCTTAATTGGTTTTATACGTGTTGCTGCATTGGGCTCATTTACTACATTATATGGCCCGCATTGGATATTGGTAGCGTTTACCGTTGGTTTTTCATTAATAGGGGTGGTGCTTTGGGGCTCATTAGCCGGATCAATGTTGCCTTTATTATTAAAAAAATTGGGTGCCGATCCTGCAACATCATCCGCGCCGTTTGTAGCTACGTTAGTTGACGTTACCGGGCTTATCATTTATTTCAGCATAGCGGTCATGATTATGAAAAATCTGCTGGGGTAGTAATATTCACCCACAGATACATTGATAAACAATTATTAAAAGGGCAAGTCATCCTCCTCGGGAGGTGGAGCAAAAGTTATAAGCTCATCTTTTTTTCCTATCACATCCTGACTTTCAATAGAATGCAAAAGTGTGTCCATCGTTTCCTCAACCTTATAATATCGATCGTTAGCTGCTTTATGGAAGGCTTTTAATAAAGAAAAATCTTCTTTACTTGTTTCTGTAGAAGTTTCGTATTTTTCTATTGGATCTCCCTGGTCATTAAATATCACAACCTCCCAAAATGGGTTTTGGAAATTATCCTCCCATTGGTGAACTGCAATGGCAATTCCATCTGATAATGATAATTTAAATTGATTATCATAACTTCCCTTATTCCATATAGCTTTCTTTTCTAAAGTTTTAGCAGTAAGCAAGGCTATTAGTTTTTTTAATTTTTCAGGTATCATTTCTTCGATTTTTTAATTGGTTTTCTACATTGAGAAATAACAATGATAATGCCTCTAAATGTTCAATCACAAGTATTTTGTCTATTCTTGTTCTATCTGTAAGATTATGAGTTAAAAGATTACGGTAATCTAATTGAAAATTTTCCAAGACGCTTTTAAATTCTTTTTTAGGAACTAATGAACTGTAATAATCTTGGTTGCCAATATTTGCTAATATACTTTTTAAATCTTTCATCCTTAACCGGCACAAATCAAATTTATCTTCACGTAAATATCCCTGTATCTCTTGGATTATTTCTCCTTTTTTAGATAAATCAGAAATCATTAATATACTGTTATGTTGCCTTAGATTTTCAGTAATTTGACGTTGTGTTTCTAAGGCTATTTTTTTTATTGAAATGATTTGAACATATGCAATAACAATACCCAACGCAGATAGTACAAATCCGATTAATCCGACTATATTAATTAAAGTACAATCTTTCGAAGGAAGAAAAAAGGCTAACAGAATAAGAATGATAATAGATATTGCGATTGCAAACCAAATTGTAGCTCTGTAATTCACGTTTAAATATACAATAAATTGAAATAACTGTTTGTTATAATTTTAGGGTATAAAAAAAACCCGCGTAAGCGGGTTTTTGGTTTATAATAGGTTTTGGGTTTGAGTATGGTTTTATATCTCGAATGAAAAATCTTCGTCGGCTGTTTTGGCTGTGGTTTCGGGGGCATCGCTGTATTCGTAGCGCTTTTCAACCACTTCCTGGTGTTCTTTAATGTAATCAATGGTTCCCATCAATCCTTCCGCAAATTTTTCAAAATCTTCTTTGTATAAAAATATTTTGTGTTTAATAAAAACCCCGTCTTCCAAACGTTTTTTGCTTTCGGTAATGGTAACGTAATAATCATTTGATCGTGTGGCCTTTACATCAAAAAAGTACGTTCTTTTACCCGCCCTTACTTTCTTTGAAAAAACTTCCTCTCGCTCTCTATTGTCAAAATCTCCCATGTTTAAATAATGTTGTAGTTTAGTTTGATTGGCATAAATATAAATAAATTTTCAAACCGCAAGTATTAAAACAAATATTATTAACCTTTTTTTAACTTTTTACAATATGTTTTTGGTTATTGAGTTCGTAATCAGGCATTTTCTTCCTCCTCAAGTAACTGTTTTTCATATAAATCAAAATAATTTCCTTTTTGTTGCATTAAATAATCGTGCGTGCCCTGTTCTATGATCTCTCCGTTATCCAATACCAGTATTTTATCGGCATTTTTTATGGTTGATATGCGGTGTGCTATAATAATACTTGTTTTATCCTGCATTACCTGGCCCAGGTTATTTAAAATTTCTTCTTCGGTACGGGTATCAACTGCCGAGAGGCAATCATCAAATATCAATATCTGCGGGTGTTTTGCAATGGCACGGGCTATTGATACCCGCTGCTTTTGCCCGCCCGACAAGGTAACGCCGCGCTCGCCTATAAGCGTTTCAAAGCCATATTCAAGTTCCTTAATGTTGTTATATACGGCAGCATCTTTTGCAGCTTGTTCAACCAAGGGCATATTTAATACATCGGCGCTGAAAGCTATATTATTGGCTATAGTATCCGAAAATAGAAACACCTCCTGTGGTACTATACCCACTTGCGAACGATAACTATCCAAATTATGCTTTTTAAGCGATAGACTATCAATTAAAATATCACCGCCGGTAGTATCATACATCCGCATTAACAAATTGGCTATGGTTGATTTGCCCGACCCTGTACGCCCAATGATAGCCAGCATTTGGCCCTGCTTAACCTCAAATGATATATTTTTTAAAGCCTGTATACCGGTATCGGGGTAAATAAATGATACATTATTAAACTCAATTTCGCCTTGTATGGGTTGAGCCGGTACATTCGGCGGTACGATTTCGGGCTGGGTATGCAGAAACTCATTGATGCGCTTTTGCGAAGCCGCTGCCCGCTGAATAAGCGACGTTACCCAGCCCAGCGCCATAACCGGGAAGGTAAGCTGGTTTAAATACACTAAAAACTCGGCTATGTTACCCGTAGTTATGGTGCCTTTCATTACTTCAATACCACCAATATAAATAGTAATAATATTACTTAGGCCCACCAGTAACAGCATTAGCGGGTAAAACAAGGCCTGCACCCGCACCAGCGACATGGAATGTATTTTATAATCCTCGCTTTCGGCTGCAAACCTTTTACGTACATGCGGCTCGCGCACGTACGATTTCATGATGCGGATACCTGAAAAATTTTCCTGCACAAAGCTTGAAAGGCCCGATAAACGCTCCTGTATTTTTTCGCTGCGGAAATTGATAATATTATTTACATAATAAATCATAACCGCTAAAATGGGTAATGGGAGTATAGAAAATACGGCCAGCCTTACATTTACCATTAGCATAGCGCCGCCAACCAAAATAAACAGCACTATGGTATTAATGGTATACATAATGCCGGGCCCCAGGTACATGCGCACACGGCTCACATCTTCTGTTGCCCGGTTCAGCAGGTCGCCGGTGTTATGGCGGCGGTAAAATGCTAACGAAAGTATCTGGTAATGGTTATATATCTCGTTTTTAAGATCGTACTCAATATGGCGCGACATCAGGATGATGGTTTGTCGCATAAAAAACAAAAACAGACCCCTTATCAGCGATAGTACCAGCACCAGCGCGCCAAATAATAACAGGCTCGAGCCAAATATCTCATAGATCATTCCCTGCCTGTTAAAGCCCGAAAAAAGTTGGTAAATACCAATATTTTCGGTAACCAGATCAAACGCCACACGGATAACTTGTGCCGGCAATACGCTAAAAATGTTGGAAATAATTACAAACAGTACGCCCGGTATAAGTTGCCAGCGATATTTATAGAAAAATTTATTTAAGTAGGCGAGGTCTTTCATTGATGCTAAACAAAAATACGGTAAAAAGCATTAACGCGATAATGTAAAAAAAGCTAGCACCGCGCCATCATCCTCCGTTAAATTTTCTCCGCGCTTAAAGCCTACCTTCTCCAATACCCGTTGCGATGCCGGGTTTGATAATACCGTACAGGCAACCATCTCCCGTATACCACTATTGGCAAAACCATAATCAATTAATGCCTCCGCCATTTCTGTAGCTAAACCTTGTCCCCAGTATTTAGGTTCAATGCTGTAGCCAATTTCAAATATAGTAGGGTCATCATGATATGGGCGCAACAGGCAGCCGCCAATAAATTTGCCGTCGATATTATTAAACATGCCCCACATGCCATGGGCTTTTGTTGTTTGGTAATGGTTAAGTGCATTAGTAAAAATAACTATGCGTTCGCCCCTGGTTCGTTTGGGTATATAGGGGGCTACCTTTTCGTCAAAAAGATGGTCTAAGTAAGTATCCAACTCATCAGGCAAATATTCGCGGATGGTTATTCTTGGGGTGTAGCAAACGATTGACATGATCAAATATATATCAAAATACAAGTAATAAGCATACCGATGTTCTTCAATCACTACCTATTTTAAGGTAATACTTTGTTGCAATAAAAAAATAGCTACTTTTGTTGAACCTGAAGACATCCCATGCCGATCCCTACCACCACCGAATCGATATTTAGCCAACTGGAAACATTTGGACATAAAAAAGTGGCTTACTGTAGCGACCCGGATACTGGCTTAAAAGCCATTATAGCTATACATGATACTACTTTAGGCCCTGCTTTGGGCGGTACACGCATGTGGACCTACAAAACCGAGCAGGACGCGTTAAGAGATGTATTGCGCCTTTCAAGGAGCATGACCTATAAAGCCGCTATATCCGGACTAAACCTGGGTGGGGGTAGCGCCGTTATTATTGGCGATTCTCGGAAGGAAAAAACCGAGGCACTGATGCGCAAGTTCGGTCGTTTTGTAAAGAATTTGAACGGCGAGTTTATTGCTGGCGAGGATGTAGGCACCAACCTGCGCGATATGGAATATATACGCATGGAAACTGAGCATGTTGCCGGGTTACCCGAAACCATTGGTGGTAGCGGCGACCCTGCACCTATAGCGGCAATGGGCGTTTTTATGGGGATAAAAGCATCGGTAAAAGAACTTTTTGGTACCGATAGCTTAACCGGTAAATCGGTTATTGTACAGGGCATAGGCCACGTAGGCGAGCAGTTGGTGAAGTTGCTGCGCGATGAGAACGTAAAAGTTTTTATAAGCGATATTAACGAAGAGCAGGCGCGCCAGGTATCAAAAAAATATGGTGCCGAGGCAATTACCAGCAATAATATATTTGATATTGATGCTGATATTTATTCGCCATGCGCGTTAGGGGGGACCGTTAACACCCAAACCATAAAAAAACTTAAATGTGGTATTATAGCAGGCTCGGCCAATAACCAGTTGGAAGACGAGGTGGTGCACGGGCAATTATTACTGGACAAAGGCATTTTATTTGCGCCTGATTACGTTATAAATGCAGGTGGCGTAATTAATTGTTATTCAGAACTGATGGGCTTTAGCAAAAAGCGCTCGTTACAATTAACAGAAAATATTTACGAGGCAACCCGCAATGTTTTAAAACTTTCTAAGGCCGAAAGCATTTCTACCATAGTAGCGGCCAATAAAATTGCCGAGAAACGTATTGCATCAATAAACAAAGTAAAATCATCCTATTAATAAACAAATAACCGGGAGCAATCCCACAATCGTTCTTACAAAATGTTAAACAGAAGGCACCTACGGGTAAAAGTATTACAATCATTATATGCGTACCATCAATCGGACGTGCGTGATTTAAAACAACACGAAAAAAACTTACTGCAGAGTATAGATAAGGTATATGAAATGTATATCTGGATGCTGTCGTTAATCTCAGAAGTAGTGGGTTATGCCCAAAACGATGCTAACGACCGGGCCAATAAGCACTTGCCTACAGCAGATGATCTGAACGCCGACCTTAAAATTTTAACAAACAGGTTTGTACTCTCGTTAAATCAAAATCAGGAGTTTTTGGCAGCCTTAAAAAAATACAAGGTATCATGGACGTTTGAACCCGAGCTTACCAAAACACTTTTTACTATACTAAAATCATCGCCGGATTATACTGAATATCTGCAAAAAACAGGCGATACTATCCAGACCGATAAGGATATTATTAAATTTATTTTCAAAAAGGTAATACTTAAATCATCATTGGCCGATCAGGTTTTTGAGGATAAATTTATTTTTTGGCCCGTTGACCGCGATGTACTGCAGGCGCTGATAGCTAAAACCTTTAAAAACTTTTCGCATGATGATTATACACAAAATAAGCTGGCCGAGGTAACCGGTAACTGGGTTGAAGACAGGGAGTTTATTGTTAACCTGTTTGAAAATACCATACGCTATGATGAGCAATACCAGCAAATGATAAGCGAAAAAACACAAAACTGGGAACCCGAGCGTATTGCCATGATGGATACCCTGCTGATGAAAATGGCATTAGCCGAATTTTTAAAATTTAACTCAATACCGGTAAAAGTAACTATAAACGAATACCTTGAAATATCAAAGGAGTTTAGTACACCTAAAAGCAATTCGTTTATAAACGGTATATTAGACAAGATTTTAATTGAGCTTAAAGCCCAAAATAAAATTGTAAAAATAGGCAGGGGATTAATAGAATAATTTATGAAAAAACTGTTTTTAACTTTATTGGTGGCAAGTGTGTTAATGGCTTGCAATCAAACCAACCAAACACAAACAAAAACTGATAGTGCGGCAAAGGCAACTATGGGCAATGCAAACGCACCGGTAATGAAATTTGAGTTTGACAGCCACGACTTTGGTAAAGTAAAGACGGGCGATAAAGTAACCTACGAGTTTAAGTTTATTAATACGGGCAAATCGCCGTTAATTATAACCAACGCGCATGCGTCATGCGGCTGCACCGTGCCCGAGTGGCCCAAAGAACCCGTGCTGCCTGCTCAGGGAGGAAAGATAAAAGTAACGTTTGATAGCGCAGGCAAATCAGGGTTGATGGATAAGCAGGTAACCGTTACGGCAAATACCAATCCGCCGCAAAATGTGGTGCATTTGGTAGGTGAAGTACTTACAAAGTAAAAATTTAAAAAATGATAGCAACTATTTTATTACAAGCCAGCGGGTTTGGCACCCAACAGCTAATTATGTTAGGCTTAATAGCCCTTGTGTTTTATTTCTTTATGATACGCCCGCAGTTAAAGAAGCAAAAAGATCAGAAAAAATTTGTGGAAGAATTGAAAAAAGGCGATAAAGTTATTACCACGTCAGGTATGCACGGCCGCATTGCCGAGTTAAATGACGTATCAGTTTTAATTGAAACCGAAGGTGGTGGTAAAATAAGGTTTGATAAAACGGCTATATCATTAGATGCTTCAAAAGCCCTGAACACGCCGGTGGTATCTAAATAGGCTTAAGGCTTAAAACAAAAAGCAAAAAGCAACATAAAATTATAAAGCGGAGAGAAAAGTAAATTGCTTTTACCTTTCCGCTTTTAGCTTTTAGCTCAAAAAATGGCAATAATAAAACTATCAGCAACAGAAAGACGACGCGTGTCGGTTTTTTTTACCTGCCTGTTGCTGGCAGGTAGTGCCTGGGTATTGGTTACGCTTTCGCGAACTTATAATTTTAAGGTAAGACGTGTGCTGACTTATAATAACACCCCCCAGCGGCGCGCTTTCCATTCGCTTCAGCCCGATACGGTTAATGTTACGGTAAGAGGTACCGGATGGCAAATGCTGTTCTCAAAAATGAATGCCGAAAACCTGCCTGTTAAAATTGATCTGCGCACTTTGGACCGCGAAGATTATGTGGTGCTCAAAGCGCAAATAAAGGATATAAATAAAAGCCATGAACTACAGTACGAAGTAATTGGCTTTGACCCCGATACTTTATATTTTGATTTTTCTAACCGGGGCGTAAAACGTGTGCCTGTACGTTTAATGGCAGCAATAAAATATCAGCAGCAGTTTGCCCAGTCAAACCATATTATAATGAGGCCCGCTTATGTTACTATTACGGGCCCAAGTAACCTTATTGATCATATACCTTTTTGGAAAACAGATTCATTAAAGGCCGATGATGTGGGCGAAACCATTAATACAAGGGTTAATTTGGAAGCAGTTAAAGAGGGCAATATCAGCATATATCCTAAAAGCATACAGGTAATCGTGCCGGTTAATGAGTTTACCGAGAAAACCATTGAAGTACCCGTAAAGCTGATAAATAACCCGGAGTATTATAATGTAAAGGTTTTTCCGTTAAAGGTTAAAGTAACTTTTACTACGCCATTAAATAATTATACAGATATAGACGCGGAATATTTTGAAGCGCAGGCCGACCTTGACCTGTGGAAAAAGCATGACTATAAAATGCTCCCGGTTAAAATCACTAAAATACCCGATTTTTGTAAGGTGGTAAAGATTGAACCGCAGTATGTTGACTTTATTATTAAAAAATAATGCTTAAAATAGGTATAACCGGCAATATTGGTAGTGGTAAAACTACAGTTAGTAAGCTATTTGAGCTGATGGGCATCCCTGTTTTTTATGCCGATGAAGCAGCCAAAAACGTTATGGTTACTGATGAGCTACTTATAGCTGGAATAAAAGAGGCTTTTGGTAACATTGCTTATTTTAATGATGGTACACTAAACCGCAAACATATAGCAGGTATTGTATTTAATGGAGAGGCGCAACTGGCCAAATTGAACGCGCTGGTACATCCCGCGGTCTTTAGGGCATTTGATAGCTGGGTAAAGCAAATTACTGCTGATGTGCCTTATGTTTTAAAAGAAGCCGCTGTGCTTTTTGAAAGCTCATCCTATAAATTTTGCGACAAAACTATTATAGTAACAGCGCCTTTGGAGCTGCGCATAAAACGAGTAATGAAAAGAGATAACATAACTCGTCAAGAAGTACTTAACCGTGAAGCGAGGCAATTTCCCGAAGAGAAAAAAATACTACTGGCTGATTATATAATAAAAAATGATGAGTCAGCGCTGATAATCCCGCAGGTGTTAAAATTGCATGCGCAATTTTTGTCATTAGGTCATTAATCATTAGGTCATTGTTTTATAACAACTATTCGCCTACCCTTAAAAATGACTTAATGACCCAATGACTAAAATGATACAATGACCAATGACCAGATAATAGAAGATTTTATTGCTTTTAACGCCAATGGCTTATACTGCAAATACGGCGATTTTTACCTTGATCCGCAGTTGCCTGTAAAAAGCGCGGTAATAACCCATGCCCATGCAGATCATGCTATAAGTGGTAATACAAATGTTTATGCAACCCCGGCAACACTTGCTTTTATGCAATTACGCTATGCCAAAAGTACCGGCAAGGTTTTAAATAAGATAAATTATAACGAGGCTTTTAATTTAGGAGGTGTACAAATAACCTTTATTTCGGCGGGGCATATACTGGGGTCGACACAGGTATTAATGGAGTATAAAGGCGTAAAATACCTGTATACAGGGGATTATAAGTTGCAACCCGACGCTACCTGCGAACCCATTGAATGGGTTAATGCGGATGTATTGATAACCGAAAGTACTTTTGCCGATCCGGCCATTATACATCCCGACCCGGTTGAGGAAATAAAAAAGCTGAATAATATAAAGAGCAATATATTACTTGGTGCTTATGGTTTAGGTAAAAGCCAGCGCCTTATACAGCTAATTAACCAATATGCACCGCAAAAAAAAGTATTGGTGCACCACCGTATCATGGCAATTAATGCTATTTACGAGCGCTTTGGTATTAAATTAGGTCCCCATCAAATTTATGGCCGTAAATTAATGAAGGTGCAGGACGAGTTTGTTTACATTGTGCCACCTTTTACTTTTGATAGTTATTTTAGAGCGATAGGTGTTAAGCGCCTTTTTGCTTCGGGATGGAAAAATCTGCAGGTTAACAATGAGGATACACTGTTTATATCAGATCATGTGGATTGGAACGATATACTGGAAGCGGTTAAACAGGTGCAACCTACCCAGATTTGGACCCTGCATGGTAATGGCGCTCACTTAATTAAGCATTTCAACAATAATATCTTTGTTAAAATTTTGAATTGATATGGAGTTGCAGGAGCATTTAGATTATTATATTAATGCTGATGGCAACTTAGTTTTTGCCGAAGCCTATCACTTAAAGCGTGGTTATTGCTGTAAAAATAAGTGCCTGCATTGCCCATGGCAGTATGGTAATGATAAGCAGCAGGAAACAAACAATTCATCAAAATAAGAAACATATTTGCATCTTTGTTATTATTATAAGGTAAATGCGGATAGAAGAAGAAATACAAAGCACTAAGTTTGAGGATAATTATCATAAAGTGGTAATTAACATCGCTTATACCGAAGGCTGGTTAAATAACCTGATACGCCCTTATTTTGAAAAGTATAATTTAACTAACCAGCAATTTAATATCCTGCGCATTTTACGGGGGCAATACCCCAAACCCGCTACCGTAAATTTATTGAAGGAGCGCATGGTAGATAAAATGTCTGACGCGTCGCGCATTGTTGACCGATTGGTGCAAAAAGAATTGGTTTCGCGTTGTACAAATGTTAAAGACCGCCGCGCGGTTGATGTGCGCATCAGCGAAAAAGGTTTGGACATCCTGGCAAAAATGGATGGTGAGTTTAAAACAAAAGACTTTTTAAACACCGCGTTAACACCTGAAGAAGCCGCAACCCTGAGTGATCTTTTAGATAAATTGAGGGGGTAATAACGTCTCTACAATTCTATTAAAAAACCCGCCAACGCTATACTGATACCCAACAATACCGCTATCATTTTGCGGATGGTAAACTTATGGTCGGAACTTGACTCGAACAATATGGTAGTTGATATATGTAAAAATATACCAATAACCACACCCATTATACGGTTAAAATAATGTTGTAAGTTACCAATACCGCCATTGCTTAGCGTCATACTAAAAAAGTAACCGGCAGGTGCCATCAACGCAAACAGCAATATATAAAACACGGTTGACCGGTTGCTTTGTCTGTTGGCTAAAAATACGCTCCCTAAAGCAAAAGCGGCAGGTATATGATGCAGGCCAATACCAAATACCAACTGGTTCTGGTAACCTTCGGCCAGGGGCATACCTTCTAAAAAAGCATGCAGGCATAAACTTATCATAATTCCCAGCGGAAAGATATGGTGTTCGAGGTTGGGCTTGTGTATATGCCCATGCTCTATCCCCTGCGAAAACTGTTCTAATACGATCTGGAATAAAAACCCTATTAAAATAAATACACCTACCATATTATCATTGCCATGATAGGCATCGGGTATTAAATGCAAAACGGTAATACCAAAAAGGTAAGCCCCGCTAAAGGATAGTACCAGCTTTAGTGTTTTATGGTTATCGCCCTTAAATAAAAAAACTGATGTACCGCCCAAAAAAGCACATGAAAATAAAAACAGGATTTTCCAGGTCTCCATTAAAATTGAGGTTGTAATTTTTTAAATATAAATGCAAACAGGCTGCCAACCAATATACCGTAAATGGCCCCGCCGGTAACATCAAGCGGATAATGTACGCCAACATATACCTGTGCAAAACAAATAATACCGGCCCATAAAGTAGCCCAAAGGGCTATCCACCGCCAATTTTTGTAAAATACCAGTACTAAAAAAGCAGCCATAGCAAAATGGTCAGTAGCATGGGTTGACGGGAAACTATAACCTGTACCGCAGCCTACCGGGTTAATATCCGTTAACGCCGTTACCGGGTCGCGGCAAGGGCGTACACGCTGCACAGCGGGTTTTATCAGGCTGGCGCTGGTAAAATCGGCAAAGCCGGCAGACAGGGCCAACAATATTATAATAATGGCACCAGTTTTTTTATATCGCCAAAGACAAAATGCTATAATAAAGATATAAAGCGGTATCCAAAACCTGGGGTTACGCATATAGGGCATTATCCAGTCGAAAAAAGCATTAGCCATGTCATGGTTAATGATGTGAAAAAGATGCCGGTCAAATTGTAAAAGGGTTTCGGGCATTGGATAATAGCTTTAAAGCTCCTTGTCGTCTCGAACGGAGTGAGAGACCTATACACATACTCCGATGAATGTGTATGGATTTCTCCTCGTTCCTCGTCGAAATGACAGGGAATAAAAATCAAAACCAAACTTAACGCTTTTATTATTTTTTATAAGCAACTTTTTGTCATATAAAAAAGCAATACACGTTAATATGCGTTTAATAATTATTTTTGCAGGCAAAACAATTACATACATTGACACTTATAAAATCAATTTCGGGCATACGTGGCACCATAGGTGGTGCGGCAGGCGAGGGGCTAACCCCCGTTGATATAGTAAAATTTACTTCGGCTTTTGGTACCTGGGCCATTAACAAGGCTGGCATTAAAAAAATGGTGTTAGGCCGCGATGCGCGTATATCAGGCAGTATGGTAAATAACCTGGTTACGGGCACTTTACAAGGTTTAGGCATTGATGTTGTTGATCTGGGCCTATCAACCACCCCAACGGTTGAAATTGCTGTTCCGTTGGAGAATGCCGCAGGAGGTATCATACTTACCGCCAGTCATAATCCAAAGCAATGGAATGCCTTAAAATTACTAAATGCCAAAGGCGAATTTATAAGCGATACCGACGGTAAAGAAGTACTGGATATTGCCGAAAGCAGCAGCTTTAGTTATGCTGATGTAAATGACCTGGGTAAAGTAACGCACGATGACAGTTATATGCAAAAGCATATTGACCAGATACTGGCCCTGCCACTGGTTGATGTAAAAGCGATTGCCAAAGCCGATTTTAAAATTGTGATCGACTGTGTTAACTCAACCGGCGGCATATTTGTGCCGGCATTACTGGAGGCGCTTGGCGTAAAAACAGTTTATAAATTATTTTGTGAGCCTGATGGTGTATTTCCGCATAACCCGGAGCCATTGCCAGAGAATTTGATTGACCTTTCGAAAGAAGTGGTTGCTAAAAATGCCAGTTTGGGTATAGCTGTCGATCCGGATGTTGACCGCTTATGTTTTGTTAACGAGGATGGCAACATGTTTGGCGAGGAATATACCTTAGTGGCCGTTGCTGATTATATTTTAAAAAATACCAAAGGTAATACGGTTTCAAATTTATCGTCAACTCGGGCTTTGCGCGATGTTACCGAATTGGCCGGCGGCGAATATCATGCCGCGGCAGTGGGTGAGGTAAATGTAGTAAACCAAATGAAAGCCGTAAACGCCGTTATTGGCGGCGAAGGTAACGGGGGCGTTATTTATCCTGAATTACATTACGGGCGCGACGCTTTGGTAGGTATAGCTTTATTTTTAACCCATTTGGCTAAGTATGGTAAATCTATCTCAACACTGCGCAGTTCATACCCCGGTTATTTTATCTCAAAAAATAAAATAACACTAACGCCCGAAATGGATATTGATGCCCTGTTAAGCAAGGTTGAAAAAAAATATAAGGCCCAGCCACATAGTACCATTGATGGCCTAAAAATTGAATTTGATAAGCAATGGGTACACCTGCGCCGCTCAAATACCGAACCTATCATCCGCATATACTCTGAAGGTGATTCAGAAACTGTTGCTAATAATTTGGCCAACAAAATAATTGCGGATATAAAGGAAATATTGCAATTGAGTTAAGATTTAGTCAGGAAATCGGAAAGACCGCAAGTCCGCAAGATAACTAATCACTAATTCACAAATCACTAATTAACTAACCATGCGTGTTTACTTAGATAATGCTGCCACTACACCACTTGATGCCGAAGTGATGAAACAAATGTGCGCGGTAATGGAGGCAACTTATGGTAATCCATCGTCTATACACGCACATGGCAGGGAGGCGCGTACGGTAATTGAAAAAGCGCGTAAAACTATTGCGGGGTTGTTGCACACATCACCTGCCGAAATATTTTTTACCAGCAGCGGCACCGAGGCCGATAATACGGCTATTCGCGGCGGCATAGTGGATAATAATATTACCCATGCCATAAGTACGCGAATTGAACACCATGCGGTAATACATACCCTGGAGGCTATGGAGAAGGCTGGCATTATTAAATTAAGCTTTGTTGATGTAGATACCAAAGGCAATATTGACCACACCCATCTCGAAAAGCTATTACAGGAAAATGCGCGCAGCTTTGTATCTATAATGCATGCCAATAACGAGATAGGTACGCTTAACGATATTGAACGCATTGGCGACATCTGCGAGCAATATAACGCCATATTTCATTGTGATACGGTACAAACCATGGGGCATTATTCGCATGACCTGGGTAAGCTTAAAGTACATTTTTTAGTTGGTGCGGCCCATAAGTTTCATGGCCCCAAAGGGGTTGGGTTTTTGTACGTTAACCATAAAATTAAAATTAAACCATTTATTTACGGCGGCGCGCAAGAGCGTAATATGCGCGGTGGAACCGAAAACCTGTATGGTATTGTTGGTTTGGCTAAGGCCATGGAAATTGCCTATGCCGAAATGGATCAGCATACACAATACATACAAGGCCTTAAAAGCTATATGATGCAGCAATTAGTGCAATATATACCGGGCGTTAAGTTTAATGGTGAAACCGGTGCTGATAAGAGCCTGTACACTGTTTTAAATGTAGCCTTCCCGGATACGGATATAGCCGATATGTTATTATTTAACCTGGATATAGCCGGTATATCAGCATCGGGGGGCAGCGCGTGCAGTTCGGGTACGGATATTGGCTCGCATGTGCTTACAGCTATTGGCGCAAGCGCTACGAGGCCGTCTGTACGTTTTTCCTTTTCTAAGTACAATACCCGGGACGAAATTGATTATGTGGTAGCCAAAGTACGTGAGTTTTTCCCTAACTAGAAGTCAACGTCATTTCGAGCGTAGCGTGGCAATCTCTGCATTGACAGGCAAACGCATATCCTATCGTGTAGAGATTGCCACGCTCGTACCTCGCTCGCAATGACGCGATATAATAATGATAAAAAATTTATTCCCTCGATAAATTTAAAAATATTGGCATGGTTTATGGATGTTTTAGTATAACTACTAAATACATAAATTATGAACAGTAAAAATAAAAATTCCGGAAACGGTAATCGCCCGAATGAGACACCTGAA
>NZ_JBDTJZ010000166.1:0-24477 GCF_039935595.1 Mucilaginibacter sp. | reverse complement strand
AGTCCGACTTCTTGCATGAGTTGAGGGAAAGAGCAGCCAGGCAAACCATGGCAAGCAACGAGTAAATTTTGTTTGTTTTCATGTGACTTTGTTTTAGTTATAAGCACTAAGATACGGAAAGTTATCATATATGATAACCGTTTGTCGGCAAATTTGTATGAAATTCCCCGCATGAAAGCGCGGGAAAAAGCCGATGAAGATTTTTTGAAGGGATTGGGTGCCCGCATAGTGGGGCTGCGCAAGGAGAGGGGCATTACCCAAGTCGAACTCAGCTATCGGTGCGACATCGAGAAGACGAACATGCGAAGGATAGAGGCTGGCAACACCAACGTGACCGTGCTAATGCTCAAAAAGATTTGCGGCGCGCTTGGGGTTACGGTAGGCGACCTGTTCGATTTTACCGCTTGAAAACACCCCGTTAATTCAAGATACGGCGGGTGGTCCCTTGCGCCGCTTACCCGGGCTTAGGCTCGTTCATGATCCGCTGGATAATCTCGTTCTTGCTGTTGCCCCCGGACTGCTCATACCGCACCTTCACGCGGTAGCCCTTCATTGTGGAGTCCTTTTCCTTTTTCGGCTCGTTCTTAGCAAACAGAGTATGAATGTTGTCCGGCGCGATGACATGCACCCTCGCTAGCTCTTCGCCCGTTAGGCTGTTTTGCGCAATCGATTGTATCTGCGCTATCTTCGAGGGGCTGGTGGCACAGACGGCAACCGTCGCATAACCGGCAGCAAGGCATTTTTGGATATTGTGAAGTTCCCATGCGGCGGTAGTGGTAACGGATATTTCAATGGCGATTTTTGTGCCGTCTTTTTCAAGCAGTATGTCGACCACGCCCTTGCCGTCAGGGGTTGGCACCTCTATGCCTGACCTGTAGCCGTATGCTTCCGCCTGCTTCTTGATGAACATTTGCAGATACCGGTGTTCCGTGAGTTCCTTTTGCAGCGGCTTGCCAATAATAGGCAGCGGTTCGGTAATTGGCGAAGGTGACACTTTCGGTTCCGGCGCAATAGGGTCTCGGGCTGGCTCGGACTGCGCGGGTGGTGCAATGGGAACGGCATAGGTGGCGCGACTATGGGTAACAATTGCTTCCCTCCATTCCTGCTGTTCGCCCCCTTCATATGGCAATACCAAGATATTGAAATCCTGATCCCTCGTATTGACCCGTGCAACAGCTTCTCCGGTGGAAAGGGTCTGCAAATCCTCCACCGTGAATGCGCTCAGCCCCTCCTGCATGCGCTTGGCATCGGTATCGCCCAGCCTAAAGCAGACGCGCGTCCCCGCATTTGCCAGTACGCTGCTGGCAATGTCAGCGTCCACCCGTGCAACTTGCTGCATGTCCTGGTGCGCCAAAATTAAGCCTAGCGAGTATTTCCTTGCGCCCGACAGGATGGAAGCCATTGAGGGCGTTACGAAGTGCTGAAACTCGTCTATATAGCAAAAGAACGGCACTCGCTGTTGCGCATCTTGGGCTTGTCTTGCCATTGCGGTCTGCTGCAATTTGGCAACAATGAACGCGCCCAACAGATGGCTGTTCTCCTCGCCCAGCAAGCCTTGAGAAAGCTTGACCAGTACGATCTTTTTGCCGTCCATTAACTCCTGAAAGTCCAGGCTCCGCCCCTGGCAGACCATGTTGCGGATAACCTTCGGGCGTAAGAAGCTATCGAGCCGGGTAAGTATCGATCCGAGCGAGGAGCTTTTTAATAATGGGTATTCCTTCTGCCAGTAGTACACGATGTCGGGGTCGGTACAGGTGGCGAGGAACTGGTTTCGGAACGGCTGCTCAATGAGGAACTTCCGCAGGTCGCCCAAATGTCCGCCCTTGCTGTTATACACAAATGCGCTTATGGCATTGGCAAACACGCTGTTCATCTGGTCGCCCCACGAGGTGCTGAAGCGCCTGAACAGTGCGACCAAATCAGAGGCAAGCAGTTCCTTTTCAAGGTCGGAATGCGCGGAAAGTATATTGAAGCCCACGGGATACACGCTGTCCGACGGGTCAATCAGCACTACGTCATGTATTCTCTTTTCGGGAACGTTGGCAAGGATTGCTTCGACCAAATCCCCGTGCGGGTCAATGACGCACAGTCCGCCGCCACCGTGTATGTCCTGCATAATAAGGCTGTGCAACAGCGTGGATTTGCCGGTGCCGGTGGCTCCAATGACATGCGCGTGCCGCAGGCGCTGGACGGTATCAATGCCGACATGCTCTTCGATCCCCTGATGCCCGTTGATGCCCAGGCAATAAGGCTCGTCAATAAGGAAATCGGGAGCCCGCTTTGTCATTTTGTTGACACCAAGCAATTTCTTGGAAAGCGTCGCGCTCGGAAAGTGCACAAATGTCGCAAGTTCGCGGCTGTTGAGGAGCATGCCAACGCGGTGCGACTCACGCCACACAATATCGTGCAGGCGTTCATCGACTGTATACTGGGCGTTGGCAAGCGGCATGAGCGAGTTGCTTCCGTTGGAAGCATGAACTAGGGCGGTACTGACATGCTGCAAAAGCACGGCGGCTTGCTGGACCGTTTCAGCAAGAGTCGCAGTTCTGATGGAAACGCCATACAGGGGGTGCGCTGTCTTTTCCTTCGCCAGTTGGGGCATTTCAGGGGCATCAAGAAAAAATGATTGTTTTCCGCTATCGTCGCACACGGCGGTCATGATGCTTTCAGCCCAGGCATTATGAGTGCCCGAAAAGAGGATTTGCAACACTACATGCTCGTCCTCCCGCAGCCGGGAAAGCACGCCAAAGACTGCCGTATAAGGGTCATTATCGCCATTGGGGTACATGGCAAGGGGTCGCATAAACTCCTCCGACAAGCCAAAATCGACAGTATAAAGTGCCAATTCATTTTGCAACGCCACCAGCAGCGCATCGTTTTCAAAACCCAATGACACAACGCCGCATTCGGGGAAAAATGCCTGCAATTGGGTTTGCAAGAACTCGGCATCGGGTTCCCTGCACACAAATTGTAAGCTGATGATATCCGCCGAGCCGATTATCTCGAAGCTTATCGGGCTCTTGCGGTACGAGAGCATGATAAGCACCTGCTCGATGCGTTCCCTGTTGTGCTTGAAATGCCTGGGAAGCGTGATGCTGAACGCGCTTAACAGCGACGTATCACTGAATGGATATGCCTCTATGGTTTCCTTGTGCGTATTCGGGTTGGTCGGCTTGGGCGGATTAAAGAGGCTGCTAAGCCATGTCGGGCTCTTGCCGTCGTCAATGATTTCTCCGCCAATGAAATGCCCGAAAAACGGAACAAATGGCGGCTCAAGGTCTACTGCAAACGCCGCCTTGTGCCAGCCTCTCCCGATGTTTTCCCATTCATAAAATTGGCGCGTCAGCGCCTGTGCAACCGATTCTTTCACGGGGATTAGTTGGCGATTTCCGGCTTGCGGAAGCCATGGTCGGCTTTGACCTTTTCAACTGCCTTCCTCACAATCGAGCTGATGCTTTGGATGAACATCAGCTCGGTATCGAGCTGGTAATACGTCTTGTCTTCCATTCGCTGCGCTATTGCCTTGCCGATGAGCGGCACCTTCTCCGCAACGTTCGATGCGGTATGCGCGTCTTCCTGAAGCCACCAGCTGATGTAGAAGCTCCTGCCATAGGGCGCGGCGCAGACATAGTAGTTCAGGTACTCCCGGCTGATGCACAGGTATATCCGGTTGGAGGAGAGCAGGCCCCCCTCCTTCAGCTTTCTTCGGGAAAGGGTGATGTCTGGATATTCGTATTCCTTTATCATTTTCTCCAGCATCGCATAGAACTCCTCGGCGGACATCTGCAAGTCCTCGAAGTGCTGGTACGAGTGGTTGTGTACGGTGTTTGCTGTAGCCATGCGAAATGGGTTTAGGGTTAAAACTCGATGTTAAAAGGCTGCATAAAGCTAAATAGTATCTGTCAAAAAAACAAGTTATTACCTGCCTGTCAATGACTTAATTATTTCAAAAAAACAAAAAGGGGAAAAGAAATCGCCACTACACGGCGGGGCTTCGGTGTGGCACGGGCAAGCCGGATAGCTTTGTTTCTTTTTGCTGGTTGTTTTATTGGCGAACTTTTATAAGCGACTGAATGCAAGCCCGCTATGTTTGGAATTGTCAAAATAAGCCGTATCTTAGGGTAACCAAAAACTCATTATCATGAACGATTTTCAAAGTGCCCTTATCATCTATTTCCTAGTGCTGATAGCCGTCATTCTGGTTCTCATATTCATTACCCGCCTAATCTTTGCCATTCCCACATTTTTGCGGTACCAACGGGGGCAAATCAGGCTCCTCGAGGAGATCGCGAAGAAGCAGGGGGTCGAGGAAAAGACGGTGAAAAACATCATCTCGGAAAGCATCGAGTGGGAGTCGGCCAGCCAGTCGCCAATAATATGAAGCGTATTGCTCTCGCGCTTTTCCTGCTTGCAACTGTTGCGACCACAAACAATGCCGCTGTTGCACAGTCACGCAAGCCGAGGATAGAATATGTATTGGTCTGCAACAGCAGGGCATCATATGCCTACCATTCCCACCTGTGCAGGGGCTTAGCCCGATGCAGTCACGGCATAAGCAAAGTGACAAAAGCCCAGGCTATAAAAATGGGATACAGGGCGTGCAAGATTTGCTACTAGCCGTCGGAAAAAGTGCCGGTAAAATATTTAGAGGAAGTGCCCAAGTGTCGAACTTTTTGGATGATCTGCAAGTGCTAATGGAAGTCGGCATATGGCAACTTATAGTAACAACAGTTTTGATACAAAGCATAAAGATGCAACCAGTTCGGTTATCCCTAAGCCATAAAAACAGAGCGATGCTATCTTGCCGCCTCTTCGCCAGAGGCAAGACCCAGCGCTAAAAACATTAGCAATTTCTCTTTTTTGTCAGTATATTTGGGAGAACAAGAATTCGATGACAGACAACGCAACACTGATTGAAATAAGCGCCTTTTCGGCCTTATCGGGCGCGATACTAACCCAGGTTTTAACGGGACTGTTCGCCTATGTAGGAGACAAAAGAAAGTCGAAGCTTGAACTCAGTAAGCAATACCGTGATAAGCAAATTGAAGTAGCGGAACACTTTTATTTTGTAACAGGTGAGACAATGGCTGTGCTTAGAAAGAGCATTGAGCATTGGAAAGACCGCAATAAGGCAAGGAGTGGGGCAAGTGTTGAGTTTTTTAACAAAGAAATTAAGAAGCTTGATGCTTACATGGACAAACTAAACGCTGAGAATTGGAAACATAACTTGATTAGTTTATACTTTAATATTTCTTTATCGCACAATAAGCTAATCGCGGCCAATACGAAATCCCATGCGCTATATTTAAACCTTCTAGATATTGCTGACCAGTTTAAAAAGGCTAACGAAGTGGATAAGAATATGCTATTAGGCAAGTACCATGAAGGCGTATTTGATTTGTGCTCTCAATATGACGATATTTATAAGATGCTGGAAAGCGACATGCTAACGGTTAAGACAGCCTTATTAAATAGTTTTGAGATAACATAACAGTGACCCTTTACCAGTTTATAGGATTAGACATTGACCATCAAGCTGACTATGTTTGGCAAAGTAAACATGTTGACACCAGGCATGAGGGCGATTTTGAGATATTACTTTACAATTTAGGTGACTTTTATGCAGAAGTCTTCTACAACCATGTTTTAAATGAGATAACCCGTATCAAAGGATTTAAAGCAATAAGTCATTTAGCTCCTTATATAAGTTTAAAGAAATCCTGTTAGTTTAAAATTATAAATGACTCTTTTCCGAAGCACGACAAGAATTCCTAAAGAGAAGATAGATCACATTCGAAAGCTATATATAGCTGGACCAATCAACAGGAGCAATGCTGCAAAGGAAGTGGGTGTCGCGGTAAACACAGTTATGGCTTACGTCCACATGTTTAGGAAAATTGAAAGAGACCATCCCGGTAAAATACATGATTTTGACTTTTACCCTACTATCAAACAAAAGGAAGTTTACAACTTTAAACGGGAGATCGCCATTTCACTGTTTCCAAGTCTCATGGCAGATGAAATTCCTCGCAGAATAACGGCAAAATACCTATTTGAAAAGTATCATGTCATTGAGCCACACGGGTATAATTACCATACCTTTCTCAAATACTACAATGAATGGATCAGAAGTAATGAAACCTTATCCGGAATAAGTAAGTATCAGGTTTATTTAACAAAAGAAGATTTAGCAACTTTAAAAACATGGCGTAAATCCGATGATCATAGACACTGGAAAATTGCCGTAATCCTGGATGCCGCTGCCAACAATAAACCCCTTACAGAGATCGGTAAGAAAGTAGAGTGTTCTCATACTTCTATCTTAAAATGGATAGAGTTGTTTAAAACAAAGGGGCTGGATGGTTTGGCACGAGAACGGCCTTTGCGTCATGGTCAAGACAAACAAATCAAAGATAAAATAGATAACCTGGTTCATTTGGTACAACAGTCCCCTAAAAATTATGGGATAGATAGCCCCACATGGATGTTTAAAGACCTCAAAGTAGTATTTACCAGGGAATATGGAATACCCATATCTGAATCGCGTATATCCGTCTACTTTAAGAGGAGGGGATTGAGATTTAAAAAATCAAAAGTAAGCTTGTCCAGTCCGGATCCCCTGTACAAGCAAAAGTTTGCTGAAATCCAGCGAATACTCGAAACGTTGGGTGAAAAGGAAAAATTTTTCTCAATAGACGAATATGGACCGTGTGCGATAAGACCCAAGGGCGGGAATGTATTGTCCATGCCTGCGGAACGCCCTATGTTCAAAGAGATATACAAAAGCAGGGGTTGGTTTATTTGTACCTGCGCGTTGGAACTCTCTACAAATCAAATTACGCATTTTTACTCCCTTACAAAAAACACGGCAGAGATGATCAAATTGCTTGACATTTTATCATTACAATATAAAGACCAGGACAAAATCTATCTTTCGTGGGATGCCGCAAGCTGGCATTCATCCAAAAAGCTGGTTGCCCATGTGGAGTGCGTCAACTCCGATGATTATAGAAATGTAAACCACACTCCATTGGTCGCGTTGGCTCCCTTGCCATCGTCGTCCCAATATTTAAACGTGATCGAATCTGTGTTCTCGGGTTTGGCAAAGTCTGTCATCCACAATAGCGACTATGAATCTGTAGACGAATGTAAAAGCGCTATAGACCGCTATTTTATCAAAAGGAACAACTATTATTTGGAAAATCCAAAACGCGCCGGTAATAGGATATGGGGCAAAGAAAGGGTGAAGCCGGTGTTTGACAAGGCAAACCTTTGTAAGATGCCCGGTTCTTGGTAAAATGTATTATGAAAAAGCTACCCGTTTTTTTTGGCAAAAACAAAGAGAAAAGAAATCTCTATCAGACGGCGTACGCAACTCCCGTAGAGGGAAGCGGCGAAAAGTCGAACTTTTTTGATGATCTACAAGCAATTAGCATTGTTAAACAGATGTCTGCATAGGTTGCCTGTTGTACCAGAAATAGATCTTCAAACAAGCCTCAAGCATGCGTAGGTTTTTGGAGTAGCATATCGTCTTTCGATTTAACCGTTTCAGGTGGGTGCGTAGGCTAAGGTTTTTGCGTTCTATCCGGTTGGTTCCGTAACGCTTTACGGTGTGTATAGCAGCAGGAATGACCTGCCCGTAAATGGCTAACCCGTCTGTATATATTTGTTTGCATTTTGCCAGCAGAAGGGTATCGGTAACCCGTTGCAGGTTTGCCCTTGTGCGCTTGCCCACTTTCAAATCAACTACTTGTCCTGTATGCTTGTCCAAAGCGTAGATCACCCAATAATCGCGGCCCTTGTTTTTAATATAGGTCTTTAACTCATCCACTTCGTATGTTTTACCTATTGATATGATTGGCTTTTTGATTTTATCAGCGATATTTTTAATTCGGGTGAGTACCGTATTGGCCGAAATATTCAATAGCCTTGCAATACTCCGTATTCCACATCCTTCCTTTACATGATTAATAATGCTTTTGCTGATTGAAGGATGGCAAGCCTTATTAATATAAGTATCTAAAGAAATGCTTTTACAGATTTTGCAACGATAACGTTGCCCGATGCCGGCCTTGCCAAACTTAATGGTTACACCCTGGCAATACGGGCAATTTGAAATAACAACTATTTTGATACACGACATAAAGGTTCAGGCAGTTAGGTTATCCCTAAGCTACAAAAACAAAGCGGATGGTATCTTAATACCACCCGCTTTTCTGCTTTTATTGTTTGCCTTTTGAAAATTGGTATTGATTTTCAGATGTTTATAAAATAACAACTATTTTGATACACTACCACAAAATTATCCATCCAGTTATGTCCGACTGTTGAAGGAATTAGGCAAGTTGGACATCCCTGATTGGCTACGCCATAATCAGCTAAATAGTTAGCTTTCCTTGATTAATTCTATCCGCAATAATCAATGCTATTAGACATAAAGTTATAGAAACTATTATATATATTTTTATTGAGAAATCCCAGTCTTTGTAGCCTAAGCTGTCTATCTCAAATTCATTAAAAATATCTTCGTATTTTTTTCCTTTATATAAGATTAGATAATTTAGTAATGCCAAAACACACATTACAGTAATTACATTAAATGCTGTACCTAGTTTTTTTAAATCTTTCCAAATAAACGATACTCCAGCTACCAGCGTAAATAAGTTTAAATAAAATAAAACTACAGTTACTAAAAATGCATAAAATACAGGGGTGTTATCCCTTTTCAATTTATAATATTTATAAATTTTATAATTCAAATAGTAATACCAAATCATGCCTTTATATTAATGGTTCCAAAAATCGTTACCTGTAGCTTGTAACGCTGCTTTTCCTAAAAAATAAGTGCCGGATATAGCCCAGCCGTAAACAGGAATAAATCCAACTCCGCCCATTATCAAATCCAACCCACCTTCTCCTACTAATTTTTTATTGCCTGTCCATATTTCTGCGACTGTAATCCCAACTCCGATTCCACCTAAAACCTTTCCCCCAACCTCTAATGTGCTAGATAACCCTTTAACAATTTTGGCATCGGCACCAAAACTACCCACAGCGGTCTTTAATAAAATAGAAGGTTGAGGACTATGCCACCCTTCATATGCTGCGGATGCTATATCATATTGCCTTTTTAAATCCGAGCCTAATTTGAACGATGCAGCTCCACCTGCGAAGCCAATCCCAGTTAGTATATTCGAGGAAGAATTCCAGGTGTCTCCCCCCACAAATCCCCCCTGATTGGCTACTTCTGTTAAAGTAAGATCTGTAACTGAATTTAATAATTTATAATCAACCAATGTTCGATACTGATCCTTATAATAAACCTCTTCTTGTTGATAGGAAGTATAATTTGAACCATTAGCCATAACCCTTTCTAAGTTTCCACTTAAATTATAAAAATAAGACAAACCGTTAGTGCTTTGGGAACCAACTGTATAAGTAACTCCGCCGTTTTGAGCCGTGTATTGCGCAATGGCTAGTGGGTCACCAGATCTCACGGCAGTTTCTAAATTCCAAGAATCTATCTCTGCCTGATCTTGCGCATTACCGGCAAGTATTGCATTCATAAATGAACTGGCACCGCCGCCGCCGCCACGATCATCCTGTACGGGCGGAGCCATCGCCCTGTAGTAATTCCCCATAGGATCATTAAAAGATACAGGGTTATTGTTTGAATAATTATACGTTGTTAATGATTCTGCTCCATCCGCCTGCGGGTCAATCCCAATAAACCTGCCTAAAGACTGGTCATAGTTCCTGTAAAGCGTCTCAAAGTAGTCAGGTAGGTTACCATAATTATTCTGCCATTCACTGCCGCCGTTGTATAAACGCTTGTTAGGCACACTTGGCATACTCACCGGACTATTCGCCATTACCAAACCAAAGGCGTAGTAGCTGTTTTCCTGTATTATTTTGGCTCTCCCGCTACCATCATTCTGAAAGCTGAACCTTGCGTTGCCCTGCTGGTCGGTTATTACATATTCCGGTGTTAGCGTTCCGCTTATGTTCATCACCCTGCCTTCAGGCATAGGGGTGTAGCTTAGCGTTCCGTTTACATAAACAAATCCGTCCACATAATCTGTTGTGGTTTGCAGGGTATTGTTATCGTATTGCTTCTTTTCAAGCACTATGCCCGTGGCATCATAGGTGTAGGTAATAAAGCGGTTGGTTGCTGTAGTAACTTTAATGCTGTCTGTGCGGTTCAATACATTGTATTTTAGCAATAGGCCCTTATAAGGATCAGCAGTCAGGTTACCCTCGTTATCGTAGCTGTAATTGCCGGTACTGCCCGTCAGGTTACGGAACCCGTAGCTTGTAAAATTACTTCCACTGCCATCGGTAACGTTGATTAACCGGTTAGGGTTATTGGTATCATATGTATAGTTCAGACTATCCACTTTGATGTGCGTTGTTGTTCCTACAGTTGACGAATTTCTTTGTAAAGTTAATATATTTCCGTTCTCATCATAGGTGATGCCATCCTCATTAAAACCATTGGTGTTCAGGTTAAAACTACTTGTGCTAGCTGCTGTCCTTTCGGCATAGGTAGATGCTGTTATCCGATCCATATTATCATAGGCATAGCTATAGCTGCGCTCGTTGGTTTTATTTCCGCTATTGTCCCTACTCATCCATTTTACCGCACTTATGCGTCCGCTATAGGATGCCGTGTTACCTAAGTTGCTGTCAGTTTGATTATATAAATACTCCATCCCGAACAGGTCGTTCACCTCATCGCTGGTCACCCCGCCGTCATCCGCCAGTTTGCTGTTGTTAATGGTTTGCACCTGTCCCCGTATGGTGTACCTATAATCTATATCCTGCAAATAGTTGGTAGCTATCTTCGCCGTAAAGGTGGAGCCGCTGGCTGCCACAAAATCCGGCGTAATCAGTATGCTTTTACTGGCCATAATATTACTGGTTTGGCCCGATGCCACGCTGTTGCCGGTAGTTAATGTTACCGTTGCCGGTATGCTTGCTGTATTCACCAGCCCCAGGTCCTTTTTAATTAGCTGACCCGGCTCGTTATACTGGTAGGTGGCTACACGGATGGCTGTTTGGGCGTTATAAGTCTGGTCAATATACTTTACCTTGGCATTGTGGCTATCGTAAGTAATAGCGCTCAATATGGTATTGGTGGCTGGCCCGATGCTTACTTTGGTTACCTTGGTTATAGTCGGCTTGCCCGTAAAGTCGGGCACGTTGGTTTTGGTATCGGTAACTGTGGTTTGGTTGGTATAGTTTAACTGGTTATTGCTTTTTTGCTGGATGGTATTGCCGCGTTTATCATAAAACACTACGTTCAGCAGCCATATATCACTCAATCCCGAACCTACCGTGCGCTTGGCTACCATAGTCATCATGCCCCTGGTTAAATTGGTAGGGACAGCCTCGCCACTCAAACTTTGATTGCTATAGCTATAATCGGCGCTGCCGTTCTGATCTAGGTCGTAATCATCAAAGTAAGAATAAGCTAATGGCGCAATATTACTCGTTGGGAATATACTATTGGTATAGTACCCGTTATTGGTTACCGTGCCGCTGCGGCTCTCGTACCAGGCGGTGCTGTAGCTGCCGCTCAACCCGTCAACATAGCTTTGCATTCCCGCGCGGCTGGTATCGGCAGGCGTGGTATCGGTATAAATACCCTGGCTTATGGCCCTGCCCTTTGCATCATATTTAATATAGTTCCATTTGTTGCCCGCCTTTAGCGTAGCATCCTGCAGCAGTACCGGGCGGTTAAGCGGATCATAAACAATATACATCACTGCTGCCCCGGGCACGGTCTTTTCTATCAGCCGCCCACGGTAATCATACACATACTTAAAAATGAGCCTGGCTATTACCGCCGTGGTAATGGTGTACCCATGAGCTTTTATCAAATTCCAGGCCTTAGGCGGCACCACGTAACTAATGGTCCCGGCGTTGTTATAGATGTAGTAGGTACTGTTATAGGTTGTGCCGCTTACCCATTGCTTTTTAAGCACCACCCTGCCCATCAGGTCCTTAAATACTAATGTTTCGCTGCCATCCTCGTCTGTGCCGTCGGTAACCGAGAGTGCATTGGCGGTATAATACCCCGAGAAACTGCCGTCCGGGAAACTCTTAGCTACGCTGTCGGCTATGGTATTGGGGCGGTAAACGATAGTTTTATAATGCTGCCCGCTTACCGGTTGGAACCCCTTTCCTATATCTCCCGCCCGTAGCACCCGCTGCAAGGGGCTATTATCAAACACCTGCTGGCTATATGCCGACGAATCGTGCGCCACCTTATCGGCAGTAGTATTGTAATACGTGGCCTGGCTGCTTACGGCTCCTGACCGGTACGTGCCGCTACTGTCGCTACCTACATACGGCAGGTAACTTTTTATCTGCCTGCCCAGCGTATCATATACAATGGGCTGAATGATATCCATATTGTTGTTGGTGCCGCTTTTTAACCCTACCGCCTGTATGGTGCGCCCCAGTCCATCAATAAAATAGCGTGTAGTTTGCCGCTTGCTGATACCCAACTGCATCACCGCGCTATCGGTAGTGACGCCGCTTACTTTTACTATATTTTCTTCTACAAAACCAATGGTTTGTGCTTTTAGCTCCCGACCAAATAGGCTCAGTAAAACTGACAGTCCAATATGTTTGAGTGTTGCTTTCATGTCCCGGCTGATTTAATAGCTACAAACTGCTGTATCCAGCGTTAGATTCAGATATGTTGAACTTGATAAATTGGCTGGCATTGTCCCACTCGTTCCCGAACTTCGCGACCAGCATCCAATATCGGTACCGTTATTAAAATTGAGGCTGTTCCATAAAGGCGTAAAACTATGTGCCGTAGATACGGTAAAGGTTACGGTATAGTTATCCTGTGGAATGGTTTGCCCGGCAATGAGCTGCGCTTCGGTAAAGGTAACGTGATAGCCGCCTGTACCACTAAAAGTTATGCTGCTTACCTTGCCCCGGTTAGGGTCACTCAACAGGTTCGAATAGTTAATAGCCACACCGGACGGCGGTGACCCAATAGTTATGCTTTTTGTAGGGGTCTGT
This sequence comes from Mucilaginibacter sp., assembly GCF_039935595.1. Classification (GTDB taxonomy): domain Bacteria; phylum Bacteroidota; class Bacteroidia; order Sphingobacteriales; family Sphingobacteriaceae; genus Mucilaginibacter. The sequence continues at coordinate 11,436 of NZ_JBDTJZ010000166.1, read as the reverse complement.
GACGAAAAGAATATAGATGCTAAAGCAACACTCACCGTTTTCGATCCGGTACTGGTATAGGTATGCGATGGGTTGGTGCCCGTGACAGTTGGCGACCCATCGCCAAAATTCCATACCGCCGTAACCTGGTCCTTCAGGCAATCCGGCAAACCCTGTACAAAGAAAGCGATAGGGGTATTTACATAATTGCCCGTATTACCCACTGCTAAGCTACTTAAACCCGGATAAAGGCTTGAATTGCTATAATAACTTTTCTTGCTCAGGATGTTCATATCCTGGTCATACGTCAACAATGGCCGGTTAAACATATCATAGGTAAAATAATTAGATACGCCGTTGGTATTGGTTGCAGCCGTTTTTTGGTAAGTGGCAGGATCATAAGCCGTGGCAGAAACTTCGGCGACATCAGGGTACAGAAATATATCATCTATCAGTATATCCGTACTGCTTTGAAAGCTCGCGGTAATGCCCGACGATAAACTTGCAAGAGATAACTTTTTTTCATGATAGCTCCATTTGCTGTTCCCCGCATAGCTGATGGTATCGGTATTGGTGTGCGTGCCTTCGGTCAGCGAAACGGTAACGGTACCCGCTGAAGCCGAAAACACCCAGATAGAAAAAATATATTTACCCGCCTGTGCATTTTTAGTCAGTGCGTGTGTCATAGCCGTTGATGCCGGCAACGAAAGCGAGAACTGCCCGGTGCGGGCGTTGGGCGAGTAGGTATACCCCGTTTTGGTAAAATTAACCGGGGCGGTTTGGCTGTTAAAGTCATTATAGGCTATCTCATCGGCACGGGCATTGCTGATACTTGCGACAGGCGCATTGCTCGAGTGATCGGTAATTACGGTTTGCACGTGCCGGTTATTATCATCCACACTTAAAGGATAGCCCGCAAAATCATATAGCAAGTCGTTTTCTACCGGTATATAATTACTATCGTAAGTAAACACCCCTCCTCCTGATATGGTTGCCGGTGTAAAACTACTGGTGCCGTTTACCGATACAAAGTTTAGTTTTTGTACAGGCAGGTACAAATAAGCAACCCCGGTAGGATCCACCGTTTTAAACTTTATCAAACTGGCGGCTGTAGTAAGTGTAGTGCCGCTTTGGGTAACTGTAGAATAGGTCTCTACGGGCGTATTAATATTTAACTGTTGTAAATGATAAATGGCATTTGTTGTCGAGTCTGTGCCGGTGGACACCGTATAATCTTTGGTGTATTTTATATAATTATTATAGACAATACCGTTGCTGTTGGTTGTTTTTTGCCGGGACAGATTGTGGTAAGTACCGCCATAGTAATAATTCTCTGTCGATTGCTGCGCGTAGGTCTGTGATTGCGAATCATACACCTTTTTCACAACCATCGTATCCAACTCACTGGTATTGGCAAACACGGTATATTTTGCATACCCTACCGTAGTGCCGTTAGTATCAAACTTAAACCCGGTTATTACGGTCGGCGAGCTGCTTCTTGCATAGCTATAAGCTGCTTCGCTTACTTCGTTGCCATTATCGGCATAGCTGGTAACCTTGCTTAACAAACCTCGTTCAAAATCAAAATTGGTGTTTGGTGGAAAAGGATAGGTGTTCTTGTCATTGGTCATAAACCCATCGACAACACAGCCCGGCCTGCCTATATAGGTAAGGGTTGGCGCCCAGTCTGGTGCCGCGCTGGCATCCCAGTTGGTTGCGGGCTGCAAAAACTGGTAGGCAGTGCTACCCGCGCCGTACCGGGTTTCTTTCACATAGGTGTACACAATCGTATTATCCTCCGGCGACAAATTATTTTCTGACCGCACGGTAGAGTAGTTCCATTTATCCAGTGTTGTCCCCGAACCTGTATAGGGCGTAGTGAAAGCAAATTGCGGCATGGTAATAGGTTTACCGCTCGATGCGCTTGTACCGGGATCGATATACGAATAATGCCTGACCATATTATTGGCGGTAGTCATCGCGTCATAATCCGTTATCTGCTTTACCCTTATGCCGCCGCCCTGAACAACAACGCCCGCCGTACTATCATAAAAATCACTTGATTCGTATGCTATGGTGGTGGTGCCCCCTTCGGCATAGGTGACCTTATTTAAAGTGCCATAAAGTACCGTTGTTGTATCGGCACTCCTGCTGGTGCCGGTTAAGAGATAGGGGTAACTGGCAGTCTGGTTGGTAGGTGTAATAGGTCTATACCGCTCATAGGCCGAATTGGATGGGTTTACATACATCTGCGGCACCAGGCTGGTTGCCCCGCTGGCATTGTAATAGCCCCAGTAATCCACCTGCCTGGAGGCTGAATCGGGTATACCGGTGGTATATGGATTGGCCACCGAATCGGCTCCGTGGTTCTTGCCTAAATTGATATAGTCGAATTGGTAACTATTGGGGTCAATGCATTGCCCCGAGGCGGAGCTGAAACCTTTTAAATAGAACTTTTTATCGGCCCCTGTATACGAAAAGGTGACGGTTTTGCCATAGCCGCTTACAGATGTTACCAACGGCATGCCACTATATCCAGTACCGAAAACAAAGCTTAATGCGGCATGTGACGCGTTAACATTGCTATAATCGATATTTGTAACGTAATGCGGCAACGTGCGTGTACGTATCTCATACTGATGGAGTTTGGTAAACGTATTGGAAGCAGCTCCCACATACACGTTCACCGTATCTACGGAATAGATGTACTCCCCATGACTGAGGGCCGGGTCGTCAGATCCTGAGTTATAGGTCAGATCGATTGCGTTGCCGTTAGGATCGCTTATTTGGGTCAGGTTCCAGGTACTGGTATATTTTATACCGTGATCGGGAATCACTCCGCCTACAGCACCCCAATATTGATCATAATCCTGTTTAAAGAAAGTTATGGTCCCAGGACTTGCGGTATGTGTTGTACGGATGGTTCTTTCTGTATCCGCAAACATGTACCGTATCCCTTTGTCATTGGTTATGGTAAATGAGGTGATGCTGCTGTCTGTTCCTGTAGTATAGTTCACTTTATAATCGCGGTAGGGAATAACCTGTATAGCATGTGAATTGTCAAAAACCAGTTGGCAGCTTAATCCCGGCGCGTTTACATAAAACATATCCGGCTCGGTATCTGTCAAGCCCGAAAAATTCGCGTTGATATAGTTAAGGTCAGTGGTATCCACGCAGGTAGCGCCGTTGTTATTTAAAATAGTAAAGCTGTTAATTGCCGAACCGTTGGAATTGTATAGCCATCCTAATCGGGGTTGACTGCTCATGTTTTTTGAACAATCATCAGGCAGCCCCCTTACCTGGCGGGTAATCCTTCCACCGGCACTTAACTGCCAGTTCATCCCGGCATTGCCCTCGATGTCTTTTACTTTTACGCCCGTGGCGCTGTAGCTCATGCTAACCGGCACGGACACCCCGCCATTTTGTACGTTAAATAACGGAATGTTTAGCCCAGCAGTTCCGGTGGCATGGTTAACCTGTACAATGCTCTGAGCGTGTACCGAACTGCTTAAAATACTATAAAACAGTAGGTAAATAATTCGTTTATACATAAGCATTGTTTTGGGGGAGATTATCCTTCGATTAATTTGAGGTCTTTAGTCGATTGTTAAGGCGGTTGATCTGCTTTTGCAGCGATTGATTGACTTTCTGCTGACCCTGAAGTTGTTTGTTCTGGTCTATTACATATAAGGTTAATTCTTCCACTTTCTTAAGCAGTTTCATATTCATATCACCCAGGCTAATGCCTTCTTTTTCCATTTGATCCGCTGAAGGAATTTCAGGCAAGTGATGGTTTTTATCTACATATGCTTTGATTTCGCTCAGATCTTCTAGCTTGTAATCAGGCTCGAAAACATAGTCAGGCGTAGGTACACTATTTGTAACTTTTACTTCGGTTGAATGGATGATGCCGTTTACGGTTAGCTTTTCGTCGGGGGAAATGGTGCCGATACCAACATTGCCATCGCCTTGCAACGTCATAACTGTTGTTTGACTGGTAATACCAGCGTCACTGACAAGGAATGACATTTTGTTGTTATTCACACCCCCCGCATAAGAGGAATACTGATTGCTAATACCATTTCGTCGTTGGCCTATTCCATCAATAGTAAATAAGATGTCATTGACAGTAAAGTCGTTTGCTGAGATAAGATTGAGTTTTGCCTGAGGAGCAGTTACGCCAATGCCGACGTTGCCAGCCATATATACCTGACCGTCACCTCTAACCTGATACTGGAGGGTGCTCGAATTATTATACAGCCCCATTAGGTCGTAAGCGGTGGAGTTTCCCTGAACCGACTGTCCGTAAAGCAAAGTACCTGAGAATCCCGAGGCCAGTGTGTTCTTGGCATGAACGGTCGGGATGTTTGATCCCGAAAAGACTTCCAGTTGGCTTGCGAGACTGGTCGTCCCTATGCCGACATTACCACTCTTATCAAGAAACATTGATGTCGAGAGTGTACCTGCATTGCTTGTCTGAAGAGCTAAGTAGCCTGTATTGTTTGAAGCGGTAGCTGTACCGACCAATATATTGGCGAGATTTGCATTACCGGAGCCAGTGAAAAGAAGTTGTGAGCCACGACCAGCGGTATTATTAGTGGCACTATTATTTATCTCGAGACCAGTGCCAATATTACCTAAATTTACATCTACCGTAAGTTTAGAATTTGGACTTGTTGTACCTATGCCAACATTACCCCCGTTATAATAAATAGGCCCTGTCGGACCGCCATTCCATTGAGCATAAGAAAAATGTGCTATTGCGATAACAGCCAGAGTTAAGAATGTCCTTTTCATTTATTAATTTTATTTAAGATTGTGGTTAACTGTTGCCTAAGCTCATTAATCTGCTGTTGTTGGGACTGATTATTTTTTTTCTGTTCCTCTACTTGCTCATCTTTCTCTATAAGAAACAACGTCAACTCCTCCACCTTCTTTAATAACTTCATATTCATATCACCCAGACTGATCCCATCCTTTTCCAATTCTTTAGCTGATGGAATTTCTGGCAAGTGATGATTCTTGTCCACATAGGTTTTGAGTTCGCTTAAGTCGGGTAGCTTGTAATCGGATTCAAAAACATAGTCAGGGCCGGGAACGCTTAGATCAACCTTTACTTCATTAGCGTGGATATTGCCGAGGACAGAGAGTTTTTCGTCGGGCATGGTTGTGCCTATGCCGACGTTACCTTCGATAGGTTGCAACGCAATAGGGAGGCCGCTGGCGCTTTGAATGTTAAAGGTACTATTAGTGTTATCGGTATATATTTGACTTTTTAATGTTCCGCTTTGTTTGAAACTGATCGTCGTGTATTGTCCGCTACTACTAAGACTTAGATTGTTATCAGAGCCTGTTTGCACTATGTCAAGATTTGCAACGGGGCTTGTGGTGCCGATACCGACATTGCCATTTGCGACAATTAATCCATGCCCAGAAGAAGAAGTAAAGTATCCACCATTTCCGGTAGTGGCTTCACCGTAAATAGAAATGCCGGAAGTCGTAGTCGCAACTACTCCGTAAGTAGTTCCAGTAAAATTTCCACCAATATCGTAAACACCTGCTGAACCATCAGCTAAACCATAAATAGCGGCTCTGCTATTACCTGCACCCCCAACGGAAAGTTTTGATAATGGTCCCGTCGTGCCGATACCAATATTACCTGAAGAATTGATATGAAACCGATAAGCTCCGGCCGTCTGATCATATATGCTAAGGTCACCTGTTCCGTTATAAAAAGTGTACTGATGTCCGCCGGTTTGCGAATCTGATAGGCTAATAGCAGGTATGTCAGCAGTACTTCCAACAATATTTACCGTTCCCCTGGTTGAGGAAGAACCAATGGTAAGAAGGGAGCTATAACTTGTTGTGCCAATACCTACGTTGCCTGTATTGGTGTTATGAATATCAGTTCCCGTGCTCCATTGAGCAAACAAGGAAGTATAACTAGCTATAGCTATGCATAGCGTGAGTAGGGTTTTTTTCATGATGTGTGATAAGTAGATTATAATGGATTGCCTTTCAATACATTGTTTAATCAGGAAGCAATGTAAAAATTAAATATTATTTAAACAACACCCGACTATTAAATTGATATTTTCCTAACGGGCAACGGTAATCTCTTTGCCGGTCGGCGCAAAAGTACTGCCCTATAATATGGGTTCTATCTTAATAAACATTTGATATGCGAGCCGTCCGAACCAACGCAGCGAAGCGGAGTTGGTGCGAGCTGAGCAAAAGGTCTATGCAAGGGAAGCGCAGCGGTTGCATAGTATGTTATACACGAGCAAGGCGTGTCTGGGTTTGACCAGCGGGTCGGAAATGTTGGGCATATCAAACGCGACATGCTTTGTGAAGCCTTTTGCGAGAGAGCAGGCGAGCCAGACACCAAAGCGGTTGGCTGGCATATGCTGAACAAAAGTAAAGCGTATGCAAAGACAAAGAAAGCTTTGATGAACGACACTGCTCACACCACAAAAACAATGAAAAAGTCTGCCCGCGATAGCGGAAATAGCAGGTCGAATCCGCTATGTGCTTGAAAAGCTTATAGCGATATTGATGAAACTTTGGCGTTGTTTTATGTGTGTGTAAGGTGGAGTGAATACCTTTTAACCCTGTTTCGAATAGTTATTAACAAAATATTAAAATAAAAATATTTTGTTGGTTATTAAAAAAAATGTGTAGTATATTTACAACTGAAATGATATTATCAGCAACAGTTATTTTCAACACCCACGTAGGGGATGCATATCGGGTATATCCCTCGGTATAATATGCAGCTATAAAATTAAATATAGAGACAGAAAAAACCGAGGGAAAATAAAAGTTCTCTCGGTTTTTTTATATAATAATAATTATAGATATAGAAGATTTATCACTTAAAATAGAAATTTCAAAATGCAATAAAAAAACATAAGGGTCCATCGACGCCAATCTCAGTACCCTCATGTATAATAGTAAAATAAATAAAATGATCCAGTCTTTATTATCGACTGAACCCGCTTTTTTGCACGAATATACGCATTATTATGTAAGATGCAAGTGCAAATTAAATTATTAATTAACCGGGTTTAGTAGATTTTAAGGCTATTAAATCCGGTTTTTTTTATTAGTAAAAATCAAAAAGATGTTAGAAACAAAAAAAGACAAATATAGGAAAGCAAGAGGTGGAAAAGCAAGGTTTTTGGATGTCATTTGTGTTAATTGTAGGCAAGTGCTTCTTCTTTATCAAAAAGATGGAGATGGTAATCTTCTAAGATGCTATCTGAATAGAATATTTGCTCCATCAAATTATGAAATGTTACAGAATGATGCTGCGATCCGAGAACCGAAGGACATGCCCAATCTTATATGCTCTAATTGTAATGAAGTAATAGGAGTTCCGATGCGGCATGTTGACGGTCGTTTAGCTTTTAGGTTAAGGCAGGGACACTTTTCAAAACGCAAATCAAAAGTAGGGGGATAAAATGGATAAAGTTCTAAATTTTTTTTCAAAACTTAATCTTTCAGAAGAGAGAGCAAACACAATAATTGCTTTCGTTAAAAGAAGTATTAATCCTGTAAAAAAAATATTTCAAGTTAATGTTAAAGGTGAAGCAAAATCCTTTGTTGTGAAAAGGCAAGGATTGGGACCTATCGTAAATGATCATGGCAAGTTTTATGTATATGCTTTTATTGTAGACGATGAATGGGAGAAATATATTGCTTTGGTTAAGGCATCTTCTCTAAGTAATGAAGACTTACCTGTTTTTGTTGATAATGATAACTTGCTTTTGAGAATTGATTCTGGATGCGAAACCGGCCAACGATTCCATGATAATACTTGTGAATGTAACCAACAATTAGAAGAGGCAATGAAGATGCTTAACAAAAAAGGTGAAGGTATAATAGTATGTATTCCAAACCAAGATGGTCGCGGCAAAGGGATTGCCGCTAAATTGACAACTTTAGCATTACAGGATGGATTCGGTCTTGACACTGTAACGGCGGCGGAAATAGTTGCCCAAATTGAAAAGCCTATTACAATATCTATTGACGACACAACTTCTACAATAGATATTAGAACTTATGCCGGTGCGATTGCAATTCTAAAATTTTTTAATATTCCAGAAGGAACACGAATTAATTTGGCAACAAATAACCCTGAAAAAATTACAGCCTTTAATGACAATGGCTACATAATAGATAATGTTTCGGTTATTATTACACCAACAGAGCATACTAAAAAACATCTTTTGGCTAAACAAGATCGTTTAGGTCATAAACTTTTTTTATAAATTATTTATGCAAGTCAACGAATACTTAAATCAAGAAATGATCAGGCTTAATACTTTAGTATGCGTTGGTTTAGATCCCATCATTTCTCTAATTCCTATCTCAATAAACAAATATGAAAAGCTTGAAGACAGAATATTTGACTTTTTAAAAACAGTAATTGAAGTTACAGCAGACCATTGTTGCGCATATAAAATTCAGAAAGCCTTTTTTGATGAGTTTGATTTTGGATTAATTCTTCTTAAACGAATTGTTTTATTTATTAAAAGCGAATGTCCAAAAAAAATTATAATTATTGATTGTAAAATAGGCGACGTCGAACATACCTTATCTGCCTATACAAAAAATTTATTTTCGAACATAGGCGCTGATGCAATTGTTGTTAATCCATATATGGGCAATGAGATATTTGATTGTTTTAAAAAATATCCTGAAAAACTGTTCCTTGTATTGGTTAGGACTAGCAATCCTGGTGCAGCAGTAATACAAGATTTAAAATTGACCAGTGGAGAAAAATTATGGCAATTTATTCTAAAAATTCTTGTCGAAAAATGGCGAGATCTACCCAACTGCATACCTGTTTTATCATTAAATGATGTAAAACAGTTTGCATATATAAGAACGGTTATACCTGACTCTATGACTATATTTTATGCTGGATACGGCGCGCAGGGAAAAGGAATTACTGGTTTGAACTCGTTAATAAATACACAGGGATACGGATTATTAGTAAACTCCTCACGTGGTATTTTATATTCAAACGATGAAAAATCTATGGACTGGAAAAATGAGATTTTAAAAAATGTAACTAAAATGAAGGTCGGTTTAAATTCAATAAAATTAAATTAATAGCTATGAAATTTCTATTGCTTCTAGGTGTTTCAGGGGTTGGCAAATCGACTATTATTAAAAATTTATTGGGAATTGACCACAAATTTGTTTATATTAAACCTTATACCAACCGACCTTTACGACCTGGAGAAGTCGAAAAAAATTATATGTCAACCGTTGAATTAAAAAAGTTGATTTCAGCAGGTGATATCTTGATTATGAATAAAATATATGGCTTTCTATATGCAACACCCAAAAATTCAATTTTTGAATGCTTAGCTAATGGTAAATATCCGCTTCTAGATTTTCCTATTCAAAGATTAGCAGAAGTACAGAAATTATTGCCGAACTCTATTTACAGTGTTTATATTTTACCTGAAAATATAGAGGAACTTAAAAAACGACTTACGCATGGAAGGATTAACCGGTTAGATTTTGCAATTAACGAAATTAGTTCAATAGAGAAAAAGGAGTTAACGGGTTATGACGACGTAGTTATAAATTATCATGGAAAAAGCATAGAGACTTCAAATTTTATATATAATAGTTTTATTAACTCGTTTAACAAGGCTTGATTGGGTAAATTATTCTATATTAATTAATCTCCAAAGTTTGATATAGATATAAAAAAGACCCATTACTGGGTCTCTGTTTCTTGCTCGGCAAAGCTTTCCTCCGCCTTTTGATACGGCTGAATATTCAAGATATAGTCCGTCGCTTTCTGCGCTTGGCCACTTGCATACACAATCACTCGTTTGTCATTGTTTAATAGGTCAATCCACCCCTTAATGTATGCAACGCTATTGTCAAACTCTTTGTTAACGATACCGGCAATAGAATTGAGATAACAAGCCCCTATTTCAGCCGTCAGCTCTTCAATGCCATACTTCTCGGAACCATATTTGTTCGTCTCAGCGATCTCCTTTCTGTTAAGCCTAGATTGGTGTCCTGTACAGTGAATGAGTTCGTGAAAGAGCGTGCAGTAATAGCTTTCGGAAGTGGCAAACGAACCCTGCTTGGGCATATTGATATAATCCTTTGTCGGATCATAGTACGCCGCATTTTTGCCGTGCTTAATCACGGGACAGTTTGGCATTCGCTCTATAATTTCCTCGCAAGCCCCGATCTGGGAAATGGAATGCACGGGGTAGGGAATAGAAAACACTTCGGGCAAATGGTCGCACTGGGCGATGTTGAAGACATAGTAATAGCGAAGCACGGATTTGGGTCGTTGCTCCTCCTGACCGTCTTTAGGTTGCTCTTCGGGAAGCTTCTTCCAAAATACTAAGAGGTGTCCCTTTTCTCCCTTCCTTACGCTTCCTCCTACGGCGTTCACCTGTTTCATCGTAAGGAAGTAGTTTTGGGCGTATCCGAGGGAGGCTAGCATCCAGGTGTTGATGCCCCGATAAGGGAGTTTCGTCAGCAGGTTCTGAGGATGGCCGGCTTCCGTCCAGGGTTTTCTCCAGGGAACAACCTGCTGTTCCAGCTGTTCGACAATGCGGTTGGTGATGATCTGGTAGACATCGATGGTTTGTGTTGGTGCGTTCATGGCGTACTTTTTTAAATTGTTAAAGAATCGTTTTCTTAATTGTACGCGAGGCGAAAAAAGGAAACAGGGTGGCTAATTGGTTCCCGATGCCCGTTTCCGTGGAATATCAAATGCCCCGCCTTTGCTGGCGGGGCATTTATCGAAAATTAGACGCTTGGAAAAATGATAGCGGCTTCGATTTCGGCCAGCTTTTCGGTGCAGGCGTCAAAGATGAACTGCGATACCAGGCGTATCAGGCCCGGGGTGGTCGTAACGAACTCCCTGTTCTTGTCGTCCCTGATGATCAGCTTGCACCCCTGGTACGGGTTGTCTTCAAGCTCGTCGTTTTCCTGGGCCAGTGCCACTTCAAACGCCTCCAGTTGCTTTCTGCGGGAGATCAGGTTGAGTCGCTGGATGCTCCTGCGGTGCAGGTCGTCCACCACTTTCAGTTTGCCTTCCAAACTCAGTTCGGTTTTTGCGGGTGTAATTTCGGTTTTTGGCTGTTCTGCTCCGGCTTTTGGTTCCTCCTTTTTAGGCTCTTCAGCTTTGGGCTTTTCTGCCCCTGCTTTGCCACTGATGGTTTCCTGTTTGGCAGTATTGCCGGTTGCCAGTTTGGCCGCTCCGTTTGTTGCGGCCTTGTTGATTGTTTCCGTGGCGGTTCCGTTCTGAACGTGTGCGCCGTTTGCATTGTTTAAGTCCATTTTTAATGGTTTTTAAGGGTTAAAGAATGTGTTAACTGCTTCTTTTATCCCTTCCCTTAAAAAGTATTTTCAAAAGAAAAGGAAAAAAGAAAGCCCAATGCAGCGTGGCCATAGCGGCGGCGGGAG
>NZ_JBDTJZ010000165.1:0-6274 GCF_039935595.1 Mucilaginibacter sp. | reverse complement strand
TATGGTTTTAATAACCTCTCCAATAACGTCAGGAGATACCGCCGGGCAACCAAAGCTGCGACCTAAACGACCAATCTGGTTAATCGTATTTTGGCTCACGTAATCGGCTGCATGTACTACAATTCCTCGTGCTAACGCTGCGTTATTAAAGCCTTCGTCTAACCCTTCTAAGCGTAATGAACGGCCATGTTTACCTACATAAACATCATCAGTAACATAAAAACCCAAACTGCTTTGGTGCGATTCGTTGGTGTTTGAAAAATGATTGGCCATATCATCACCACTGCCCTGGCCATGTGCTACCCAAGTGTTTAATAACAATTGGTTACTCAACATGTCTATTATCCACATACGCTTTTCGCGGCTTGATTTATTAAAATCAACCACCGTAATAACAGAGCTGTTTTGCGGTAATTTATTGGCTTGTTTAAGGTTTATATAGCCTGTAAGCGCTTTTTGAAACACTACTATATCTAAACCGGCCTGCTGTAACTTAGCCGTTTGATAAACCGTTGAAACATATTGCTCAAATATTTCCTTTGCTGATGAAGTTGTTGTTTTATTATTAGCTGTTAAATTTTTGTCGGTAATTGGGGTCCAGCTAATAAAACTTGTAGCGAAAGCCAAAAAGACGCATAATATCCACCAAAAATGTTTTCTCATACTTGTTGAGTTAATTTCAATAATTTAAATAACTGTTAGAAAGGTATTAGTGAGCTTTATTACAAATATACCTATTACTGCTTTATGATAAAATAGGTGATTGTAATTTAATTATCACAATAGTAAAATACTTTTCCAAATTATTAATTCAATACCACGTTATACGAAAAGAAGACACGGAAAGTTACAATATTATACCCATTTAACTTTTTCACTCAGGGGTATTTTACGCACACCTGCAAACTGTTCGTCTGTATAACCCAGGTATAATACGCCCATTACCTCGTCTTCGTCATTTAGTTTTAAAAACGTTTTCATGGCGGGTTTTAGTATCATGCCGCCGGTGCTCCAAAATGAAGCTATATTTAAAGCTGTTGCACCCAGCAATATATTTTGGATGGCTGCTGCCGTAGCAGCAATTTCTTCAAAGACAGGTATTTTAGGCAGATTACCGCGCTCCATTATAGCTACAATTACATGCGATACTTTGTCGCCCTGGGTATAAAAATTGGTATAGGAGGCTTCAATATAATTTGCTGCATCGGTATTTTGCTTATACATTTCAGCATGTTGATGACAAAAATCAGCCGGATTAGTATAAACAACAAACCGCCAGGGTTCGGTATAGCCGTGTGTAGGTGCCCAATCGGCCAGTTCTAAAAGTTGGCTAACCTGCTCATCAGGTATTTTACCCCCATTCATCATAAATGGCTTAATGGTGCGGCGATTTTTGATTATGGTTGATATGGTGGAAAAGTAGTCGGCCATTATAATTATTTTAAAATCTCGGCCACCTTACCTTTAAGCACCGACCTCATAAGGCCGCTGCCAACTGAGCTTGTTGAAAAACGTATTATATGATCTTTATCAGTCACCACATATATACTGGCAAGTGTACCCAGACAACTGATACATAATAAAAAAACTATTAAATAGTATTTCATGATGTACTAAAATTAATATATAGGCGGAAATTTTTCAGGGTTGCTTTCGCTCATCATACTGTACACCATTTCGATAATATCATCAACAGATGGTTTACTAAAATAATCGCCATCGCTGCCATAAGGCGGGCGATGATCTTTAGCTGATAGTGTTCTGGGCGGGCAATCTAAGGAGTAATAGCCTTTCTGCGACTCTAATACTTTTTGTAGTATATAGGCTGATGCTGCTCCCGGCAGGTCCTCATCAACAACCAGTAGCTTATTAGTTTTCTTTAAAGAGTTGCCACAAACGTTATCCGTATCAAAAGGATAAAGTGTTTGCGGGTCTATCACCTCGGCGTTGATACCTGATTTTTCTAACTCGTGCGCGGCTTCAATAACCAAACGTAGGGTTGAACCATAGGATATAATAGTAATATCAGTTCCTGATTTAAGTATTTCGACTTTGCCTAAAGGCACGGTAAACTCGCCTACGTTAGCTGGTAATTTTTCTTTTAACCGGTAACCATTTAAACATTCAATCACTAAAGCGGGCTCATCACCGCGCAGCAGGGTATTATACATGCCGGCAGCTTGTGTCATATCGCGCGGAACGCATATATGCAAGCCACGCATTGCACCTAAAATAACGCTCATTGGCGAGCCCGAATGCCATATACCCTCCAAACGATGGCCACGCGTACGTATAATAACCGGCGCCTTTTGACCTCCATAAGTACGATAGCTTAAACAGGCCAGGTCGTCGCTTATAACATTAATAGCATAAAGTAGATAATCTATATACTGGATCTCTGCAATGGGTTTAAGTCCGCGCATAGCCAGGCCTATCCCCTGCCCAATAATGGATGATTCGCGGATGCCGGTATCTGTTATACGCAAATCGCCAAATTTGTTTTGCAAGCCTGAAAAACCCTGGTTAACATCACCAATAGCACCCACATCCTCGCCAAAGGCAACAATGGTTTTATCGCGCTCAAAATTGGCTTCAAAGCAGGCATTTAACACCTCTCTACCGTCAACAAGCGGCGCATCATTAGCGTACTCAGCGTCTATAACAGGTACGTTTAGCGGAGAAGATGGTGTACCTGTAAATAACCGTGAATTATACATATCGCCGGTTATATCAGTATGTTTATTTAGCCAGTTTGTTAAAACTTGTCGTTCGTTGGTATTTTCTCTGGTCGTTAGGCGTAAAGCTTTACGTATAGCAGTAAAAACGTCTTTACGGCCCGGGTCAACGCATAAGCGTAACACTTCAGTAGCTTCCAGTATATCATCTTTAGCGGCTGATTGCTGTGCCAGTTCTTCAATTAAAGCCACAGCTTCGTTTAGTTCGGCTACTATATCTACGTTCATTTCATCCCATGCCTCGCGCTGACATTTACGTACGTGCTTTTTAGCAGCGTCTTCCAATTCGGTCAGGTCATCCTCCGTAACTATAGCCGACTCGATCATCCACTTGCGCATTTGCACCAGGCAATCGTATTCAATTTCCCACTCCAGGCGCTCTTTGCTCTTATATCTCTCGTGCGAACCGGACGACGAATGGCCCTGTGGTTGGGTCATTTCAACAACGTGTATCAATACAGGTACATGCTCATGCCTACATACCCCGATGGCTCGTTTATAAGTTTCGCACAGTGCTACGTAATCCCACCCCCGTACTTTAAATATCTCATATCCGTTAGTACCATCCTCACGCTGAAAGCCTTTTAAAACTTCGGATATATCTTCTTTTGTGGTTTGTAATTTGGCGGGGACCGATATGGCATAAGCATCATCCCATACAGAAATAGCCATAGGTACCTGTAATACACCTGCCGCATTAAATGATTCAAAAAACAACCCTTCAGATGTTGAACCATTACCTATACTGCCAAAAGCAACTTCGTTGCCATTGACCGAGAAATTGGTCATGTCCTTTAGTTCCGGGTTGTCACGATATAATTTAGAAGCATAAGCCAGCCCCAATAATCTTGGTATATGGCCACTTGTGGTTGAAATATCAGATGATGAGTTTTTGCTTTCGGCCTGGTTTATCCAGCTGCCATCAGCATTAACAAAACGGGTAGCGTAATGGCAATTCATTTGCCTCCCGGCTGACGCAGGTTCTTTTTCCACATCAGGGGTAGCATACAACTGGGCAAAAAATTCCTTAAGGTTGCTCATGCCCGTAGCAAACATAAAGGTTTGGTCCCGGTAATAGCCCGCGCGCCAATCGCCTTTTTTAAAAGCTTTGGCCATAGCCAATTGTGCCACTTCCTTGCCGTCGCCAAAAATGCCAAATTTGGCCTTACCGGTAAGCACTTCGCGGCGGCCAATTAAACTGGCCTGCCTGCTCTCGAAAGCTATACGGTAATCATTAATAACAATATTTTTGAAATCATCAAAACTGAGCTCGGCAACATCAAAATTACCGGCACCATGAATTTCAGTTTCGGGCATATTAAAATGGTTTAAGTTGTAAAATTAAAAAAAACTATGTTGTAATTGCATAGTACTATAAAAACATTCAATTATTAGTACGGGTCGATAAACCTTCCATAAACTATAATCGTATACACTATTATTGCTAAAATATATTAAATAACAAGAGGATATAATTTATTTTACATTAAACCTTATATATTTGTATTAATCAAACAATTGTTATGAAAAAACTAATGTTAATATGCGCTGTAGTTTTAGGCTTTGCCTTTACAGCATCTGCTCAAACAGATACTAAACCGGAATTTAAATTTAACGAAGAATCGCATGATTTCGGTAAAATACCTCAAGGAAAACCTGTAACTACTCAATTTGTATTTACCAATATTGGCGAAGAGCCGCTTATTTTAACCAATGTACAGCCAACTTGCGGCTGCACTATTGCTGATTATACTAAAACGCCGGTAAAAAAAGGTGATAAAGGTATTATCACTATTACTTATAACGCCGCAGCAACTGCACCATTTTCTAAAGGAATTGTTGTTACTTCAAATGCCAAAACACCACAAAAAACCTTAATTATTAAAGGCGAAGTTGTGGCAGCAGCGGCAGCAGCAAGTACCAGATAGAGTTTTAAGTTTTACCCTTGATTCTCTAAACGGAGAGGAAGGGTCATATAAACAGAAAAAGGCCCGAAAGTTCGGGCCTTTTTCTGTTTATACATATTTACCAATTACAAGTACCATCTTTTTATTAATTTTGCACCATGCCAAGTATATCCAAAAAGGGACAGCGAATGCCCGCTTCTCCTATTCGTAAATTAACACCTTTTGCTGATAAAGCTAAATCACAAGGTAAAACAGTTTACCATTTAAACATAGGTCAGCCTGATATTGAAACCCCTGTGGGTATGATTCAGGCTATTAAAAATATCGATTTTAAAGTTTGGGCCTATACCGCCTCAGAAGGGACGCTCTCTTACCGTAAACAATTAGCCAAATATTACAATAAAGTTGGCTATAACATTACTACTGATGATATTATTGTTACTGCAGGTGGCTCAGAAGCTATATCCATAACCTTCATGACTTGTCTGGACGCAGGTGACGAGGTTATTGTCCCGGAGCCTTATTACGCTAACTATAATGGTTTTGCCAGTCAAAACGATGTTATAGTAAGGCCCATTATGTCGTATATCGAAAATGGTTTTGCCTTACCCCCTATCAGCGAGTTTGAGCGAAACATAACCGACAGAACCCGCGCCATATTTATTTGCAGCCCTAATAATCCTACAGGTTACCTGTACAGTCGTGAAGAAATGGAAGCTTTGAAAGCTTTGGTTTTAAAACATGACCTATACCTGTTTGCTGATGAAGCTTATCGCGAATTTTGCTACGGCGATCAGCCTTTTGTATCGCCTATGCATTTAGACGGGCTGGAAGAAAATGTAATTATTATTGACACTGTTAGCAAGCGTTACAGCGCCTGCGGTGCACGCTTAGGATGCATCATTACCAAGAACCGTAAGTTTTGGGAAACGGCAATCAAATTTGCCCAGGCAAGGTTAGCCCCCGGTATGGTTGAACAAATAGCGGGCGAAGCTGCTATTGATACCCCTGATGAATACTTTGAACATGTTAAAGCTGAATATACCGCCCGCAGAAACACTATAGTTACCGCGCTTAATAAAATGGAAGGCGTTTATTGCCCCAACCCGGGCGGCGCGTTTTATGTAATGGCGCAATTGCCTATTGACGACTCGGACAAGTTTTGCCGGTGGATGCTGGAAGAATTTAGCTACCAGAACCAAACGGTAATGATGGCGCCCGCAACCGGTTTTTATAGCACCCCCAGCGCTGGTAAAAACCAGGTACGTTTAGCTTACGTGTTAAACAATACCGATCTAGAAAAAGCCATGGTTTGTTTGGCCGAAGCATTAAAAGTGTATCCGGGCAGAACAGTTAGTAGTTCGCGGTTGGCAGTAAGCATTAGTTAGTTAGCAGTTTTCGGTTAGCAGTTGGCAGAGTATTGTATGACTGTTATCTTCATCAAACTAAAAAATCGTATATTTGTTGTTCTACAATCTGCTACTGCAAACTGCCTTTTGGTAACTGCAAACTCAAAAATGGGGTCGACCGGAATTGACAGGATGGAGATAAGTAGGTAAGCATGCAGCGCGTTGGGTGAATTAGCGCTCTAATCAGAACACTCAAAATCACAAATGGCGAAAATAACTACGC
>NZ_JBDTJZ010000164.1:0-20692 GCF_039935595.1 Mucilaginibacter sp. | reverse complement strand
GGGAAAAGGAGGCTTAATTCGCGGATTGCCGCGCTTACCTTTCAATGATTCCAGCAATGCAGTTTCTTCGCCGCAAATGTAGGCGCCACCGCCGGGTTGTACATAAAGTTCAAGGTCGTAACCCGTGCCTAAAATATTTTTACCTAAAAAACCTGCATTTTTTGCTTCTGCAATGGCTTTTTCCAGTATGCGTATTTGCGGCATCATTTCGCCGCGAACGTATATGTATGATGTTTTGGCACCCAGCGCAAAGCTGGATACGATCATCCCCTCAATCAATAAGTGAGGCAGATAGGTCATTAAATACCTGTCTTTAAATGTACCGGGTTCAGATTCGTCAGCATTACAAACCAGGTAACGCTCAACGCCTTCGGGTTTGGCCAAAAAGCTCCATTTCATCCCGGTAGGAAAACCTGCACCACCACGGCCGCGTAACCCCGATTTTTTAACCTCCTCCACAATTTCTTCGGGAGTTAGGGTTTTCAAGGCTTTTTCAACAGAAGCATAACCCCCTTTTGAGCGGTACACCTCAAATGTATTAATGCCGGGTACGTTTATATGTTCTAAAAGTAATTTGCGTGCCATTACTATTAATATATTTTACCGCTTAATTGAGCGGTAATGATTTTTCTTTTTTCGTTATCATTAATAGATCCTTCCGGTTTCATCATAATGATTAATATGCCTTATTATACAGGTTGCAAATGCTATTACTATAAGCGGTACCAATATAATGGCATTTCTTTCTATGCTATGGTTGGCAAGTATTAAAATTAAAACAGCTATAAATAAAGTATCTGCTAATATTAAACTTACGCCATCCATACCTTACCTTTTTTCTCTTAAATCACTTAAAAGCTTATCAACCGAATCATTGGTTAATTTTTCGTAAAAAGTATATTCAGGGCCAATTTGTAAAACCGGTGCAAAACCGCAGGCGGCCAAACACTCCACCCCGCGCCAGCTAAATAAGCCGTCGGGTGTAACTTCGCCCTCTTTAACGCCTAAAGCTTGCTCAATATGATCCATTATCTTTTCGGCACCTACCAGGCAACATGGCCCGGTACGGCAAACTTCTAACACATATTTACCTTGCGGACGTAAAAAATACATGCTATAAAATGAAGCTACTTCGTAAACCTCAATGTGTTCAAGCTTTAAATATTCGGCAACTTTATCCATTGCCAATGGGCTTACCCAGCCAAACTCGGCTTGTACCAAATGCAGTATAGGCAGCAGGGCCGATTTTTGTTTCCCTTCGGGATATCGGCTCACTATATCAGCAAACTTGTTTAACAACTCCGGCGAAAATTCTACCGGTGTTTGTACGGTATCTTCAACTCTAAGCATCTAACTCTCCCGCTATAACGTTTAAACTACTCATGTTAATTATCGCGTCAGACAATAACATCCCCCTACTCATGGGTGCATACATCTGGTAATTTATAAAACTTGGCCTGCGGAAGTGTAAACGGTACGGCGAACGGCCGCCATCATTCACTAAATAAAAACCTAACTCGCCATTGGCACCTTCAACCGAGTGGTAAACTTCGGTATTGGGGGTAGGTATCTCGCCCATCACAATTTTAAAGTGATAGATGAGGGCTTCCATATTATTATAAACTTCTTCTTTTGGCGGCAGGTAAAACTCAGGCACATCGGCATGAAAAATATCTGATGGCTCTTTTTCCAGTTTGGTTAAGGCCTGTTCAATAATGCGCATACTTTGCCACATTTCTTCGTTACGCACCAGGAAACGGTTATAAACGTCGCCATTATCGCCTACGGGTACTTCAAATTCAAAATCTTCGTATGATGAGTAGGGGTTCATTGCCCTTACATCATAATCAACGCCGGCAGCACGTAATATTGGGCCGCTCCAGCTATAGCTTAAAGCAGTTTCGGCAGTAACCGCGGCCACACCTCTGGTACGGTCAACAAATATGCGGTTACGGGTAAACAGCGCTTCAAATTCTTTTAACGCTTTAGGGAAGTCAACCAAAAACTTGCGCAGTTTACTAAAGGCTATGGCGTTAAAGTTACGCTCAAACCCGCCTATACGGCCAATATTGGTTGTTAAGCGCGAGCCGCAAACCTCTTCGTAAATTTCATATATCGCTTCGCGAAACTCCATCATGTACAAGAAACCCGTAAAAGCACCTGTATCAACACCCAATACACCGTTGCATACAATATGGTCTGATATACGGGCCAGCTCCATTACAATAACACGCAGGTAATCTACACGCTTTGGCGTTTCAATGCCTAACAGCTTTTCAACCGTCATGTGCCAGCCCATGTTGTTAATGGGTGATGAGCAATAGTTAAGCCTATCAGTTAATGGGGTTATCTGGTAAAATGGGCGGTGTTCGGCAATTTTTTCAAAAGCACGGTGTATGTAGCCAATGGTAGATACACCACTTACAATTCTTTCACCATCCAACTGCAACACGTTTTGAAACACACCATGCGTGGCCGGGTGCGTTGGCCCTAAGTTTAGGGTCGATAGTTCGTTTTGCGGATCGTTATCTGTATATACCGGGTGGTTCTGCATGCTCTTATCTTCCGAAAAAATAATCTTTTTTATCTACACGGTTCGGGTCTTCCAGCGGGAACTCTTTCCGCATCGGGAAGGCCGTCATATCGTCAACATTTAATATCCTGCGCAAATCGGGGTGCCCGTCAAATATGATCCCGAAGAAATCATAGGTTTCGCGCTCCATCCAGTTGGCGCCATCCCAAATAGTAGTTGCCGTAGGGATGTGTACATCACCATCAGCCAAAAATACTTTAATACGCACACGTACATTATTAACCAGGCTATGCAGGTGGTAAATAACACCAATTTGCTTTTCCTGCTCGGGGTAATGAATACCTGTAATATCTGTTAAAAATATAAACTGTAGTGCAGGGCTATTTTTTAAGTACGTCAAAATTTCAGTAATACTTTCGCGGCTGGTTTCTAAAGTCAGCAAGCCGTAAGGTTCTCCAATTACGGTCACTTTATCTGCAAACTGATCTTGTATATTCTTTAAAAGCTCTTCGTTTGTTATTTTACCCATTACTGTATGCCGTATGAAGCTAATAATTGTTGATATTTTGGCTCGTTCCTTCTGCGTCCGGTTTCAGTTTTCACCAGGTTTTGTATCTGCATAAAGCCATCAATAATAGCTTCGGGGCGTGGCGGACAGCCGGGCACGTAAACATCCACCGGTATTATCTCGTCAATACCCTGCAAAACCGAATAGGTATCAAATATACCACCGCTTGATGCGCAGGCGCCAACGGCCATTACCCAACGCGGCTCGGCCATTTGCAGGTAAACCTGGCGCAGTACCGGGCCCATTTTTTTGGCAATGGTACCCATAACCATCAGCAGGTCGGCCTGGCGGGGCGAAAAGCTTAAACGCTCGGCACCAAAACGCGAAAGGTCATAATGCGATGCCATAGTGGCCATAAATTCTATACCGCAGCATGATGTAGCAAAAGGCAAGGGCCATAATGAATTTGCCCGGGCCAGGCCCACAGCCTTATCTATCGAGGTAGCAAAAAATCCTGAACCTTCTACTCCCGCGGGAGCGCCAACAATCTGAATATCACTCATGAATATATAAACACAAAAACCTTTCCAATAAAAAAATCAGAAAGCGCAAATTTATAATAAATAACACTGAAAATAATGTTTGTGGGCTAAGTGAAATGTATTTAGAATCAGTCTAAACAAACTCAAAAAGCCGAGTGTCATCCTGAGTTTATCGAAGGATGCGCGCATTGGCCTTCGCACGTATGGTTCGACGGAGCTCACCATGACAGCGCGCTTTTATTAATCCCAGTCCAGCGCGCCTTTTTTAATAACGTAGATGAAGCCTGCCAGCAGCGTACCCATAAAGATGAACATCTCTACCATGCCGGTTTTGCCCAGCTCATGAAAGTTTACGGCCCAGGGGTACATAAATATTACCTCTACATCAAACAGCACAAAAAGTATGGCCACCAAAAAATATTTGATGGATATAGGTGTACGCGCGTTACCAATAACTTCTATACCCGATTCAAACGGGGTCAATTTATCCTTAGTTACACGCTTGGGCCCAATTTTATGGGTGACGAACATGACGATAACCACAAAAGCAACAGCCACCAACATCTGGAAAATGATAGGCAAATAATTAACGGGCAAACTTTGTACTTCCATGGTGCAAATATACAAATGGTAGTTAAATAACAAAGGCCTCTATTAAAGAGGCCTTTGTTATTTATTTAAGTATACTATTACTTGCTTTTTTTAGCAGGTGCAGCAGCGGCAGCGGCCTTATTATCAAAATAGAATTTAGCCTGTTTGTTTTCCGGATCTAACTCCCTGGCTTTGGTGTACATCTCCATCGCCTTGGCATCATCTTTATCATGGTACAAATAATACCCGCCCATATAAGCATAGGATTCAGCAAAGTTTGTTTTACCCCTTGTATCGGTAGGAGGGGTCTTTGTAAATAGCTCTATTGCCTTTTCATAATATGGCTTGGCAAGGCCTGCCATTTTTGTTAAATCTTTAGCGTCTCTTATATCTGCAATTCTGCCACGATATACATAAATAACAGGGTAAAGGTCAGGATATTTATGTTGTGCATAACTAAATGCTGAATCAGCTTTTGTTAATAATGTAGAATCAGGTTTTTGACCAAAACTAAAATAATATAATTGACCTGCATTTAAAAGATCGTTTACAGGTCGGCGCGCTTTCTTAGCGATCTCCATATAGAAATCAGCTCCTTCGATATATTTTTTTTGCTTACGATAGATACCTGAAATTTCACCATTTGCCTGTTCGCCTAGTAAACTATCTAATTGAACAGCTTTTTTCAAATTACCAATTCCGGCTACGGTATCTTTACCTGTAGCAATTTGCAAACGGCCCAGGTATAAATAATCACGCGGTAAAATACGCACAGGCTCGGCTTTAGCAAACCAGTTATTTATAGCGTTTAAGCCTGCAGGGTAGTCCTTATTTTCATAAGCTGAATAACCTAAATAGCGGTACGCGCGTATATTGCTGCCTGCGCTTTTAGAAAGCTTAGCGGCAACTTCCTGCAATTCTTTCCATTTACCAGCGTTGATCAAAAAGTCGGCATAACGCATTAAGGTTTCGTCCGACTCGTCGGTCAAACTCATGTATTTTTTATAATTCTCAACGCCCTCGTTAATCTTTTCTACAGCAACGGCACGGCTGTCAAATGACCAGGCCAAATCTGTTTCGGCCCATTCACGGTAAGCGGGGCCAAAGTTAGGGTCAAGGGCAATTGCTTGTTTGTATTGCGCTATGCCATCTTCAAAGTTATGCGCGTTGCTCCATAATACACCCTCGGCAACGTGTGCTGCCGGTGATTTTGGATCAAGCGACAACGCGTTGGTATAGGCCGTATAAGCATCGGTAGATTTATTTTGAGAACGGTAAGCATTCCCTAATGCTAATGCGGCTTCTGCATCCTTAGGGTCTTTTGTTGTGGCTGTAGTCAATGCTGTAATAGCAGCATCAGCGTCAGCACCATTTACCGCTTTATTGCCCGGCAGGGGTATTAATAAACCCTCGCCCATATATATATATGGTTTTGAATCTTTTTTCGAGGTATACTTGGCAGCCAGATCAAAGTTAGTGGTTGCATCAGTGGCATTTTTATTTAAATGCGCTACCACGCCTAAACCTACATAATTAAGTGCTGATTTAGGATCTACGGTTATGCCTTTAGCAAAAGTCATTTTGGCCGAATCAATATGATCCTGCTGCAAATAGGTCCATCCCAGGTAAAAAAAGTTCTCATCTTTTGTTGCTTGTGTAACCGTTAGGTTTTTAAGCATGGCTTTAGCTTTCTGGTATTGCTCGGCATCTATAGCTTTTTTAGCATCATCAAGGCTTTGTGCAAAAACCGATGAACCAACTAGTACCAGCCCCAACGCTACATTAGCTATTTTACTGATTATTTTCATCTCGTGTTTATAATTTATATGTTTATTAAAATGTATTCTTAATATTTATTTCTCTTTCAGGTATTGAATCAGGTAATATTCCCGATCTTAAAATAACCCGTTGGCCCTGCTCATTAATCAAAAAATAGGCAAAACCCGTGCCTAATCCCCATTTACCTGTACAATTTATAACGTATAGGCCCCTTATCAATGGGTATTGTTTTAAGGCTAATGTGCTTTGCGAAGGTTTAAAGTATTGATTAGGGGCCGTTTTACTGGTTTCGTCCTTAACTGATACTATCTTCACGTTATTCACCGCATCTTTGTAATCGTTGTCCGGGTCATTTAACCAGCTAAAGCCTGTTATACCTAATGCCTCCGGATGTTCGCTTACATATTTTATAACCTCTTTATTGTTTTTGAGTGCAAAAATGTTCTTTAGTTTAAAATTGGCATTACTTGAAAACTCTTTTAAATATCGCACTAAACTTGAATTTCCGTTATCAAAAACGATATTTACGTTTGTTTTAGTCTGCCCATTAAGCATTTTCTTTATTTGGCCTACTGATGTTAGCGTATCATTTGACGCCTTGTTGACAATTAAAGCAATGGCATCAATAGCAAAACGATGAACATCAGGCGGCAAATTCCTGCTGTTTAATAATTTTAACTCGTCGGCATTTAAATCCCGGGTCAATATAGCCAACCTTACACTATCATTTAGCAAAAGTCTTAAAGCATCAGTTTCTGACCGATAAAGTATCTTGACCTTTGCTTTATCATTTAGCTGACTAAAAACATATTTTTCCTCGTCAACAATAGGCTGGCATGATTCATCAGCGGTAAAAGTAGCTTCGCCCGTTGTTATTGAATCCTGGTGAACCACCGTTGCCGGTTTTTGTTTACAAGATTGCAATATAATTAAAGCACTAACAACAAAAAAAATTACTTTAATCTTATTCATTATCCTTTTTTAACAACCTCGAAAAACGTAAAACGCTATATAAAACAATCATTGCGCCAAATATTTTTCTTTGCCAGTCTGTTAACTGTACAGGTAATCCCTGCCAAAACATTACCATACCCCCCAGGGTACAAAAACCTATGAATGTTATTATGCCTATAATAAGCAAAAACCGCCTTTTGAGCGATTTTTGCCTATCATTAAATTTTAATGTCATTATTATTCGCCGCCATCCAATGTAAACGAAATTGGAATAGTGTATTGTGCCCGTACCGGGCGGCCATTTTGTACACCTGGCACCCATCTTGGCGAAGCTTTTAACACACGTGTAGCCTCGTCACCCATAGCCTGTGTAGGCGAACGCAATACTTTTATATCAGTTAAAGAGCCGTCTTTTTCAACCACAAACTGCATAAACGCTTTACCTGTTGTATTGTTCTCCCTGTCAACAGCCGGGTAACGAATATTTTTGGACAGGTACTGGCCAAACTTTGCCAAACCACCCGGAAATTCCGGCAACTTCTCTACTGTAGTATAAATCTTATTAACATCCTCGGTCACTGCTTTTTGGTCCGAGTTACCAACAGGTTCGTCAATATGTATATCAGCGTTAGGGTCACCTTTAATGTCCTTTTGCCCCGGGTCGGCCACTTTTAATTCCTGTACGGTAGGTGGTGGTTCCTTTACTTCATTATCCGGCTTTACAATCGGCGGCGGGAACTTAAGCACGTCGTTTTTGGGTTTAGGCGGCTCTACCGGTGGTGGTATTTCTTTTTTCTTCTCTTGCGGCGGAGGAGTTAAAACCACATCAGTAAGTTTCATTTTAACCTCTGGTTTAGGAATGAACCCCTCAATTTTATTGATAATTGTTTTTAACGATATAACAAACACAAAGAAAATAATACCGTACACCAACGCTTTGTTGGTATTCTTAGGGTTACTTTTCCTTAATTCGTAGGCGCCATAACTTTTATTACGGCCGTTAAAAACAACGTCGATCCATTCCTGCTTTAATATGTCTAATTTAGATCCGAGCATTATTTTAAGCTTTAAATTTTACGTTAATTTTGTTATTAATATATCCCGTCTCTTTTCAGCAAGCCAATGTCAGCAGGTGTTATATCAACTATAGCACGCCTGATATTGCCGGTTATATTCAATTCATCCATTACGCTAACCATGTTATTGTAATTAGATTTATCGCTAGGCTTAATAATTACCATCATATCCTCGCCGGTGGTAGCTTTTATTTTTTTAGCTTGCTCAAACAACGTTGCCCGTATGCCGTTTTTGCCATACCCTTCTTTGGTTGGTGGCGTAGCACCTGCTATTCCCACAAACCATTCTAACTGATTGTTTGAACCTAACAAAATGGTCATTGTGGTTGATTGTTTTACCGGCAATTGTTGTTTTGTTTTTTCATCTTTATCCGGCATTACCAAATCCATAGCCTTAGGCTTCTGCAAAGTGGTGGTTAGGATAAAAAAGGTTATCAGCAGGAATGCAAGGTCAACCATGGCTGTTAAATCCACGCGGGTTGACTGCTTTTTACTTCTTACCTTACCGCCGCCTTTTTTACCCCCGCCGGAGGTATCTAATTCTGCCATAATTTTTTATTTTGTTACCGTTTTTAAATTTGTAATTAAACTAAACTTGTTAACTTTTTGCTTTTGCAAAGTACTGATGATTTTGTGTATAGTAGGATATTCTTCCTTGCTATCGCCTTTTATAGCTATATGCAAATCTGCATTATGCAAGTATTTATCAGCAACACGGGCTTCATGTACCCAATCGCTTAACTCGTTATTCGCAGTTGTATCAACAGGTATACCAGGTTGCTTATAGTTACTTTTTTGCTCATTAGGCAAGTTTAAAAACTGCTTTAAAACATTTATCGGTACACCAAATGATTCGGTGTTGGCAAATACTTTTTCCTCATCAGGCGTAAAGGCAATTTTATATTTGAGGCCCATTTGCTTTAACGTTTGTACACGCACATCAGCACCCTGCACATTAAAGAAAGCCTTACCTTGACCAACGGTAATAGTAGAAAAATCATTCTCAGGTATAGCAAAGTTTGATGTTGAAGCAGGCACAGCGGCCTGAACCGGGTCTTGTGTTTTAGGTTTTGCTGATAATATGAAAAAGGTAAGCAAAAGGAAAGCCACGTCGCACATGGCGGTCATGTCAATTGCTGTACTTTTTCTTCCAACTTTTACTCTAGGCATAATTGTTTATTTTAAAATTAGTGTTATTTAATTTATTAACTCCCGGCCCCATTATTTACAGGGCCGGGATATTAACACTAAAATTTATTTGTTTTTGTGTGACGCAGCAAATGTTTGTACAATGCTGAATCCGGTTTCGTCAATGGCGTAAGTTAAACCGTCAATTTTTGAGGTAAATACGTTGTACATTACAATTGATAATGCAGATGTAGTAATACCCATTGCAGTGTTAACCAATGCTTCAGAGATAGCTGATGATAATCTTGCTGTGTTAGTAGCGGCGCCTGATAATTCGGCGAAGGCCTTGATCATACCCACAACCGTACCTAACAAACCTGTTAATGTACCAATAGATACCAGGGTGGCTATGATGGTTAAGTTTTGCTCTAACATAGGCATTTCTAAAGCGGTAGCTTCTTCAATGTCTTTTTGTATAGCCAATGTTTTTTGATCAACATCTAAACTTGCATCAGTTTCCATTTCTTTGTATTTTTTCAAACCGGCTTTGATCACGTTAGCAACAGAACCTTTTTGTTTGTCGCACTCAGCAGTAGCAGCGTCAATGTTACCGGCGGTAAGGAAGCCTTGTATTTTTCTAACAAATGTATCAACACTTGAAGTGCCTGATGCTTTACCGATAACGATAAATCTTTCGATAGAGAACACGATTACCATTAATACGTATGACATTACCAATGGTACTAATACGCCACCACTATGTACAGTTCCATAAATATCTGTCGGTTCACCATTTTCCACAATTCCACCTTTAAAGTGACTTGGATCGCCAAGTATAAACATGAATATGATAATTGCTACAGCAATACATAAAGGGATAGTTAGGGTTGCAAACAAGCTCGAGCCTGAGCCTTCTTTTTTAACAGTAGTAGTTGGTTTTGTTGGTGCGTTTGCCATTACTTTAAATTTTAGTTTTTAGTTTTTGTTTATTTATTAGTTAGTTAATTGCGCATTTTTTTAGCGGATAACAAAATTAGAATTTAAATGAAATAAAAAAACTTTTTATAACACTTTAATTTACATTGGTTTTATTGGCAGGTTTAGTAGTTTTTTAAAAGTCATAAAACGTACCGAAACCAAAAATAGTCTGTTATCCCCAAACAATATTTTACAATAAAACCTATAATTTTTTATATTAACAAGCCTATGTGTATAAAATTTATGTAATTATACTGTTATAATCGAAAGAAATCATTTTTTTTTAGTCTGAAAAATCGTTTTTTTGGATTTTTTTTTCGTTGTTAACCTATAATTTAGTAAATTATTCGTTTTTTTTAACAATTGTTAGAAATTTTCATAAAACTAAAAAATTACTAATTTTTTAGTTAGCCACCTGCTTTTTTAGTTTTAAATCCGTCGGACTGGAGCAAAGTTGATACTTTTTCTCTAAAATCGCCTTGAATCAAAATTTCTCCATCCTTAGCAGAACCACCCACTCCGCATTTTGATTTTAATTTTTTACTTATTTCTTCTAAATCGGTTGCAGTACCTATAAAGCCTGTAATACGGGTAACTAATTTACCTCCGCCCTTACGGTCGAGATATATTTTAAGGTTTTGCTGCTGCGGGGGCAAAGTACTAATATGATCATTTACTTCCTGGTACTCAAACCCCGAATCTGTGGAATAAACAACGCCTGTATAGTTTTTGTTTTTTTTTGACATAGCTATTAGCTTTTATAAGCTGCCCCTACAATTACCTTTAACGAGCCTGGCCGTACATTTATTTTAATATCGGTACCGGCAATTTGTGGTTCGCCATCAAGGTGGATAGGGCCAGGGGCTATTCTTTTAATAATTATATGTTCTCCCCTAATTATTTCTACGTATTTGGACTTGTCGGTAGTTTTAAAAAGCATCCGCAAACCCATTTGCGGGAAACTGTATAACGGGAAGGGCTTTATTATACATACATCCAGCAAACCGTCCTGTACGGAAGCACACGGTGATATATGCATATCATTGCCGTATTGCGACGAATTTGCTATGCTAAGCATAAATGCGTCAAGTTCATAAGTCCGTCCATCAATTTCGATATGATAATGCTGCGGTTTATATTTAGCCACTTCCATTATTGATGATTTAATGTAAGTTATAAAACCCCGCTTTTTATTATGCGCAAACACCTGGCTTATATGTGCATCAAAACCTATACCGGCCATATTAAAAAAAGGCTGTCCGTTAACCTCGGCCGAATCAATAAGCTCGGTATGCCCGGTATTTAAATTCTCTATAGCCTTTTTTATATCCATAGGGATATCTAAAAAGCGGGATAACCCATTGCCCGAACCGCATGGAATTATACCCAATAAAGAGTTGGTACCAACCAGGGCAGATGCGACCTCATTAACAGTTCCGTCACCCCCTACCGCGGTTATTAAATCGTATTTATCAACCGCTTCAAAAGCAAGTTCACGTGCATGTGCAACACTATTGGTAAAAACAATGGTATAATCAAACACATCAACATCCAGGTGCCTTCGTATCAACCCCGGCACATCGTCTTTCTTTCTCCCTCCGGATATAGGGTTTACAATAAACAGGGCTTTTCGTTTCAAATCAACTATAAAATATACTGTATGCCGCCAAAAGTAAATGTATTTTCGGTTTTGCAAAAATTGTTTTATTTTTGACCGAAAAGTGGATTGATTTAGTTGCCCTTATTGATACCATTAAAAATGGTAAAAAGGGGCCGGATTGCAACCACGTAAAAAAGTGCTAAAACCAATGCTTCTTTACTGTGTTCAGTTAAATCCCCCCTTTATACTTTAAAAACTATATAAAAAATATGTCGTATTTATTTACTTCCGAATCAGTGTCTGAAGGGCACCCAGACAAAGTTTCTGACCAGATATCAGATGCGTTAATTGATAACTTTTTAGCTTTTGATCCGGAATCAAAAGTAGCTTGTGAAACTTTGGTAACTACCGGTCAGGTGTTTTTAGCCGGCGAGGTAAAATCTAAAGCTTATTTAGATGTACAAAAAATTGCCCGCGATGTGATCAAAAAAATTGGTTATACCAAAGGCGAATATATGTTTGACTGCCACTCGTGCAGTGTACTTTCGGCCATACATGAGCAATCGCCTGATATTAACCAGGGTGTTGAGCGCCAGGCTAAAGAAGAGCAAGGTGCCGGCGACCAGGGTATGATGTTTGGTTATGCCACTATTGAAACTGATAACTATATGCCATTGGCGTTGGATATTGCCCACGCTTTGTTATTAGAGCTTGCTGCCATACGCCGCGAGGATACAGACATTAAATACCTTCGTCCGGATGCAAAATCGCAGGTAACGTTAGAATATGACGATAACAATCAACCGGTACGTATTGATGCCATTGTAATCTCAACGCAGCATGATGATTTTGACGAAGAAAAAACTATGCTGACTAAAATCAGCAAAGACATCATCAGCATATTAATACCTCGTGTTAAAGCTAAGTATCCTAAATATGCGCACTTTTTTAATGATGCTATTAAATACCATATAAACCCAACCGGTAAATTTGTTATTGGCGGACCGCATGGCGATACCGGTTTAACCGGCCGTAAAATTATTGTGGATACTTATGGTGGTAAAGGCGCTCACGGCGGTGGAGCATTTTCTGGCAAAGACCCATCAAAGGTTGACCGTTCTGCAGCTTACGCTACCCGCCACGTTGCTAAAAACCTGGTTGCAGCCGGCGTTTGTGATGAGGTGTTAGTACAGGTAAGTTATGCCATTGGTGTTGCGCAGCCTATGGGTATTTACGTAAATACTTATGGTACCGGTAAAGTTGGCTTACACGACGGCGAGATAGCTAAAAAAGTGGAAGCCATATTTAATATGACGCCATACGCTATTGAAACCCGCTTTAAACTGCGCAATCCTATTTATAGCGAAACTGCAGCTTATGGCCACTTTGGTAAACCAAGCATCACGGTTAAAAAACAATTTACCGCTCATGACGGCAGTATATTGGAACGTGAAGTTGAATTGTTTACCTGGGAAAAACTGGATTACGTTGATAAAGTAAAACAAGCTTTTGGTTTATAATCTGCTGACATAAAATATTTAACTTTGAAGAGTGATGAATATTCATCGCTCTTTTTTTATTTAATACTTTTTGCAATGAAAAAACTAACCATCCTTTTATTAATTATATTTTCGGCAGCATTGGGCACCGTAAAGGCCGTTACACCAGCTTTAACCGAAGACGTTAACAATGTTATTAAAAACTACCTTGCGCTTAAAAACGCATTGGTAATTGATAATGCGCCCGTTGCCCAGGCCTGTGCGGCCACCTTATTGGCGGCCATAAGTACGGTATCAGACAAAGAGATGAATGCGGCCCAGCGCAAAACCTGGCTGGCTTATGCAGATAAACTAAGTTTTGATAGCAGGCATATTAGTGAAACTACTGATATAGATCACCAACGCGAGCATTTTGCCAATTTATCGGTCAATATATTGGCTGTTTTAAAAGCCCTTAAATTAAACACCGCTACCTTATATAAGCAATACTGTCCAATGAAGAAGAAATATTGGTTAAGTGAGGCCAGCGCTATAAAAAACCCTTATTACGGCAGCAAAATGCCAACCTGTGGCGAAACCAAGGAAACCCTACAGGCTGTTAAATTATAATATGGGTAATAAACACGAAGAAAACCCCTGGCAAATTACCGGCGAAAAGGCTGTATATGATAACCCCTGGATTAACTTAACCGAATACCAGGTTATTAACCCGGCTGGCAACCCGGGCATTTATGGTAAAGTGCATTATAAAAACTATGCAATAGGTATCATCCCGCTTGATGACGAATTAAACACCTATTTAGTGGGCCAATACCGTTTTGCTTTAAATCAATATAGCTGGGAACTGCCTGAAGGCGGCGGACCCCTGGATATTGATCCGTTAGATTCGGCTAAACGCGAACTATTGGAAGAAACCGGGTTAAAAGCTAATAGCTGGACCGAACTACAGCAGATGCATTTAAGTAACTCGGTAACTGATGAATTAAATATTATTTATTTGGCACGGGGGCTTGAACAATTTGAGGCCGAGCCGGAAGATACCGAACAATTAATAATTAGGAAATTGCCCTTTGACGAAGTCTACCGCATGGTTTGCACCAATGAGATAACCGATGCTATAAGTGTAGCCGCTATATTAAGGGTAAAGCTTTTGTTAATTGAAGGCCGCATAGTTTAATAAGTATCGAATAATTTTTATTTTAGCCATCGTATGAAAAAATTTCTTGGCTATTTTCTGTCGCCCATAGCTATTATTGCATTTTTACTGATACTTTGTATATTTCAACCTATACAGTGGCTATGTTTTAATTTAGGAGGGTATAAAGCACATAAAAAGTCGGTTGACATACTGAACTTCTTTTTAACCAGTACAGCTTATATTCTGTTTAACCGTATCATATTTATAAACCGGCAAAATTTGCCGGTGGGTCGGTCCATTATTTTTGTGGCTAATCATCAAAGCTTATTTGATATACCTGCGCTGATATGGTTCTTACGTAAATACCACGCTAAGTTTATATCAAAAGTGGAGCTTACTAAAGGCATACCGTCCATATCATACAATTTAAAACATGGCGGCGGTGCCAACATTAACCGTAAAGACGCGCGCCAATCTATTACCGAACTGATAAAGTTTGCCGAAAGGATGCGCGACAATAAATGGTCGGCAGTTATATTTCCGGAGGGCACACGCTCAAAAATTGGAAAGGTAAAACAGTTTCAATCGGCAGGCATTGCCACTATATTAAAAAAATGCCCTGACGCGCTTATAGTACCCATAGCTATAAAAGATTCATGGAAGATGATACAATATGGCTTTTATCCCATGAATACCTTTACACCCATCACCTGGGAGGTGCTTGAACCCATTGAGCCAACCACCGGCACTGCGGTAGAACTCGTTTTAGCAGCAGAGAATAGGATCAAGGAAAAATTGGGGCAGGTATAAAACAAGGCTTTTTTGGTAAAAGGGGTTAACATAACTTAACACATTTCGACAAAAAATAAGCTTAATTTATTGGCAATCAATACTTTAATAAAAAATGGTGTTAACCATAAAATTCATCTGCCTTTTCTGCCATTTTTGACTGGATTGGTATTATCACAATAGGTGTTCGGAGTACTATAAAAACCGGATATAATTTCCTTCCTGGGGAACTACCAGCGCAAGATATTGTTATTAAAACCGTTCCTTCAAAAACTTACCCGTATAGCTATCCTTTTCTTTGATCAGGTCTTCCGGTAAACCCTCAAACACCACTTTACCGCCCCTGTCGCCACCTTCGGGACCAATATCAATTACCCAGTCGGCACATTTAATAACATCCATGTTATGCTCAATTACGATGATGGTATTGCCATGATCTAACAACGCGTTGAATGATTTAAGTAGTTTTTTTATATCATCAAAATGCAGCCCTGTGGTTGGCTCATCAAAAATAAATAGTGTTTTATGGGCGTTATTACCTTTTACCAGGAAGGATGCCAGCTTAATACGTTGTGCCTCGCCACCTGATAGGGTGTTTGACGATTGTCCTAGCTGTACATAACCCAAACCCACATCTGCCAATGGCTTTATTTTGGCAATGATCTTTGGTTCTTTGGCAAAAAACTCCAGCGCTTCATCAATGGTTAAATGCAGTACCTCGGCTACATTCTTTTCATTATAAGTAACATCCAGTATATGCTGTTTAAAGCGTTGCCCGTTACAGGTCTCGCAGGTCAAGAAAATATCAGCCATAAACTGCATTTCTATCTTTACCTCTCCCTCACCCTGGCAAACATCACAGCGGCCGCCCTCTACGTTAAACGAAAAAGCTGATGGCTTTAACCCCGCAGCTTTAGACACCGGTTGTGCCGCATACAGGTTACGTATCTCGTCCCAGGCCTTTACATAAGTTACCGGGTTGGAGCGCGATGAGCGGCCAATAGGGTTTTGATCGACCAACTCTACCTGCTCAATTTTTTGGTAGTCGCCTTCAATGCTGTCATAACTCCCGGTTTGCTCGCCAGAGTAGTTACCCAGCGTTTTTTGTAAAGCCGGTGCCAGTATACGCTTAACTAAACTTGTTTTGCCGGAACCTGATACGCCCGTAACCACCGTAAGCACCCCTAACGGGAACTTAGCATTTACATGCTGCAGGTTGTTTTCGCGGGCACCTTTTATTTCGATAAAGTCATGCCATTTGCGGCGGGTGGCTGGTATGGCAATTTCTTCCCTCCCACTTAAGTAACGGCCCGTTAAGCTGTTATCATCAGTTAATATTTGCTCGTACGTGCCCGAAAATATCATTTCGCCGCCGTGCGTACCGGCTGCGGGGCCAATGTCGATAATATGATCGGCAGCTTTCATGATCTCTTCTTCGTGCTCTACCACCAATACCGTATTGCCCACATCACGTAATGATTTAAGCACACCTATCAGTCGTTGTGTATCGCGCGGGTGAAGCCCGATGCTTGGCTCATCCAACACATATATTGAACCTACCAGGCTGCTGCCTAATGAGGTAGCCAGGTTAATACGCTGCGATTCGCCGCCTGATAAGGTATTTGATAACCGGTTTAAAGTTAAATAGCTTAGCCCTACATCATTTAAAAACACCAGGCGGTTAGTAATTTCCATTAACAGGCGCTTGCCTATTTTAGCATCATTTTCATTTAATTCAATAGTGCTAAAAAATTCCAGCGCTTTATCCAACGCCATTAAAACTACATCGGTTATTGATTTGCCGTTAATTTTTACATAAGCGGCATCAGGGCGTAAACGGCTACCCTTACAATCAGGACAGGTAGTTTTACCGCGATAGCGCGATAACATAACCCTATACTGTATCTTGTAGGTTTGCGCCTCCATCTCCTTAAAAAACTCGTCCAGCCCGCGGAAGTATTTATTGCCCGTCCATAATAAGCGTTGTTCTTTTTCGGTAAGCTGGTTATACTGGCGGTGTATAGGGAAATCAAATTTTAAAGAATTTTTAACCAACTCGTCATTCCACTCGCGCATTTTTTCGCCGCGCCAGGGGGCAATAGCACCCTCGTAAATGGTTTTACTTTTATCAGGGATAACCAGGTCCTCATCAATGCCGATAACCTTGCCATAGCCTTCGCAGCGTTTACAGGCCCCGTAAGGATTGTTAAAGCTGAAAAAGTTTGGGGTAGGCTCTTCAAAGCGCATACCGTCCAGCTCAAAACGGTCACAAAAAAATTGTTCTTTTTCAGCATCACCATCCGCGTAGCGAACATAACAATCGCCTTTTCCTTCAAAAAAAGCGGTTTGTATCGAGTCGCCTAAACGGCTTATGGTTTCGTCTTCATTGTTTTTGGTAACACGGTCAATCACTATCCTTAGCGGATCATGGTTAATAGCTGATGGTTCATGGTTTTTGGGTTTATTACTAAGATCTATGAACCATGAACTATTATCAATCGTCTCATCTTCCAGTACCGCTTCAATGCGTTCAATTTTTCCCTGATATTCTATCCGTACAAAGCCTTTCTGCATTAATACAGCCAGTTCTTCCTTCAAACTGCGGTCATTATGCGGGTGCAGCGGCGCCAATATGGTAACCTGTGCCTCGTCGGGCATGGCCATAATAAAATTGATGACATCAGTAACCGTATCTTTTTTTACAACACCTCCTGATATGGGCGAAAATGTTTTACCAATACGCGAGTACAGCAACTTCAGATAATCATATATTTCGGTTGAGGTGCCAACGGTCGACCGCGGGTTGGATGTAATTACCTTTTGCTCAATGGCAATGGCCGGGGCAATACCTTTTATATAATCAACATCAGGCTTGTTCATGCGGCCCAGAAACTGGCGCGCGTATGACGATAAGCTTTCTACATAGCGGCGCTGCCCCTCGGCATACAGCGTATCAAATGCCAGGGAAGATTTCCCTGAACCAGACATACCTGTAATTACCACCAGCTGATTTTTGGGGATGGCCACATCAATATTTTTTAAATTGTGTACCCGTGCCCCTTTTATAATAATATTTTGTTGAGGATCTTTATCTGCTTCGTTCATTTATAGTTCATAGATCATGGTTCATGGTTCATAGTTGTAGCAAACTTTCGCTATGAACTATGATCTATTGACCATGAACCGTTCCAAAATGCAAAAATCCTAAAATTTTTAGCCGTATCCAAATGGGTTTTACTTTTAATACGGTGGTTTTGCCCAATATTTCAATAGGTTACATTCATTTGACCAGATGGCCCATTAAACCTTTATATGTTTTAACACTCAAATGTTAAAATAAGTTAAAATTAGCCTTGAGCCTACCTATAGCCGGCAAGTAATTTGTTATTCTGCTTTAAATTTGTTTAAATTTGAGTAAGAAACATAACCCAACAGGAGACCGCACTATAGATAAAACTCTACTTTAAATTAAATATTGTATTCAATTTATTAAAGCAAGATATTTTCTATGGATTTTCAATTGCAAAGTGATCAGGATCTAATCCATCTATATATTAATGGTAACGAAGCGGGGCTTGTTGAGTTGCTGCGCCGCTATCAGTCAAAAATATATACTTCTATATATCTGTTGGTTAAGGACGAGTACCTGGCCGAAGATATTTTTCAGGACACTTTTATTAAAGTGATAAATACCCTTAAGGCTAATAAGTATAACGAGGAGGGTAAATTTTTACCTTGGGTTAGCCGTATTGCACACAACTTGGTTATTGACCATTTTAGGCGCGAAAAACGCGCGCCCACAATAAATAATGGCGATGATTTTGACATTTTTGAGGTGCTGGGCAACTATGATGAAAGCACCGAAGACCGTATGGTACGTGAACAAACCCACAAGGACCTGAAGAAATTAATACAATTGCTGCCATCTGAGCAAAAAGAGGTTTTAATAATGCGCCATTTTGGGGAGATGAGCTTTAAGGAAATAGCTGACATTACCGGCGTAAGCATAAATACCGCTTTAGGCCGTATGCGTTATGCTCTTAATAACCTGCGCAAAATGATGCAAACCAAAGAGCTGAGTTTAAAAAATTAGTTGTTTATAATTATCTAAACTAATACTTCCTTTTAATAGTTTTTTCCCAACGCAAAAGTTAATTATTGCTTTTTTTCTTCATTGCTATGGTTTAAAAAAATAGCCATTTTAGTGACCGTAGTCATTTTTAATTAATTGATACTGAATTAGTTTTATACGCTAAACTATCATCAGTATGTCTGGGTATCAATTTGCGTTTAATTATCTTCATGCAATAGAAAAAAAGCATCAGGATTATTTTAAATCATCCGGCTTAAAAATAATGGATTGTGTGGCTATTAAAGGCACCAAAAATATTTCTGTATATATATTAAACAAGAATCTCCCGTTTGAAATAAGGTATGATATTGAAATAATGTTTTGGGTAGAATAAACATTGTTACTTACGCGGGATGTTTTATAATTATTAATTAATTATAAAGAAGTAAATACGATATAGGGGGAAATCAAGTCAAATTATTTTTCCTAATAAATAATTTGGGTTTTATAAAATAATATATATTAGTGTGCGTTATTATTTAACAAATTACTGAAAAGCTTATGGGTGAAACCTTTACAAAAAACGAGCTCACTAATGCAAACGAAGTGATGAAACTAAATATGACAGACAATTTGGAAGGTGACGATCTGATATTTTATCATTCGCTACGGGCAGAATTGGATACTTTGAAAAAAAGCCCCAAACTGCAAACCATTCATCACATTTTAGATCATTCTAAAAGTTTGCGCTAAAAAAGAGCCACAAAAAAAGCCCGGGTAAGAAATTACGCCGGGCTTTTTTGTGGCTAAATATTTTAACCTTTAACCAGTTGTTCTAAAGCATCAATAAACAAAGGCGAATCATTTAAACTTTCTACCAGTTGTACATGTTCGCCTCCAAGGGCTTTAAATTCGGCTCCGTATTCTTCGGTTACTTCATAAACAGTTTCCAGGCAGTCGGCAACAAAAGCCGGGCAAAATACCAGCAGGCGTTTTTTGCCTTCTTTAGCTAATTTAGCAACTATCTCGCTGGTATAAGGTTGAACCCATGGGTCGCTGCCCAGGCGGGATTGGAAACAAATAGTATATTTTTCGCGGGTCAAGTTCATTTTTTCGGCAATCAACCGCGCCGTATCATGTGATTGTGCCGAATAGCAAAATTTATTGGTATCATTCAGCGTATTGCAACAGCCTTCTACTTTTAAGCAGTAATTGTGGGTATGATCACATTTTATTAACTGCCTTTGGGGCAGCCCGTGAAAGCTGAACAAAATATG
Organism: Mucilaginibacter sp.; assembly: GCF_039935595.1. Classification (GTDB taxonomy): domain Bacteria; phylum Bacteroidota; class Bacteroidia; order Sphingobacteriales; family Sphingobacteriaceae; genus Mucilaginibacter. The sequence continues at coordinate 228 of NZ_JBDTJZ010000164.1, read as the reverse complement.
ATCGTAAGTTTCGGGCTTATACTTTTGCGCGTTATTGGCAAAAGTTTGTATCATCAGGTCATTATCATGAAATGAATTGAGAAACGAGATATTTGGCGGCGTTGGCCAATCTTTGATCAGCCGCATTACCTTTTCATAAACCGAACCCGTACTGGCCGAGGCATATTGCGGGAACAATGGGATAACCCTGATGTCGCTCACCAATGCAGTTTTTAACCGCTCTAACGC
>NZ_JBDTJZ010000163.1:0-23107 GCF_039935595.1 Mucilaginibacter sp. | reverse complement strand
ACCGAAGTTCCTGAATTTTAACATGTCAGCAACATCATAAGAAACCAGATCAGCCAGGCTGCGGATGTCGGCAGCTTTAAGGCAGTTTAGGGCGCGAACTGAAAGGTCAAGGTCAACCAGCTCGGTTTTCAGGATCTTGCGCATGTGCAGGATTTCTTCGTCAACTTCTTTAGTTTCTTCTTTAGCCTGTGCTTCAAGCATCATGTTTTCATCGCTGAACAACATAAAGTGCTGGATCAAGATCTTAGCAGCTTCTTTAAGCGCATCTTCAGGATGAATTGAGCCATCAGTAGCAATATCCAATACTAATTTTTCATAGTCGGTTTTTTGCTCAACGCGATAGTTCTCAATAGTGTATTTTACATTTTTTATCGGTGTGTAAATAGAGTCGATAGCTATTACACCAACATTAGCATCCGGGTTCTTATTTTCCTCGCTCGGAACATAACCGCGGCCTTTGTTTATAGTAAACTCGATTTCAAGCGTTACAGCCGAATCCATGTTACATATAACCAGGTCAGGGTTTAAAACAGTAAAGTTATTAGAGAATTTAGTGATATCGCCGGCGCGGAAAGCATCCTGACCATTAATTATCACAAATACTTTCTCGTTATCGCCAGATTCACCTGATTTTTGGAAACGTACCTGTTTCAAATTTAATATGATCTCGGTAACGTCTTCAACAACTCCTTTAATGGTTGAAAACTCGTGCATTACGCCTGAGAAACGAACAGATGTAATTGCAAAACCTTCCAAAGATGAAAGTAAGATACGACGCAGAGCATTACCAATGGTTACACCGAAGCCTGGTTCTAATGGACGAAACTCAAACGTGCCATCAAAATCAGTTGATTTCTGCATGATAACCTTGTCCGGTTTTTGAAATGCTAAAATTGCCATTTATATCCTTTATTTATTTGTTAATTGATAATAGATTTGAGATGTGAGATATGAGTAGTTAGATAATGTTTTCTGTACCCGTACCTTTGTCTAAAATCCTCTTCTAATTATTTATAATTGAAAAACAGATATGAGATTTGGAACAATTTCTCAAATCTCATATCTAAAATTTCATATCTTATTTTGAGTACAACTCGACGATCAGGTTCTCCTTGATATTCTCAGGAATCTCATCGCGGTTTGGATAGTTCAGGAATTTACCTGTTAAGGTGTTAGCATCCCATTCTAACCAGCTGTATTTATTGATCTTTCTGCCGGCAACCGAATTACTGATAGCCTCCAACGTTTGTGATTTTTCGCGAACCGCGATAACATCACCTGCTCTTAATAAATAAGAAGCAATGTTAACCACCTCGCCATTAACAGTAATGTGTTTGTGGCTAACCAGTTGGCGCGCTCCAGAACGTGTTGGCGCAATGCCTAAACGGTAAACAGCGTTATCTAAACGGGCTTCTAAAAACTTTAATAAGTTTTCGCCGGTGATACCCTCTTTTGCAGATGCACGGTGAAACAAGTTCTCGAACTGACGTTCTAACACACCATAAGTGTATTTAACTTTTTGTTTCTCCATTAACTGGGTTGAATACTCTGATTGCTTTCCTCTTCTTTTAGAAGCACCATGCATACCCGGCGGGTAGTTTTTTCTGTCTAACGCTTTATCCGGACCGAAGATGGGCTCGCGGAAACGACGTGCAATTTTTGATTTTGGACCTGTATATCTAGCCATTGTTTGTTTGTTTTAAAGTATCATGCAACCTTACGTTGCAGAATCTTAGCTTTAAAAATTTGGTTAATTAAACTCTTCTCCTTTTTGAAGGACGACAACCGTTGTGCGGAAGCGGTGTGATATCTTTTATAGTAGTTACCTCGATACCGGTTGTTTGCAGGGTACGGATAGCCGACTCGCGACCAGAACCCGGGCCTTTTACAAAAACCTCAACCTTGCGTAATCCCAGGTCATAAGCAACTTTTGCACAATCGGCAGCAGCTTGCGACGCGGCGTAAGGGGTATTCTTTTTTGAACCTTTAAAACCCATTTTACCGGCAGATGACCATGATACAGCCTGTCCGCTTTTGTTGGTAAGGGTAATGATGATGTTATTAAAGGTAGCGTTAATGTGTGCTTCGCCAACCGACTCAACAACTACGATACGCTTTTTGGTAACTTTTTTACTTTTAGCCATGTTTTTAATTATTGAATTAGTGAATTATTGAGTGACTGAATTATAACCCGGACCCACTAACTGTTTTTATAATTTTTATATTCCTAATGATAGAGACTAATCTCAAATCACTAATCACTGTTTACTATTTAGTAACTTTCTTTTTGTTAGCAACTGTTTTACGTTTTCCTTTACGGGTACGTGAGTTGTTTTTAGTGCGCTGGCCACGTAATGGTAAACCTTTACGATGGCGTGTACCGCGGTAACAACCAATATCCATTAAACGTTTAATGTTTAACTGTACTTCTGAGCGTAATGAACCTTCTACTTTTATCTCATCATTAATGATGGTACGTATAGCGGTTAATTGTTCGTCATTCCAATCCTGAACTTTGATATTGAAATCAATACCTGCTTTAGTTAAAATGTCTTGAGCTGTTGAGCGGCCTATACCGTAAATGTAGGTTAAACCTATCTCTCCTCTTTTGTTCTTGGGTAAATCAATACCTGATATCCTTGCCATATTTGTTTATTTAAGTAATAACCGAGCGGCGGGCCACCGTTGTACGAATTATTACAATTGCTTTTTTAATTATCCCTGACGTTGTTTAAATTTTGGGTTCTTTTTGTTTATTACATAAAGTTTCCCGTTACGGCGGATGATCTTACAATCAACGCTACGTTTTTTTATTGATGCTCTTACTTTCATCTCGGTTGTTATTTATATCTATAAGTTATTCTCCCCTTTGATAAATCGTAAGGGCTCATTTCCAGTTTCACTCTATCACCTGGTAAAATTTTGATGTAGTGCATCCTCATTTTACCCGAAATATGCGCAATAATCTCATGTCCGTTCTCCAGTTCAACCCTGAACATAGCATTTGATAATGCTTCCCTAATTGTACCGTCTTGTTCAATTGAGGCTTGTTTAGCCATATTTTACTGATTATTACTTAATTATCCAGCCTTTAAAGCGGGATGCAAAATTAATAAATATTTTTTAATTATTATCTTTTTCTTTTAAAACATTATCAACGTAATCAAACGTCGAAAGTATATCCGCTTTTCCTTTTTTAACGGCTACTGTATGTTCATAATGGGCTGATGGTTTTCCATCCACAGTTGATACGGTCCAGCCATCGTCCCAAAACTTTACGCCGGCACGTCCGGCATTGATCATCGGTTCAATAGCAATAACCATCCCTTCCTCTAATTTTATGCCCGATCCGCGTTTGCCATAGTTAGGTACTTCAGGTTTTTCATGCAATTGTAAACCTACACCATGACCTACCAATTCCTTTACTACACCAAAGCCATTTTTTTCGGCGTGTTCCTGAACAGCGTAGCCAATGTCACCTATCCGGTTACCTGCTATTGCTTTTGATATACCCAGATCCAAACACTCGCGTGTAACGCGCATTAGTTTTTTGGTATTTTCATCAACCTCGCCTATAGCAAAGGTAAAAGCCGAGTCGCCGTAATATTTATTAAGGATAACGCCGCAGTCTACTGATACCAGATCGCCATCTTTTAAAACATGGTCACCCGGAAACCCGTGAACTACCTGGTCATTCAATGATATACAAAGCGAATAAGGAAATCCTCCGTAGTTTAAAAAAGCAGGGATGCCACCGTTATCACGTATAAAGGTTTCAGCTAATTTGTTTAATTCAATAGTCTTTACACCGGGTCCTATAACTTTCGCTATTTCACCATGTGTTTTTGCCACTAACATTGAACTTTGTCTAATCAGCTCAATCTCCTCGGCAGACTTGTAATGAATTTTTGGCATTCCTTATTAAATTGCTGTCGGTGTTGTACCTGCAGCAGTTGGTATAGCTGTGCGTCCTTTAATTCTGCCGGTTTTCATTAAACCATCATAATGGCGCATTAATAAGTGGCTTTCTATTTGTTGCAGGGTATCTAAAACAACCTGCACCAAAATTATCAATGATGTACCTCCAAAAAACCTCGAGAACAAACTGCTTACGCCTGCTAAACTTACCAATGCTGGTATAATAGCTACAATAGCTAAACATATTGAACCCGGTAAGGTAATTTTTGAAATTATATCATCCAGGTAATTACCTGTAGCCACTCCTGGTTTTACACCGGGGATAAAGCCATTATTCTTTTTCATATCCTCAGCCATTTGGTTAGGGTTAACCGTAATAGCCGTATAGAAATATGTAAATACAATAATTAACAGCGCAAACAATATATTATGCAACCATGAATTATAGTTTATTAATTGTATTACTATTGGATTTGAAGCCGCATTAGGGAAAAACGATGATAAAGTAGCAGGTATAAACATTAATGCCTGTGCAAATATAATTGGCATAACACCCGCGGCAGTTACCTTTAAAGGTATATACTGGCGCACGCCACCATATTGTTTATTACCAACAATACGTTTTGCATACTGTACAGCCACTTTACGTGTACCCTGCACAATTAATATAGTAAACATTACTACACCTATTAAGGCAACTAACTCTACTATAAAAGTAATTAAACCACCGTTACCGCCTGTGCGCGATTGAAACTCAACTATAAACGCGCTTGGCAGCTGGGCAATAATACCCACCATTATAATTAATGATATACCGTTACCTATACCTTTATCGGTAATTTTTTCGCCCAGCCACATTACAAATAAGGTACCTGCTGTTAATACCAGGGTATTCATCAAAGTAAATATAAAGTTTGGCAGCAATACAGCATCAGGCGTAATTTGTGTATGCAAATAAGCTACGGCCTGTGGTACGGTAATTGCAATGGTCAAATAACGTGTCCATTGGTTAATTTTATTACGGCCGCTTTCACCCTCTTTTTGCATTTTGCTGAAGTAAGGTACCGCTATACCCAGTAACTGCATTACGATGGATGCAGAGATATAAGGCATTACCCCTAACGCAAAAATAGAAGAGCGGGAAAATGACCCGCCTGCAAACATATTCAATAATCCAACCAGGCCTTCTTTTGCCTTTTGGGTATCCAAAGTATGAGAATTAACTCCCGGAAGAACCACGAAGGAGCCTATACGATATATTAAAAGAAATAAGAGTGTGTTGGTTATACGCACTCTTAGATCTTCGATTTTCCAGATATTGGATATGGTGGTGAAAAATTTCTTCATTTGAAATTTATAGCTTAACTATAGTGCCACCGGCTGCTTCAATAGCTTTTTGCGCAGTAGCTGTAAATGCATGTGCTGTAACTTCTAACTTGGCTGTAAGTTCGCCACGGCCCAATATTTTTACCAGGTCGTTTTTCGATACCAAACCATGTTCTTTTAATGTATCAAAATTAATAGTTGCAACTGAATATTGCTCAGTTAATTTTTGCAACACATCAAGGTTAACACCAACGTATTCAACACGGTTAGGATTTTTAAAACCAACCTTTGGTACACGGCGTTGTAATGGCATCTGGCCACCTTCAAAACCAACCTTAGTTGAAGTACCTGAACGTGAACCGGCACCTTTATGACCGCGTGTTGATGTACCGCCACGGCCAGAACCTGTACCACGGCCTATTCTTTTTCTATTTTTAGTAGAACCTTTTGCAGGTTTAAGATTACTTAAATTCATAATACTAAATATTTTCTACTGCTACCAGATGATTAACTTTTCTTACCATACCGATGATAGCTGCAGTTGCCTCAACTTCAACACTCTGGTTGATTTTCTTTAAGCCCAAAGCCTCAATTGTTCTTTTTTGGCGCTCACTTCTATCGATCACGCTTTTAATCTGAGTTATTTTGATTTTTGCCATGACTGATTATCCGTTAAATACTTTACCTAAACTAACGCCACGTTGTTGTGCTACAGTATGCGCATCACGTAATTGTGATAATGCCGATACCGTTGCTTTAACCACGTTGTGTGGGTTTGATGATCCTTTTGATTTAGCCAATACGTTATGCACACCGGCTGATTCTAATACCGCGCGCATTGCACCACCGGCTATAACACCGGTACCGTTTGCAGCTGGTTTAATGAACACAAAACCACCAGAAAACTTGCCTATTTGCTCGTGAGGGATAGTGCCGTTTAAAATTGGCACTTTTACTAAGTTCTTTTTAGCATCATCCACACCTTTTGCAATAGCTTCAGTAACCTCTTTAGCTTTACCTAAACCATAACCTACAACACCGTTCTCATCACCTACCACTACTATGGCAGAGAAGCTGAAAGTACGGCCACCTTTGGTTACTTTGGCTACACGCTGTATGCTTACCAAGCGGTCTTTTAATTCGATCTCGCTTGTTTTTACTCTTTTTATATTGATTGTTGACATTTCTCTTTTCGATTAAAAGTTTAAACCACCTTCACGTGCACCTTCAGCCAATGATTTAACACGGCCATGATACAAGTATCCGTTCCTGTCAAAAACCACATCTTTAATGCCTGCGGCAATTGCCTTCTGAGCAACCAGTTTGCCTACAGCTACTGATTGATCTGACTTGGTACCATCTGCTGCAACAAAATCTTTTGATAAAGATGAAGCCGAAACAATTGTTTTTCCGGATACATCGTCAATGATCTGCGCATAAATGCCTTTATTACTCCTATATACTGATAGGCGCGGACGTTCAGTTGAGCCTGAAAGGCGTTTCCTGATACCCATTTTAATCCTATCTCTTCTTGATAATTTCGCTCTAGCTGCCATGACGATTATTTTTTAGATGCTGATTTACCCGCTTTTCTTCTCAATACCTCGCCAACAAACTTGATACCTTTACCTTTGTAAGGCTCAGGGGCACGTAACGAGCGTATTTTTGCCGCTACCTGTCCAATCAATTGTTTATCATTCGACTCCAGAATAATGGTTGGGTTTTTACCCTTTTCAGCAGTTGTTGAAACTTTAATTTCTTTTGGTAACTCAAACACATAATGGTGAGAGTAACCCAGTACCAGGTCTAACGTATTGCCGTTATTAGTTGCGCGGTAACCCACACCTACTAATTCCTGCTCAATTTTGTAACCAGTGGTTACGCCTGTTACCATATTATATAAAAGCGAGCGGTATAAACCGTGTAACGCTTTATGACGTTTTTGCTCAGAAGGGCGTTGTACTAACAAGTTGCCGTCTTCTTGCACAAGTTTAATATCGCTATCAACTTGTTGCTGCAATTCACCTTTAGGGCCTTTTATGGTAACCAAATTATCTTCGGCTACGGTAATTGTTACGCCTGCGGGTATTGCTATTGGTGCTTTTCCTACTCTTGACATTGCTAATTCCTCCTATTAATAAACGTAGCATAAAACTTCGCCGCCTACATTTTGCTGACGCGCTTCTTTATCGGTCATTACACCGCGAGAAGTTGACAGGATAGCGATACCTAAACCATTTAATACACGTGGCATGTTATCCATACCGGCATATTTTCTTAAACCTGGTCTGCTGATACGCGATATGTTGCGGATAGCAGGAATTTTTGTTATTGGATGGTATTTTAAAGCCACTTTAATAGTGCCTTGCGGACCATTTTCCTCAAACTTGTAGTTAGCTATGTAACCTTTTTCGAAAAGCACTTTCGTGATTTCCTTTTTCAGATTTGATGCCGGAACCTCTACCACCCTGTGGTTGGCCTTAATGGCATTTCTTACTCGTGTAAGATAATCTGCTATTGGATCTGTATTCATTATTTATTGATTATGATGGTGGTTTCCTTCTCCTAACATCAGAGACGACCTGCCGTCGGTTAATTCTTTTTTTGTTTAGCTTAAAGCAAAAAGCCTAAAGCTAAAAGCTTTTTGCTTTCTCCTTTGAGCTTTCTGCTCAAATTACCAGCTTGCCTTTTTAACTCCCGGTATTTTACCTGCCAATGCCATATCACGGAATGTTACACGTGATATACCAAACTGGCGCATATAACCACGGGGGCGGCCTGTTAATTTACAACGATTGTGTAATTTAACGGGTGACGATGCTTTAGGTAATTTATCTAAAGCTTCATAATCGCCGGCAGCTTTAAGGGCTGCTCTTTTTTCAGCATATTTTGCTACTAACTTAGCACGTTTAACTTCGCGTGCCTTTACACCTTCTTTAGCCATTGTTAGTTGGAGTTTGATTTTTAAATGGTAAACCAAATTGTTTTAGTAACTCTAAAGCTTCAACATCGTTAGCAGCCGAGGTTACAAAGGTAATATCCATACCTTGAATTTTGTTGATCTTATCTATATTGATCTCAGGGAATATAATTTGCTCAGTAATACCTAAAGTATAATTACCCCTTCCGTCAAAACCTTTATCATTGATGCCTTTAAAATCGCGTATACGCGGCAGGGCAACAGCAATTAAACGATCTAAAAACTCGTACATTGTATTATCACGTAAAGTTACACGTACGCCTACCGGCATATTTTTACGTAATTTAAAGTTTGATATATCTTTTTTAGATTTTGATGATACTGCTTGTTGACCGGTAATTGTAGTTAACTCGGCAATAGTAGTTTCAATCAGTTTCTTATCAGTAGTAGCGCCACCAACACCCTGGTTAATAGCTATCTTCTCTAACTTAGGAACCTGCATTACGCTTTTGTACTGAAATTTATCTTTCAGCGCAGTGCGAATTTCTTCCTTATATTTTGATTTTAGTCTTGGTACGTATGTAGTTGCCATTACTTAATTTCCTCCCCTGATTTTTTTGCTACTCTTACTAACTTACCGTCAGCATTTCTTTTTCTGCCTACACGGGTTGCAACTCCGCTTTTCGGATCAACCAACGCAAGGTTTGAAATATGTATAGCAGCTTCTTGTTTTACTATGCCTCCGTTAGGGTTAGCAGCATTAGGTTTAGTATGTTTTGATACCATGTTGGCACCTTCAACAATAGCCCTGTTTTTTGCTATAATAACTTCAACTATTTTACCTTGTGATCCTTTTGAATCGCCGGCTATAACTTTAACTAAATCGCCTTTTTTAATTTTGATTTTAGCAGGCTTGTTTATTTTCTTTTCCATATTACAATACCTCCGGTGCTAATGATACAATTTTCATAAATTGTTTTTCACGCAACTCTCTTGCAACGGGGCCAAATATACGTGTGCCTCTCGGCTCATCCTGGTTGTTTAACAAAACTGCCGCGTTATCGTCAAAACGGATATATGATCCATCTTTTCTACGGATTTCTTTTTTAGTCCTAACAACTACGGCTTTTGATACGCTTCCTTTTTTTACGTTACCAGATGGGAGCGCGCTTTTAACGGTCACTACAATCTTGTCGCCAATTGAGGCATATCTTTTACCGGTACCGCCTAATACGCGTATCACTAAAACTTCTTTAGCACCGCTGTTATCGGCTACGTTTAATCTTGATTCCTGTTGTACCATCTTTATTTAGCCCTTTCTATAATTTGAACTAATCTCCAGTTTTTGCTTTTGCTCAACGGGCGGGTTTCCATAATCAATACGGTATCGCCAATACCACAGGTATTAGTTTCGTCATGAGCCATAAATTTGGTAGTTTTCTTAACAAACTTACCATAGATCGGGTGCTTCACTTTCCGCTCCACAGCTACAACAATAGATTTCTCCATCTTATTGCTAACTACCAGGCCGGTACGTGTTTTTCTTAAATTTCTTTCCATTTTCGTCGACGCGTAAAAATTATTGTTTTTCAGAAGCTGACGCCGCTTTACGCTTTGTTATTTCAGTATTTAAACGAGCAATATCCTTACGCACTTTAGTAATACGGCTCGGATTTTCAATGGCCGATACTGCATGTGCAAACTTAAGTTTGGTAAGAGTAGCTCTTTCCTCGCCTAATTTTGCAGCCAACTCTTCAGTTGCCAGCTCTAAAATTTCTGAGTTCTTCATTTTATTGTTTTTTATGTTGTAATTGTTGAAGATGTTGTAAAGGTTGCAGTAGTATTAAACATTTATAACTCTTACAACTTTTTCAACTCTTACATTTATGCCTCTACGTAATCGTTACGTACTATAAATCGTGTTTGCACAGGTAACTTTTGCGCTGCCAGGCGTAAAGCCTCTTTTGCAACGTTTAATGGTACACCTTCTGCTTCAAAAATGATCCTTCCGGGGCGTACAACCGCTACCCAGTATTCAGGAGCACCTTTACCTTTACCCATACGTACCTCTGCCGGTTTTTTAGTTACGGGTTTGTCAGGAAATATCCTTATCCAAACCTGTCCTTCACGTTTCATAAAACGTGTAACAGCAATACGTGCAGCTTCAATTTGGCGGCTGGTGATCCAGGCCGCTTCCAGTGATTTTACACCGAAAGATCCGAATGAAAGTTCAGTGCCACGGGTGGCTAAACCTTTCATCCTGCCTTTTTGCATCTTTCTGAACTTCGTTCTTTTTGGCTGTAGCATTTTCTTATTCTTTAATATCCGTCACGGATATATATTTTTTACTTAATTATTATCTTGATCCACCCGGACGATTACCACCGCCACGGTTAGGTCCACCACCTTGTCCACCCGGACGGTTACCACCGCCTCTGCGGTCGCCACCACCTTGTCCTGGTTTACGGTCGCCTCTGCGTTCGCCGCCACGCTCACCACCACGTTCGTTTCCACGACCACCAAATCCTGGTGCACCTTCAGGGCGTCCGCCTTTTCCGCTTGCGCTGCTGGTACCACCAATGTTTGGCGATAAGTCGCGTTTGCCATAAACTTCGCCTTTGCAAATCCACACTTTAACACCTATTTTACCATAAGTGGTTAATGCTTCTGCTAATGCATAGTCAATATCTGCACGGAAAGTGTGCAATGGTATTCTTCCTTCTTTATATTGTTCGCTACGTGCCATCTCAGCGCCACCTAAACGGCCTGATGTCATTATTTTAATTCCTTCTGCACCCATTCTCATGGTCGAAGCAATTGTAGTTTTCATGGCACGACGGAATGATATACGTGCTTCTAATTGTTTTGCTATACCTTCGGCAACTAACTGTGCATCAAGCTCAGGGCGTTTAATCTCGAATATGTTGATCTGAACTTCCTTTTTAGTAAGTTTTTTCAACTCTTCTTTGATCTTATCAACCTCGGTACCACCTTTACCAATTACAATACCCGGACGGGCAGTGTGAATAGTTACAGTGATGCGTTTTAAAGTACGTTCAATAACTACTTTTGATACGCCACCTTTGTTGATACGTGCTGAAAGGTACTTGCGGATCTTTTCGTCTTCAACTAATTTGTCGGCATAATGATTGCCACCGAACCAGTTAGAATCCCAACCTCTGATGATTCCTAATCTGTTACCTATTGGATGTGCTTTCTGTCCCATTTCAAATTAATTGTTATCGTTTTTACTATCCACAATAAGGGTTACGTGGTTTGAGCGTTTGCGGATACGGTATCCTCTTCCTTGCGGAGCAGGGCGCAATCTTTTAGCCATACGGCCTCCACCTACTGAAACCTCTTTTACAAACAGTCCGCTATCTTCAACACGTTTACCTTCGTTTTTTGCTTCCCAGTTTTTGATAGCTGATAGCAATAGTTTTTCAACACGTATAGCTGCTTCTTTATTTGTATATTTTAATATGTATAACGCTTTCTCAACGTTTACACCACGGATCAGGTCAACCACCAAACGCATTTTGCGTGGTGAAGTTGGGCAGTTCTGTAACTTAGCAGCAGAAGCCCCGCCTTTCTGAGCTTTTTCCTCTTCTTTGCGTTGTCTGATCAATACAGACTTTTTAATTTTTGTTGTTGCTTCCATGCCTTATTTTTTCTTTTCTGCGTGTCCGCGGAAGGTACGTGTTGGCGCAAATTCGCCCAACTTATGTCCTACCATGTTTTCTGTTACGTACACCGGTATAAATTTATTACCGTTGTGTACTGCAAATGTATGACCAACAAAATCAGGAGAGATCATGGAACGACGTGACCATGTTTTTACAACCGATTTTTTATTTGATTCATTTAATACCAGAACTTTTCTGTCCAGGTTATGATCAATATAAGGTCCTTTTTTAATTGAACGTGCCATTATTATTTCTTCCTTCTTTCAATGATATAACGATCAGACCCTTTTTTCTTATCACGGGTTTTGTAGCCTTTAGCTAATAAACCTTTGCGTGAACGTGGATGACCACCTGAGGCTCTACCCTCACCACCACCCATAGGGTGATCTACCGGGTTCATGGCAACACCACGAACACGAGGGCGACGGCCCAACCAGCGCTTACGGCCGGCTTTACCTAATACTTCGTTTTGCTTCTCGCCATTTGAAACAGTACCGATAGTTGCTAAACAAGTAGCTAATATCATACGTGTTTCGCCCGAAGGCAATTTAATGATAGCGTATTTGCCATCACGTGCTGAAAGCTGAGCGTAAGTACCTGCCGAGCGTGCAATAACACCGCCCTGACCCGGGTTCAATTCAATATTATGAATGATAGAACCCAATGGTATGGTTTTTAATGGTAATGTATTACCCACCTCTGGTGGAGCAGTCTCGCCGGATAAAACAGTTGTACCAACTGTTAAACCTTCGGGTGCTAACATGTATCTTTTTTCGCCATCAACAAAGTGTAACAACGCTATACGAGCCGAACGGTTAGGATCATACTCAATAGTTGCAACCTTTGCAGGGATATCAAACTTATTACGTTTAAAATCGATCAATCTATATAATTGCTTATGACCACCACCTAAGTAGCGCATAGTCATTTTACCGCTGTTGTTACGTCCGCCTGACCGTGTGTTTACTGATACCACTAACGACTTTTCAGGAACGTTTGTTGTGATATCCGAGTTATCGGCACCTACTCTGAAGCGGGTACCCGGCGTAACCGGTTTAAATCTTTTTACTGCCATCTCTATATTATATACTGCTATAAAAATCTATTGCTTCACCATCTTTCAACGTAACAATCGCTTTTTTATACGTTGCAGCACGACCACTTACCGGTCCGGCTTTTGTATTACGACTTTTAAGTTTTCCGACGTATCTCATTGTATTTACAGCCTCAATATTTACACCATACATGGTTTCAATGGCTGATTTTATCTGAATTTTGTTAGCTCTTGGATCAACTATAAAAGCATAACGGTTAAGCTTCTCAGTTAATTGAGTTACTTTTTCAGTAAGTAGGGGTTTCTTTAAAATTTCCATATTACTTAGCTAATGCTTCCTCCAATATTTTAACAGCACCGGTGGTTAATACCAGCTTGCCCGCGTTTAACACATCATAAGTGTTTAACTGGTCAGCAGTAATAACTTTGGTTCTTTTCAGATTCCTGCTTGATAAATACACATTGTTATTTGCTGCGCCTAATACTATTAATGTTCTTACATCAGTAGCTTTAAGGTCGGCAACTAGCTGTACATAGTTTTTAGTTTTAACAGTATCGAAGCTAAAATCTTCTAAAACTATTACGTTGCTATCTTTTGCTTTATATGATAAGGCTGATTTACGTGCCAATACTTTAAGTTTCTTGTTTAATTTGAAACTATAATCGCGTGGCTGCGGACCGAATACACGGCCACCACCATTAAACAATGGTGATTTTACGCTACCTGCACGGGCACCGCCTGTACCTTTTTGTTTGTATAACTTACGGGTTGAACCTGCAATTTCGTTACGCTGTTTTGATTTATGCGTACCTTGACGTTGGTTAGCTAAAAACTGCTTAACATCAAGATAAATAGCGTGATCATTTGGTTCAATACCGAATATGGCTTCAGGAAGCTGCACCTTGGCACCTGTTTCTTTACCTGATACGTTTAATACTTTAACTTCCATCTTATTTATCCACTATTACGAATGAACCCTTAGCTCCAGGTATGGAACCTTTAACAACTAACAGATTTTGTTCCGGATAAACTTTCAAAATTTCCAAATTCTGAACTTTCACACGCTCGTTTCCCATTTGACCAGCCATGCGCATTCCTTTGAATACACGTGAAGGCCATGATGAAGCACCTAATGAACCCGGTGCACGTAAACGATTATGCTGACCGTGAGTTTGCATACCCACACCACCAAAACCATGACGTTTTACAACACCCTGGAAACCTTTACCTTTTGACGTACCAACTACATCAACAAAATCTCCCTCAGCAAAAATGTCTACAGTGATAGTATCACCAAGACCTTTTTCATCTTCGAAAGATTTAAATTCAACAAGTTTACGTTTTGGGGTAGTTCCTGCTTTTTGGAAATGGCCTTTTAATGGGCCCGAAGTGTTTTTTTCCTTCTTTTCGCCGTACGCCAATTGAACAGCGGCGTAGCCGTCTGTATCAACAGATCTTACTTGTGTTACCACGCAAGGGCCAGCTTCAATAACTGTACAAGGAATATTCTTCCCTGAGTCATCAAAAATGCTGGTCATTCCTACTTTTTTACCAATAATTCCTGACATTTTCTCTATTTTATTTGTGCCCATCGAAGCAGTAGGGCTTCGTTCAAGGCATATTATTCCCCCTAAAGGGACGGCAAAGATAGGAACTTTACATTAAATATCAAATACTTAATAAGTTATTTTTATATAAATGTTTTAAGGGGAGTTAAATCGTTGATTGGGTTGATTTAGAGAGTGGTTATTAAGGCAAAGGCAAGTGTTGCATCATTAAACCTTGCGCGCCATGTATTGAATGGTTTATGAAAAGATTAAGGCAAAGTTTCTCTATTAAGATTTCAATAACTCATTAAACTCTTTAATAGCTTTAATTTCTAATGGTTTTTTATTAAGTGGGTTAACTCGTAAATATTCCCTTATTTCAAACGAGACTGACAATGCAGCTTCAATCATAGCTTTGGCTATTTTAAAGCGAGTAATAATTCTAAATTCAATATGATTTAAATGATCAATTGAAATAAGTTGCCTTGGAGATGCAAATTTGTTATTAATAATGGACGTATAAAGACTATGGTTTTTCCGGTCATTTATTAGATTTAAGTTGTTGTATTCATAAACTGTCGCATCAAGAAACTTTCTTTTATCTTTTACTATTTCTTTTAATGCTTTCAAAACGAAATAATCATAGTTAATAAAACTGGTCGTTTTGGATTTATGACTATGAAATTCCTTTAAAAAAAGTTTATATGAATTCGGATTATTTATATCTTCCAACAAAAGAAAGTTTAATACTTGTGAAGCTTTACCAATTTCCTCAGAAGCTAATTGGAATAATGTATATGCTCTTTCGTTCCTACCATTCGCTTTTAACAATTCTGCGTCATTAATTAAACTCTCAGCATTTGACAGACAAACATTTACTCCGTTTTTTAATTCATTTTCGTCTATCATCGATAAGTTCTTTACCTCATGCCACCTTCAACTTAAACACTTCCAACTCTGCACCGCTTTCAATAGCTTCATTACCTTTTTCCATAACCAGCCGGCTAATTTCTTCTGAAAGATAATAATGCCCGCAATTGGTGCAAACCTCTGCCGGTACATCTTTAATTAAAACAATGGAGTCACCCCGTTCCAATGTTACAGTAACTTTACCTTTCTCGGTATTACCAACCTGACATAATGTACATTCCATATTAGTTTTTCTTCAATTTAAAATCTGACTGCCAAATGGTTTCATCCGGCTCATATGCTGTGATAATAATACATCTTGCAATACTATCGTCTTTTGCTATCACAACATGTATTGGCCTATTATTAATATAACCCAACATCAAATAACTGGGAAAAGGTTTATCATGATAATAAGTCATGATCGTTTCTCCATTTTCTATAATAAATTTAACGTTATCTACAGAAATGTTTCGTTTAAACATTTGAGTGATGGCATGGTCACTAAATATGGTTTCCTTACAAACCATAATTTGCAATAACAAGCGTTGTCATAATAACAAATTTAATCAATTATTTTATTAAGTATCTATTTCTTATGCCTTGAAATAGGTATAAAACGATTAACAACCTAATCAAACTTTTCTTAATTTCACCAGTAACCAATCACTATATAATAATTACGATGACTGCGAAACCATATTGGGATAAAAATAAAAGCATTAGCAATACTATTTTTAATTTTTTATGTATAGCATTAATTGCATCTGTGTTTTTTACCAACCTTATGCATTTAAGGCAGTCAGGCACCAAGCTTCAACTTACCGAGATCATTTTTTTATTAACAATTCCGTTTATCCCCTATAAAAAACTTATTGATCACCACCTTAAACGTAATCGCACTTTTATTCTGATCGTATTAGTGTATTTAACTCTTGATATGCTGAGCTCGGTATTAAGCCACCAGCTTTCGGCAATATTAGAAAGCATGGGCAGGTTTTATCTGTTTGGCCTATTTGCGATTTTAAACTACTGGTTTAGCAACTTCAGTAAAAACGACTTACTAATTAAATTAACTAAAATATTCATTATTTGCACAGTCGGCATTGTGGTGTTTGCAATAATAGGGTATATAATGGCTTTTAAAAGAGGCTGGTCGCCATATATTTTTAACGCTACAGATTATCCTTACTTCGGCTCTTTATACAGGTTAAAGGGGCCAACCATCTATCCATCTATGCTAATAAGCAACTTAATATTCCTGTTATTATTTATCACAGGGGTTTGGAAGGATAGCCTCATGCGAAAAACACTCAGTACTGTTTTTGTGTTACTTTGGATCTGTGTTATTTTAACATTCTCAAAATCAATATTACTTTTAATTGCAGCAATGTTGGTTTTTATATTTAAATATAAGGGCCGGCTTAGCAAAACATCATTAATAAGCATAATAGCGTTACTGGCAATACCTATGATTTTTTTAACCCATGTAATTGTGTTAAAAAAGGGATCAAACGAGATAGAAAATCTTAAATCAACTGCATTTTCAACAAATAGGATAGTTTACGAAACCGATAATTATGTACTTATAGAAGCCAGCTATCTGGCCACCAAAAGGGCCGATATTGCGATAGCTCGCGACAACCTGTTTTTTGGAGTAGGTACGGGGAATTTTAACGACCGTTTATGGCAATATAAAGAGCGCCTTGGCATTCCTCCAAGACTGGGCCACTTTGACCCGCATTCTACCTATCTGGGGGCTTTTGCCGAGAATGGCTTATTTGCAGGCATTATATTACTGGTTGTTTTGGGGTTTGTTTTTAATGAATTTATTAAAAGAAAAGACTTGCTTACTGACAACTTTTTATTGGCGCTGTTTTTAATTTATCTATTCTTTTTGATAGATGGCATTTCAACCGATATCTTAAATTTTAGGCACCTTTGGTTGTTCTTCGCATTAGCGCTAACTTATCTGCAAATCAATAAACCTGTAAACAGCAAATCAATTATCGAAATTAATAATTAGGTATCTTTGCGCCTATATTCTACTAATAACATGAATTTTTACACACGCAAATGGGTAAAGCCCGAAGACTTAAATGCCCATAATACCTTATTTGGCGGCAGATTATTATCATGGATAGATGAAGAGGCCGCTATATACACTACCATTCAGTTGGGCACCAATGGTGTTGTTACTAAATATATCTCTGAGATCAATTTTGTAAACTCGGCCAAACAGGGCGATATTGTTGAGTTAGGCATTAAAGCTATCGGCTTTGGCACCACATCACTTACACTAACTTGCGAAGTACGGAATAAGATATCCCAGAAAACCATACTTACTATTGATAAAATAGTGTTTGTATCCGTTGATAAAGAAGGTAAACCCGTAGCGCATGGCAAAACTGAAATTGTTTATACGGACGAAAGATTAAGAGAGGATTGATTAATTATCTGTCTTTTTTGTCGTTAATTCATCAACTATTTTCTGAGTTTCGTCTTCTCCCTCTAATAATTTGGATTTGTTGTTTAAACCCGGATAAATTGCGTAACCCAGTAAAAGCCCACTAAAAAGCCCTCCTAAGTGAGCCGCATTATCTATGCCACCTATCAGACCATTTAATAAATTATACCCTATAAAAATTGAAGTGCTAATTAAAAACGATTTTTTAAAATCTTTTGGAAACAGGTTTGTAGTTAACAATGCAAAAAACACACCGTACATCCCAAATATGGCACCCGACGCTCCTACGCTGATGGTTGCGGGGTGCCACCAAATACTAGTTATGCTTGCAATTATTCCTGTACTTATATAAACAAGGGCATATTTAACTTTGCCAAGTAATGGTTCTAAAAATATTCCTACAAATAGCAGACCATACATATTAAATAAAACATGCATTACACCACCATGTAAAAATATATTGGTGATAAGTCGCCAATACTGGCCATTACTTACACTTGGTCTGTAATTAGCGCCTAATCTTAATAAATCAATAGCTGAAAAAGATATAAATCCCAAACCATAGCAACACATTATTATAAAAACCAACAGGTTAACGCCTATAATAATAGGAGTTATATAATAACCCTCTCGTGGGAAAAAAATCGCTTTAATTTCTATCCACGAAGATTTTGATTCTTCGTTTTTAACTGAAGGGTTAATTTCTAAATCATTTTTAAATGGCTTAAATAACAAACAGATTAAGAATGCTAATGCGCCAATTGCAAACGATCCAAATATCCAAGGTAATTTACTTCCATTTCTTTCTTCAAAAGGTTCGTTTACTGGTGATAATATAATGGGGAGTCTCCCAAAGTTTCCTTTTGCATTTATAGCATTTATATAATTTTCAAATTTTTTTCCCGGGCCAACTTTATCAAGATAGACGAAGCCATTCAAATCTTTTCTTTCAAAATCAGCTTCACTTTGTTTCGCAAATTCGCTATACCGTTTTTCTTTCTCTGCTCGAGATAACCTATTATTTATAGTCTTTTGATAGACAATTGCCAGCCAAGCACATGGCACAAGGCCATCATTTCCATCTATTTTGGTTTTAATTACTAATAACCCTCCAAAAGCAGATTGCCCATAAAGAGCAGCAGCAGCAGCTCCTTTTAAAACTGTAACACTCTTTATTAAAGCAGGGTTAATTTTTTTTAAAGAGTCGTAATTAGCGGATCTGCCATTAATTATAAACTTCATATTTGGAGGTAAAATTACCGGCTTCTTTCCTAACGTATCAATTGGATTATTACGTTCAAATATTGGGCAAGGCGCATATATAGACATGTCAAAGTCTGAATTATACCTACCACTAACATCAAATACAGGCTTTACCCTAACCAGTTTTTTATCAATGTAGTAATGTTTAACAGTGTAGTATTTGGTACTAGGCAGTTTATTGATTTGGTCAATATCATTAAGCTTAGTTAGTTTACCTGTGGCACTTATTAAATATTCTTGTGCTATAACTGACGGCGCCGCTATTGCGACCCACGCAAAAACCATGTATCCCATAAGGGGATCACCTTTTCCGTTCTTATTTTTTAGGTTAAGCAATTTGATACGTGGCCGTAACCAAATTAATATTGGTATCCAGGGTAGAGCACAGGGGATAAAAAAATTGGTTACATCTTCATCAACAACAAAAGTGGTTGTTCTTATACATAAAATCCAGTGCAAAAAAGTGTATACAGCACAAGTTGCGGCAGCAATTATTACAAATGGAATAAATATTAGCTTAATTTTACGGTCTAAGTCTTTCATCAAATAAATTTACTCCATCATCAACCTTCTTATCAGTTCGGCACTTTGTTTATTGCCTTCTTCCAGCCGGCCCTGAAAAAAGGCCTGCACATCATTAAAGTGTTTTTTGTAGCCTTCCATATCGCCATAGCCGATTATTGACGACCACTCTCTAACTGCCGAATGGAACTCCAGATCGTCGCCTCGGATGGTTTTATCATATAGGGCAGCTTGTATAGATTCCTCCAGCAACTCTTCATTTTTAAATAAATATTCGGCTATGCCTAATCGTAACCTAAACGGTGGGGTTTGGCAAATCAGGTTATCATAAGGGTTTACGCCCAGGTGGTACCAGGCATCAACCATGCTTAATATACTTAAATGCGAATTAGGCTTTTGCAACTCGTGGTTTTGCGACAGCGAAAACTCCTTCATCACCTTATCGCTTAACATAATGGGCTTTCGGCTTTCATGAAATACAAAATCGCGGGCACGGTAAAGCCTTGCCCTAAACGTCGCCTCCTCCTCCTGTATCATCAGTTTAAACAATTCCGACTCAGATACTGCATACCTTTTAACCTGTTGTTTGGCATACGGGTTTAATATGGCCAGGCCCGCATATACGTGCGCTTTATAGCTAAATATCCGCAGTGTGGTCAGTATTTTAACATTATCAATACCGCCTATGTATGACGCGTTTTCCCAGGGGAAAAACCCGGCTTCTTTCCAGGCAGTGCCCATGCTTTCAAAACCTACGTGGGTAACGGCCTGGGTATCGGCTACAATTTTATCGTGGGCATGATAGTCTGTCATCTCTACAATTTCTGATCCTATAGCCGTAAACAGATCAAACATGCGCTGTACAGCCTCTTCCGTACCACGATGATTTATGATAATGAGTGTTTGCCCTTTTGGTTCAAACCCCGGACCATGCATTCCATGAAATGTGATAATATGCGCGCTTTCGGGCAGATATTTTTCAAAAGCCGCAATTTCGGGGGTTTTAACAGAGGTTTGCCCCGCCACTATAGCACCGGCCTTGGTATATGGCGCATATTGGGCCACTACCTGTTCCAGCTTATCAGCCTCGACAGAATAAATGATTAAATCATTATTGACTGATACTTCTTTACCGCTTTCAACTATGGTTATGCCAAAGGGGGTAAGCTCATTTTCCAGCTGCTGCCTATTGGCGGGCAAATCGCACCCGCAAACGGTATAGCCTGCCTTAGCAAAAGCCTTGGCGTATAACCTCCCCATATCCCCTAAACCTATAATTCCGATATTCATTGCGCTAATATAAGTATGCGTAGCAAAATATCATGTAAAACCCTACATTAGACGAATAAAAGTAGCCGACAACCTAATATAAACACCTTATTGTTTGCTTTATTAATGGATGATTGTATAATTTTACAATATGAATAATTACTTTTTGCCAAGATTAATCGCTTTGATTTTATTTGTATCCGCTTTTACTACTAACGGTATGGCACAGGATAGCTTAAAAAAAGCGGTTACTGCCAAAAAACGAGTTGTTACTACTACAACTCAAAAAGCATCTGTACCAACAGCTGCAACGGGCATACCTATTAACCCCAAAACAGGTAGGCCCTATACTAAGTATGGTTATGGGGCTTATGCAAAAAATAAATATGATGCTACGAAAGCCGCCCGCAAAGCGGATAGCCTGAAAAAGGCTGCTGCAAAGCCTGTAACTAATACAACTGTTGCTGCGCCTATTGCTTCTGCGCCGCCAATAGCAACGGTTCCGGCTGTTACGGCACCGCCTGTTGATAAAAGCCTTAACGCACAATACCAATACCTTTTAACCAAAGTATATAACTACCAACAGCCCTTTGTTGCGGCATTATGGAAAAACGTGATGGACACGCTGAATACCAATCGCCGTAAACTGAAGGATGTTCAAGCTACAGTAACTATACAAACCAAAACCATAACCGACCTACAGGCTGATGTTGCCAGTAAAGAAGCTTCGCTTTCCGCGTCAGATACCATTGATATTGCTGGGGTGACCTTGCCTAAAACAACTTATAATTTAATTATGTGGGGACTGGTTATCATATTCGGCGCTGTAGCTGCCGTGGTTATTGCCCGCTCGGGCAGTAATAAAAACGAGGCCGCTTACCGTACGCAACTATATAACGAACTGGAAGAAGAGTTTAAAACCTATAAAAGCAAGGCCAACGAAAAGGAAAAGAAACTGGCCCGTGAACTACAAACCGAACGCAACAAGGTTGACGAATTGATGGGGAGAGGTTAGCCCTCGCCCCCAGCCCCCCTTGAAGGGGGAGTTTTATATTGTCGCGAATTGCCCCTTATATTGTCGTATTTGTATCCATCGCTTTTATATGATACCCATAAATTTGTATATACATTAAACATATTATGGCAACTAAAATTTTTTTGAACCTGGCTGTTAAGGATCTTAACAAGTCGGTTGAGTTTTTTACCAAACTTGGTTATACCTTTAACCCGCAGTTTACCAATGAGCAGGCAACCTGCATGATCATCAGCGACACTATTTATGTGATGCTGCTTACCGAGCCTTTCTTTCAGTCGTTTAGTAGTAAGAAACAACTTGCTGATACCTCAAAAGTATTTGAAGTTTCGATATGTATAAGTGCCGAAAGCAAGACCGAGGTTGATGAAATAGTTAACAAAGCCGAAGCAGCAGGTGCCACTATACCCGACCCGGCAACGGATTACGGCTGGATGTACCAGCATAGCTTTGACGACCTGGATGGCCATCACTGGGAATTTGCCTGGATGGATCCGGCAGGACCACCGGTGGGGTAATGGCATTTTCCTCGCGTCATTGCGAGCGATAGCGCGGCAATCTCTACACGATAGGTCGAAAATTACCTGTCGTGTAGAGATTGCCACACTCGTTCCTCGTTCGCAAGGACGCACGAGGGCAACAAAAAAGCCCATTCGAATAATCGAATGGGCTTCTTAATATTATAGATCTTCCGGTACTATCACACTTTGATCTCAACTTCAACACCACTTGGCAATTCAAGCTTCATCAAAGCGTCTACAGTTTTTGAGTTTGAGCTATAGATATCCAATAAACGTTTGTATGAACATAATTGGAATTGCTCGCGTGCTTTTTTGTTTACGTGCGGTGAACGCAAAACAGTAAAAATTTTCTTTTCGGTTGGTAACGGAAGTGGTCCGCTAACTACAGCGCCAGTTGGCTTTACTGTTTTTACGATCTTCTCGGCTGATTTATCAACCAGATTGTAATCGTAAGATTTTAATTTGATCCTGATTCTTTGGCTCATTTTATTTGTTTAATTAAGACCGTTGTTAGAGCTATTAATAACAACAACCGGATTTATTAATTATTATTCGGAATGTATCCCTTATTCTTTAGGCACTGAGGATTAATCCCCTATTTTAACTTTGCCTTTTGCTTTGGCAATCACTTCTTCCTGAACGTTTCTTGGAGCTGCTTCATAATGATCAAA
>NZ_JBDTJZ010000162.1:0-6415 GCF_039935595.1 Mucilaginibacter sp. | reverse complement strand
CGGTTATGGTAACGGGGTTAACCCCGGCAAAACTAATGGCCGACTGCCGGCCATCCGCCAGGGTATAACTGATAAACCGGTGGGTTATAACCTCGTTATATGTTCCTTCAAAATTAAAAGAAAAACTGCCATCCTTTAAACCCATTACCAATAAAAGCTTTCCGCCGGGCCGCAGATCGTTTTGCGCAGCCGGCGTATGCCATTTATCGGATACATTGTTCCAGTTCATAATGTCCCG
The DNA here is from genome assembly GCF_039935595.1 of Mucilaginibacter sp. Classification (GTDB taxonomy): domain Bacteria; phylum Bacteroidota; class Bacteroidia; order Sphingobacteriales; family Sphingobacteriaceae; genus Mucilaginibacter. The sequence continues at coordinate 6,177 of NZ_JBDTJZ010000162.1, read as the reverse complement.
GGGTGTGTTCCATATTTTCCAAACGTCTTCAATAGACGCGTTAACTTCAATACTTAGGGTGATGGGCTGCATGATTGTAAATTTAACTTGCCTAAGTTAAATATCGGGGACCCGAACCCGACATTTATAAGGGGCGTTCAGGACAACGTTTAACCCCAAACCGGCGCAATAATGCAGCGACGGAAGGTGCCTGGAGTTCTTGTGCCCACACGGTTATTATAATTATTACTTTAAATAACCCAGCCCTACCCTAATCATATTTAACCCATAAATAGAAGTGCTAATTGCCATGCCAATACCCAGCATAGCCAGGACAGGGATGGGCAATACAACGTGTTTTAAAATTAAAACCATAGCACCAATAGCAATTGCTGTAGACCAGGTGGCGAGGTAATAATCCATAGTCCGTTTAAAAATTTTGCCCATAGGATAGAAATGCAAGCCTACCACCAGGGCAATTGCGGGCACGGTCAATTCGGGGTGACCTAAATTAACGCAAATATTAACGGCTACGAATATCAAGATCCCTTCTAAACCAAAAACAATACCGAATGCTTTGCCAGCTTTTTTTCCTTCTATCTTTTCTTCTTCCGTCATAACCCCTTGAAATAGTTTGACAGACCTAAAAAAATAGATGGCATAACCAGTAAATGTAATTATACATGCCCCAAAAAATACCAAGTCAATTACGCGCCCGGTATTTTGTAAACTGCCGGATGCTATGCCGGCCCACGCAATGGTGAAAAAAGCCATCAATAATAATCCTCCTGCTACAGATTGTATGGCTTTTTTGGGTATTTGAATAGGTTTAGTATCCATAATTTGCTATTTAAGTTTGGATAGGATGGTCTAAATATATGTTACACTGCAATATAAATAAAATTTCCGTCCCCGCAGAGTCTCTCGCAGAGGACAATAAAAACTGTAAACTTATTTTAGGACGAGACACAGGTAGTCTTCAGACTACCGGCTCTAATTAGCATAGAATTGCAATACACCATGCAATTTTAATTTTTAGCATTTTAATAGCAACATTTTAGTCTGTAGCTTAATAATATTATATTGTGCTCACTTAACCTAATTTAAACTATATTTCATGTCAGAACAAACTATTGATCACCCTTTAGGGCAGCCAAAAATTGACCCTAACCAGGCTGACCCGCGAACGCTTATTTTTGCGAATTATGTTGACCCGGCCACGCTGCATACGGTTCCGATGCAAATGGATTTCACAACCATGGTAAAGAAACCCTGGCGACGAATGGGTAACTGGACCCTAAGCGATTGTACTTGTGCGGCAGCAGGGCATATGATAGAATGCTGGACAGCCAACACTACTACAGAAGATATTGTACTTACCAGAGAAGTAATAACCGCTTTTAGCGCACTAACAGGATATGACCCCGAAACCGGCAAAAATGACGTTGGCGTTAACTACCTGGATGCGCTTAATTACTGGCGCAACACGGGTATAGGCGATCATAAGATCAGAGCTTATACTAAGGTTGACCATAAAGACTATAATATGGTGCGTGCCGCAGTGTATTTGTTTGGCGGTGGCTACCTTGGCTTAAATTTGCCTAATACCATCATAAAAAAAGATATTTGGGAAGTAATGCCGGGCGGTTTAACCGGCGACCGCGCACCGGGATCATTTGGTGGCCATGCGGTAAATATTGTTGCCTATGATGAAACCTACATCACCTGCATTAGCTGGGGCAAGGTAAAAAAGCTAACCTGGGAGTTTTTAGATACTTATTGCTACGCGCTATTTGCCGTAATGACCGACGACTACCTTGCAGAGGGCAAAACACCGCTTGGGCTTAACCTTGCTATGCTTGAAGCCGACCTTTTAAATATTGCTAAACATAAAAAAACATTGCAAAAACAATTGAATACAGTTATTGCAGGCAGCAACAATGGAGGTGATAGTGGTGCTATTGCCGCTGCAGCCGGCACCAAAGGTGGCAGAGGCGGCAGCAATGCCGGTGCCGCTGGTAGCAGAGGGGGTAATGGCGGGCAAAAAGCAGGCAAAGGCGGCGCCGTTGCGGGCAGAGGTAATAGCAATGCAGGTAAAGGTGGTGCTATTGCGGGCAAAGGGCAAGCCATTGGTGGCAAAGGCGGTGGAAAAGGAGGAAGAGGCGGGTCAAATGCAGGCGCAGGCGGTAACAATTCCGGGTAAAACACAGCTGCCGCAAAAGCGGGCAAGAGAATATAATGAGCCTGAGGCTCGAAATTATTTAGATTTATATATGCAGCCGTATTCCTTTTCAGGATACGGCTGCATATTTTTGATGCTGTCAGCTATAAACAAAAATGCCTCTAAGTTTTTTACTTAAAAGCTTCCCGTCCCCGCAGGGTCCTCTGCGAGGGCATATATCCCTTTAGGGCAGTTAACCTATTTAAGCGTTATCCCCTTTTATTCTTGGCGTTCCGTAGTTTTCGGAAGCTTTTAAAGTTCTTAGGAGTTCGTCGGAAATCTCCTGTTGTCTGTTCTGTTGATTTTGATAGAGAATTGGCTCGTAATATCTATCAATCTGCGTTTGCTTCAAACGTTCATAGCCCAAATGTTTGGCTATCGCCGCAAGCAAATCAATCTTCAGGTGTCCCCGCTTGGAAATGTTCGGATTATCAGAACATAGATTATCGTAATATTCAGCCCAAAGATTTACAATATTCTGCTGCTTGTGAAAAACCACATCAATACTGTTTAGGGCTTCCACATATTCATTCGGAATGTGTATAGAGTTTCTGTACTTCATAAGGGTAAAAAACACAGAGCGTTTTGTTTTTAGCTTCTCTGCCCTGTTTTGATACCATAGGGTAATACAAACGGCGAATACAGGGCTAATAAGGATAGCCAAAATATTTATCCAGTCTTTAGGTTGCATAATAATAAGTTTAGATTTTAAATATACCAATAACCATGAAATATACCATTAATCAATTCCGCAAAGAATATCCAAATGATGATGTATGCTTAGATACCATATTTAAGCTACGTTATTCGGCTATGCCTTGTTGCCCTGCTTGTTCGCAGGAAACTACGTTTAAAAGGATAGCAGGCAGGCGTTGTTATCAGTGTTCAGACAAAGACTGCCAATATCAGTTATATCCAACAGCAGGAACGGTATTTGAAAAGACAAGGGTAAGTTTAGTTAACTGGTTTTACGTTATCTACCTAATGACTTCGACACGGAACGGTGTAAGCGGTAAAGAGATACAAAGGCAGTTAGGTGTCACTTATAAATGTGCGTGGCGTATGGGTCACCAAATACGGTTATTAATGGCTAATGGTACAGACCTGTTAAGCGGAGTTGTTGAAGCTGACGAGGTTTTTATAGGTGGTAAGAATAAGAATATGCACAAGACTAAGCGGGATAAGATGAATGCCAACGGTACGGGGACGATAAACAAAATACCTGTCCTTGCGGTAATGGAACGAGGCGGTAATATCCGTACACGAGTATTAAACCACAATAAGGATGCTAACATGGCTACGATGTTGCCAATGATTAGAGAGAATGTAGTTGCCGGTTCAGTGCTTATTACAGACGGTCACGGAGCTTACAGGGCTTTAGCGGGCGAATATCAGCACGAAGTAGTAGGGCATGATAAAGAAGAGTATGTAAGGGGTATATTTCATACCAATTCAATAGAGGGCTTTTTTAGCCACTTAAAGAGAACAATAGGTGGAACGCATATCCATGTAAGTAAAACACATCTTCAAAAATATGTGGATGAGTGCTCGTTCAGGTATGTACACCGTAAAGAGGGACAAATGATGTTTAAGACTATTTTAGGGAGGGTTGTGTCGTGAGAAGTATATTTCGTGAGGTTATATTGCCAATATTATTATCAATCCCATTAATACTATGGGTGTCTTATGTTCCAATATCACCATGGATGGGAATTATATTTATAATAGGGTTACTTTTTACTTTCCGACTTGCCTATGTATTTAATAAAAAAAGATAACCCTGCCCCGGCAACCGTGCCCAATAGCCCTGTCATGGCTTCTTTATTAATTAGATTAATATAGCCCGCATATAAAAAAACTATCGAAAGAAAGCAAATTGTAAATATAGCATAGCCTATTACCCATTTATCATGCGTCCTTTTTGATTTTTCGTTCGCAAGCCACTCCAACCAATTAGAGCGTTTGAATGAACCATCAGGATCAAGTATTTTCAAAAAAGTATCTTCGGATATACCTGTTATTGGTGGCTTATCTTGATTATCCATTATTTAACTTTCTTAGGGTCAACAGCCTTGTTTAACACCGCTAAAAAGTCTTCTTTATGGTTCGGGTTGGCCCGTTCCTTTGGCTTCGCCTTAGTTTCTTTTTTCTTACTCATACAACAAATGTAGGTATTTTTTAAATACCCCCCCAGGGGCATATATCCCCTTTAGGACAGTTAATTAATTTAATATATTTATTTATGGAAAAACCTATCAAACATTTGTATTTTGAAGTATTAGAATATTTATCAAACGAGGGTATCGGCGTTGATAAGAATATTAAATACATATGCCTACCTTATGCCAATAAATCAACAGAAGAAGACCCCCCTGAGGATGTGCCGGATGCCATTAGTAAAAGTTGGAGGCCCGTAATGTCGGTATTGGGTTCACTTGAAAGACAGGGTTATATAAAATACTCAAATGAACACAGAGATTTAGAGCAATTGTATATTGTCGGTGGTAATTTTTCAGCATCCATCACTAAAGATGGATTAGATTACTATTATATTCATGTGCTTCGTGGGGCAACTCTTAAATCATTAAACAACCAATGGATATTTAATTTTATAACATGGGGCATAGCTTTATTAGCCGTTGGAACTACCATTTACACCATAACCCAAAATACTGACCTAAACAAAAAAGTGAAACAGATAACTGAAGAAGTCCAACAATTGAAATCCCTACAACATTCAACGGCTGCCACTCATAAAAGTCCCGATACCATTCACAAAACGAAACAAACGGCGAAGCGATAGTTTTTTTTATCTTCCTCAACTGTCTAAAGGGGCTATGTGCCTCTGCGAGAGACCCTGCGGGGACAAAAGAAGAGATATAATTTTCAATAAATTGATAATGAGCTACATATAACAAAAATTAGGTCCAAAATTAACTTACGAACACACTTTAACACTTTTTTGGACATTTTAATAGTTAAACTTTTGATTATTAAGTATTTAACATAAAAAATAGTTGAAATTGTGTTAAACGATGTTAAACTGTTTTAACTTTTTTTGACGTCGCCGCAGATCCGCTGCGAGAGACCCTTCGGGAACAAGTCCACAATATTAACAGTGATCATTCCCCGCTTGAGAGGGGAACCGCACAGGCCGCCCTTTCCTCCTATCCAAAATACTGGCACGCAAATAGCAGTAATCATTAAAAAAACCAAAACTATGCACGTACCACGCTTCGGCAAACTCAACAGCCAAAAAATGACCGACGCCTTTAAAAAAGGCCTCAGTACCCTGGCTAAAGGCGGATTTAAAAAACTGTTTAACCATATCGACCAGCTCACCATAAAACGGGGTGTGGACGAGATGGGGATCGACAAATTTATTAACCAATGCGCCCTGATTGCAGCGGGCAGCGGCGCGGCAAGCGGCGCGGGCGGACTGGCTACTATGCTGGTGGGTGCCCCGCTGGATATGGTTAACCTGGTGGTGCAGCAGTTTAGAGTGACCATGGCCATACGCTACCATAACACAGGCGAGTATAAAATTAACTTTGTGGATTGTTTCCGCATGGTGGCAGCATCATTAAAGGTTGACGCGGGGGTTACCATCACCAAAAATATTATGGAAGAGGTGGTTGCCAAGATGGTGCTTGTTTTCGGCAGTCGCGCTGCCGAGCGCTTGCTGCCCGTGGTAGGTGCCGTTATTGGCGGTGGGGCCAATTACCTGTTTATTAAACGTGTTGCGGGGAATTTGATGAGGGAGCCGGTGTATTATTGATGTGCGGATTTGCAAATTATTCTTTCTAATGTAAGCTTCGCAGAAAGATGTAGTCCTAGAGTATTACATCGGCCCGCTCATAGCCGCGGGATGGCCTAGTTCTTTTTCCTTAGAGTGGCTGTTGCGCAACGATCTGCTCAAAAGCGTTATTTTATTTGATTTATTTACGTCAGTTTAGGCAGATGAACAAGGAAGGGAA
>NZ_JBDTJZ010000161.1:0-30963 GCF_039935595.1 Mucilaginibacter sp. | reverse complement strand
TGAGTAGATTTTATATCTACTTTGCTTAACCAGCATAAACCAATTTTTAACCAACCTTCAAATTATAACTTAAATTAACAAACAATGAACTTAAAAAGCTTAAGTATTGTCATGGTTGCTACACTATCATTATATAGCGTAAGCCAGGCACAAACTACTGCGGCAGTCAAAGAGGATTTTAAACCTTCTATCTGGAACCAGCCAAAATCACAGTATCCACAAGTTAACTCTGATGGCAATGTGCGTTTTCGAATTTTTGCCCCTAAGGCGGATAGTATTAAGGTGAACCTTGGCTTAGGTGGTACCGGTAAAGGAACTGTACTTACTAAAGGTGCTGATGGATACTTTACAGGAACAAGCACTCCCCTGGATCCAGGTTTTCATTATTATCATTTAATTATTGATGGCGGAACATTTAATGACCCCGGAACAGGAAATTACTATGGCTCTGCCCGCTGGGAAAGTGGTTTAGAGATACCTGCGCCTGATCAGGACTTTTACGCGCTTAAAGATGTACCGCATGGCAATGTGCAGCAAATATTATTTCCTTCTGCAAGTACCAAAACTTCACGCCGCGCAATGGTATATACCCCTCCGGGTTACGAAAAAGGTAATACCAAATATCCGGTATTATACCTACAACATGGTTATGGCGAGGATGAAACTGCATGGAGTACCCAAGGTCGCGCTAACCTGATCATGGATAATATGATAGCAGACGGTAAAGTAAAGCCATTCATTGTTGTAATGACTTATGGCATGACCAATGATGGTGCTGGTTTTGGCGGTCCTCGTCCTGGTGGCGCTCGTCCGGCAGGTGCTCCTGCTGGTGGTCCCGGTGCCCCTCCGGCTACTCGTCCTGCTGGTGGCCCTGGTGCCGGTGCTCCTGGTGCTCGCCCTGCTGGTGGTCCTCCTGCCGGATTTGGCTCTAACGCTGCTTTCCAAACCGTTTTGATTGACGAATTAATACCGTATGTTGATGCACATTTCCGCACTGTTGCTAACAGAGATGGCCGTGCTATGGCAGGCCTTTCTATGGGTGGTATGGAAACACATTCAATAACTCTTGAAAAACCCGAAGTGTTTGCTTATTGGGGAATATTAAGCGGTGGTACTTACACCCCGGAACAATTAGTGGGTAAACCTAAACCAAAGCTGATGTTTGTAAGCTATGGCGGTAAAGAACCGGGTTCTAAAGGGCTTCCTGAGATGGAAACTTCTTTAAAGGCAGCCGGCTACAATGTTGCAACGTATGTATCAGAAGGTACAGCACATGAGTTTTTAAGCTGGCGCCGTGCCTTATTGAATATGGCTCCGTTACTATTTAAATAAGCTTACGCCCTTGCTTTATTAGCAAGAAACCAACTTTAAACAAACTTCAAATTATAACTTAAATTAAACAAACAATGAACTTAAAAAGTTATGCTATTTTATTAGCTGCCACTTTAGTAGGTGGTGTATCGCAGGCGCAAAACGCCGCGGTAAAAGAGGACTTTAAGCCCTCAAGCTTTAACCAACCATTTCATGATTATCCCATGGTTAACTCTCAGGGTTATGTGCGCTTTCGCATAAAATTTCCAAAAGCGGATTCCGTAAGAGCAAACTTAGGCTTAGGTGGTGTAGGCGGAACAAAATTGATTAAAGATGCCGAAGGTTACTTTACGGGCACTACTGTAGCCCCACAGGAAGAGGGCTTCCATTATTATCACTTTGTTGTTGATGGCAGCGATATGATAAATGACCCGGGAACAGGAAACTTTTATGGTTCGCAGCGTTGGGAAAGCGGCGTTGAGGTACCGGCACATGACCAGGATTTTTATGCAATGAAAGATGTACCGCACGGTAATATGCAGGAAATTTTGATCCCTTCAAAAAGCACCGGTGTTCCGAGAAGAGCAGTAGTGTACACCCCTCCGGGTTATGAAAAAGGTAGCACCAAATACCCTGTATTATACTTACAGCACGGTTGGGGCGAGAATGAAACCTCATGGGGTATTCAAGGCAAGGCTAACCTGATCATGGACAATATGATAGCATCAGGAAGAGTAAAACCTTTCATAGTTGTAATGTCTTACGGTATGACTAATACAGGTAGCGCTCCAGGTGGCCGTCGTCCTGCTGGTCCTCCTCCAGGTGGTGCTCCAGGTGCCCGTCCTGCAGGTGCTCCTGCCGGTGGCCCTGGTGCTGGCGCTCGTCCCGCAGGTGGTATGGGTGCGATGGGTGCAGCAGGTGTTGTTCCTAACGGCCCTACTAAAGGCGAACCTACCGGTGTTGCTGCATTTGAAACTGTATTGGTTGATGAAGAAATACCTTATATTGATTCACATTTCCGTACTGTTGCTAACAGAGATGGCCGCGCAATGGCAGGTCTTTCTATGGGCGGTATGGAAACACATACTATCACTCTTGACAAACCTGAAGTATTCGGTTACTGGGGCTTATTAAGTGGGGGTACTTATACTCCTGAACAATTAGCAGGCAAAGCCAAACCAAAGTTTATGTTTATGAGCTGCGGTAGTTTTGAAAGTCCTGGCCCTACTAAAAAAGCTGCTGATGATTTGAAGGCAGCTGGTTTTAATGCAATGTCATTCGTATCAGAAGGAACCAGACATGAGTTCCAAACCTGGCGTCGTAGCTTATATGAAATGGCTCCAAGCCTATTTAAATAGGAAATAGTTTAGCTATTCATAAAAAAGGTGGAGACGATATCGTTTCCACCTTTTTTGTTTATACCACTATTTTTAAAAATGTATTTTCTGATATTTTAAGGGTGTCATTCCGGTTATATCCTTAAATGTTTTATGGAAGCTTACAAAGTTGTTAAAGCCGCATTCGTAGCATATTTCTTTAATGTTCAGTTTGTTTTCAATTAACAATCGGCAGGCATGGCCAACTCTTATCTCGTTGGTAAAAAATGAATAGGTTTTCCCTGTTCGTGATTTAAAGAACTTACAAAACGAGTTAGGGCTTATTTTAGCTACTTCGGCAATTTCGCGCAGGCCTATCTTTTTTTTGTAATTGGTTATGGTGTAGTTATATATAAAATGAATACGGTCGCGTTCGTGTTCGGCAAAATCGGTTTTAAAACCAAATGAGGCCAGGTAGTCGGCCTCCTTACAATTAGCGGTTTCCTGCAGGGCCTCTAACAGATGAAGGAGCCTGCGCGTGCCTTCGGCCTCTGTGATTTTTTTTAACAGCCCCGCTACCATATTGCGGGTATCGCCTTTTAAGCTTATCCCACGTTTAGAGCGCTCAATTAACCGCGCTATCTCCCGGTTCTCTGGCAGGGATAAAAAAGCCTCGCCCCAAAAATCTTTCGAAAAATGTACTACATAAACTTCTACCGGGTGGGTAAATCTATCAGTAAAATAAGCCGCGTCATACTGCCAAAAATGGGGTAGGTTACTACCTACCAACACCACATCGCCATTACCAAAATTGCTGATGCTATCGCCAATAAATTGCGTGCCGCCGCCGTTTTTAAAATATATCAGCTCCAACTCGTCATGGTAGTGCCAGCTGTTATTAATATCGGGCTGCAGGTCACAACGCGCGCTAAACGAGTGGGCATAGCCGGAAGTTATGGTCAAACGCTGAGGTTTCATGGGGTATTAAAGTCTTAAAAATTAACTATTCGTGCAAGTATTAGTTTAAAATAGCATTTAAAATACAATATAGCTTATTATTTATGCAATAAAGCTAAATTTTAAAAAGCATTTTTAGCCTTACTTTGTGACAGCGCATGTTTTATAATAGATAAACAAAAGCTATATTTAACCATCAATTATACCTGTATTCAAACATTTTAATAGTATTTAATCATCGGGAATTAACCGCGTGCATATACTGTGCAAAACAGTACGTGTTATTGTATCATAAAAAAACATATGAACCCAACTAACAACAATCAAGTTACAGCGACTGCAAAAAGCAATAGTAGCTACGTTTTTCCATTAATACTGGTAACCAGTCTGTTCTTTTTTTGGGGGTTTATCCATAACCTTGACCCGGTACTGATCCCTCACCTTAAAAAAGTATTTAAACTGACTGACCTGGAAACAGCTTTTGTTGATTTTTCGGTATTCATAGCTTATTTTACCATGGCATTGCCTGCGGGATACTTTATGCGCCGGTTTGGCTATAAAAATGGTATTATTTTAGGGCTAACCTTTTTTGCTATTGGATCATTATTATTTTTACCCGCTGCCGATACTCATCAATATATATTCTTTTTAGGCGCGCTATTTATCATAGCGTGCGGCTTAACCTTTTTAGAAACTGCTGCAAATCCTTATGTTACCATATTAGGTCCGCCCGAAACAGCTACCCAGCGTCTTAACTTTTCGCAATCATTTAACGGTGCTGCTGCATTTTTAGCCCCGATAGTTGGAGGTATTTTTATTTTTTCGCCTCATGAATATACTGATGCTCAACTTAATGCAATGGCACCTAAAATTAAAGAAGCTTATTTAATTGCAGAGGCGGGCAGTGTTAAAGGGCCGTATTTAACTTTAGGAATAGCTATTATTATTATCGCAATAATGGTCATCTTTACTAAGCTACCCGATATTAAAGACAATAAAGAAGAAATTGAAGGGTCAAACATTAAACATGCATTACGTCATAGACATCTTACCTGGGCGATAATAGCGCAGTTTTTTTATGTAGGTGGACAAGTGTGTGTTATTAGTTTTTTTATTCGCTTTGCAACCTCATCAGCAGGCATCACAGTGGGTGAGGCAAAATGGTATGCAGGAGCAGTAGGATTAGCATTTATGATTGGACGCTTTGTAGGCACAATTGTAATGCGCCATATAGCACCTAATCGTTTGCTAATGTTATATGCGTTTTTTGCTGCTTTATTGACTTTGGCAGCCATATTTCTAAATGGCTTTGTTACTGTTTATGCATTAATAGGTGTAGCGTTTTTTATGTCAATTATGTTCCCTACAATATTTTCGTTCGGCATTGCGGGTTTAGGTAAGGACACTAAATTGGCATCCTCGTTAATAGTGATGTCCATAGTAGGTGGCGCGGTGCTGCCGTTGGGATTAGGCTATATATCAGATGTTACCGGTAATATTCAGTATGGTTACCTGGTGCCTTTTATATGCTTTTTGGTGATACTTTTTTATGGTTGGAAAATGTGGAAGCCGGTTGTTACCGAGCATGAGATAAGTTTAGAAGTGTAATAAGATTAAAGATTATTTTTTAGGATGAATTCGTTAGTGATAAAGATTAATAAGGCAGATAATGTGCTGGTGGCTTTACAGGACCTGGCAAAAAATAAAACACTGCTTTTTGAAGGTGAACAATATACTACAGTTGAGCCCATACCTGCCAAGCATAAATTTTTTATGCAGGATATGCGCGCCGGGGATGAAATATTTATGTATGGCGTGTTAGTAGGTAAAGTGCAAATGGACGTAAAGAAGGGGATGCGCATGAGCGTAGAAAACACCAAACATGCCGCCGAGCCTTATTTTTACCGAGACGTAGATTATAAATGGGAAGCGCCCGATGTAAGTAAGTTTGCCAACCGTACATTTAACGGGTATCATCGCAAAAATGGTGAAGTGGGGACAGCTAATTACTGGCTGTTCATTCCAACAGTATTTTGCGAGAACCGCAACCTGGATATTATCAAAGAATCGCTATACGCCGAGCTGGGTTATGCTGTGGATGATAAATACAAAGCGTACACACATCAACTGGTTGAGGCCTACGAAAATGGCGAAGATATCAGCAATATTAACCTGGCACCCGATCAGCAAAACCATGCCAATCGTGTATTTAAACACGTAGATGGTATCAAATTTTTAAACCATCAGGGTGGCTGTGGTGGGACCCGGCAGGATTCGGAAGTGTTAAGCAAGCTGTTAGCTGCTTATGCCGATCATCCCAATGTAGCAGGGGTAACCGTATTGAGCCTGGGTTGCCAGCACTTACAGCTAAATGAGTTTAAGCAGGAACTGTTGCAAAGAAACCCTGATTTTGATAAACCTTATTTTACTTTTGAGCAGCAAGGCTCGCAAAGCGAAGAGCAGTTGATACAGCAAGCCATACGCGATACCTTTAAAGGCCTTATCGAGATCAATAAATTTGAACGTAAACCGGCGCCGTTAAGTAAACTAACAGTTGGCGTTAAATGCGGCGGTAGCGATGGCTTTAGCGGCATATCGGCCAACCCTGCGGTTGGTCATTGTGCCGACCTTTTAGTTGGGTTGGGGGCTAAGGTATTATTGGCAGAGTTCCCTGAATTAAATGGTGTAGAACAGGAAATGATCGATCGTTCGGTTGACAGGCCAACGGCCGAAAAATTTATTAAATTAATGACCGATTATGATGAGGCCGCACATAAAGTGGGTTCGGGCTTTTTCATGAATCCATCGCCGGGAAATATTAAGGACGGGTTGATAACTGATGCTATGAAATCTGCCGGAGCTGCGCTTAAGGCCGGTAAATCGCCGGTGGTTGATGTGTTGAACTATACTGAACCGGCCACTAAGCCCGGCCTTAGTTTGGTATGCACCCCCGGTAACGATGTTGAGGCAACCACGGGTAAGGCAGCAGCAGGTGCTACATTAATTTTATTTACAACGGGGTTAGGTACGCCAACCGGCAATCCTATTTGTCCTACTATAAAGGTGGCAACAAACTCGGCATTAGCTAAACGCATGGCCGATATTATTGATATAAATACCGGCCCAATCATCAGCGGAGAAAAAACCATTGAAGAAATGGGCGAGGATATACTGGAGTACTGTATAAAGGCCGCAAGTGGCGAAGTAATACCCAAAGCGGTACTACTAAACCAGGATGATTTTATACCGTGGAAAAGGGGAGTTAGTCTTTAATTATTGATAAAGGGGATGTTTTCATTACAAAATAAAAAAGCGGTAATAACAGGAGCAGGGAGCGGCATCGGGAAAGCTATGGCTGTACTGCTTGCTAAACATGGTGCCGAAGTGCATATTTTAGACCTTAACGAACAACAGGCCAAAGAAACGGTTGCAGAAATAAAAAAAAACAATAATGTAGCCGTAGCACATATATGCGATGTATCAAACCATCAAACAGTTGCAGCTACATTTGAGAAAATAGGCTCCATTAACATTTTAATTAACAACGCGGGTATACCCCATATAGGTAAGGCGGATAATACATCCGAAGCGGATTTTGATAAGGTGATGAGCGTTATAGTAAAGGGCGCCTACAATTGTTTATACGCAGGTATACCTCAATTGCGTGCCAGTGGCGGTGGTGTTATCGTAAATATTTCGTCGGTTGCGGCTTTAGTGGGTATATCCGACCGGTTTGTGTATAGTACAGCAAAAGGTGCAATTAAATCAATGACCATGAGCGTAGCTAAAGACTATATTGGCGAAAACATACGTTGTAACTCTATATCACCTGCAAGGGTGCATACACCGTTTGTTGATGGTTTTTTGCAGAAGAATTACCCCGATAATATAGATGAAATGTTTATTAAACTTTCAAAAACACAGCCTATAGGCCGCATGGCAACGCCGGAGGAAATTGCCACACTGGCGCTATACTTATGCAGCGATGAGGCAGCATTTATTACCGGGGTTGATTACCCGATTGATGGTGGGTTTACCACACTTAACAATTAATACAAGTACAATAACAAATATGAAATTAATACGATTTGGAGAAAGCGGCCTGGAAAAACCGGGAATAATTGAAAATGATAAATGGTTTGATGTATCGCATTTGGTAAAGGATTATGACGAGGCTTTTTTTGGAGGCGATGGTATTGAAAAATTAAAAAGCGATATACAAAAAGGTGGGTTGACTGAAGTTAATAAAAGCACACGTTTAGGTCCGGCATTGGCAAGACCTTCAAAAATTATATGCGTAGGCCTTAATTATAAAGATCATGCGGCCGAAACAGGTTCGCCTATTCCTGCAGAGCCGATATTATTTTTTAAAGCTACATCAGCTATAGTAGGGCCTAATGATGATCTGATCATCCCCAAAAACAGCAAAAAAACCGATTGGGAAGTTGAGCTGGCCATTGTTATAGGTAAAAAGGCAAGCTATGTAAGCGAAGAAGATGCTTTGAACCATGTGGCTGGCTATGTGCTGCACAATGATTATAGCGAGCGTGCATTCCAGATGGAACGTAACGGCCAGTGGGTAAAAGGAAAAAGCTGTGATACATTTGCGCCTATAGGGCCTTTTATAGCTACACCTGATGAAATTAAGGATGTACATAATTTAAGACTTTGGTTAACCGTAAATGGAGAAACTAAACAGGATGGCAACACCAGCAACCTTATCTTCAACGTGCCTTATATGGTAAGCTATATCAGCCAGTTTATGACCTTATTGCCGGGCGATGTAATTACCACAGGCACACCCGCCGGAGTAGGATTGGGTCAAAAGCCCGAGCCGTGGTTTTTAAAAGATGGCGATGTGGTTGAATTAGGAATTGACGGACTGGGAAGCAGCAAACAACATGTTAAAGCATACCGGTAACAACCGGCAAATTATAAACCCAAAACAGTGAACCCAAAATTGAATATCATGAATTTTAAACAAAGTATTACTAAAGTAAGCCTGCTTACCATAATGCTTTTAAGTTGCTTTGCCATGGCAAATGCCCAGCAAAACAACTTAAAACTTTGGTACAACAAACCATCGGGCAAAGTATGGGAGCGCGCCATGCCCGTGGGCAACGGACGTTTGGCCGCTATGGTTTATGGTAACCCCGAGCGCGAATTTATACAGATGAACGAATCGTCTGTATGGAGCGGCGGCCCAAGCCGTAACGACAGCAAAAGTGCATTAGCTGCATTACCCGAGGTACGACGCTTAATTTTTGAGAACAAGCGTCCCGAAGCTGCGGCATTAGCCAGCAAAGAGATCAAGTCGGAAAAAGATAACGGTATGTGTTACCAGCCGGTAGGTAACTTGTATTTAACCTTTCCGGGTCATGACCATTATGATAACTATTACCGCGATTTGGATATTTCAAAAGCGATTGCTACCACAACTTATACAGTAAATGGTGTTACGTACAAAAGGCAGGTGCTATCATCAAAGCCCGATCAGGTTATGGTGGTGCGTTTAACTGCCAGCAAACCGGGCAGCTTAACTTTTACTGCTTCCATGTTTAGTCCGCAAAAATCAACCATATCCACAAAAGGCGATAATGAGTTGGTACTGGCCGGTATATCAGGCGATAGGGATGGCATAAAAGGCGCTGTTAAGTTTAAAAGTTTGATCAAATTAAAAACAGAAGGCGGTACCATTGCTGCAAATGATACATCAGTTAATATAAGCAAAGCCAACGCGGTTACTATCTACATTTCAATAGCTACCAACTTTGTAAATTATAATGATATAAGTGCCGACGAAACGGCACGCGCAACTGCTTATTTAGACAAAGCTTATACCAAAAGCTTCGATCAAATACTGGCAGCCAATATTGTTGCTTATCAAAAATATTTTGGCCGCGTAAAATTGAACTTAGGTGTAACGGACTCCGTTAAAAACCCAACCGACAGGCGTTTGGCAGGTTTTGCCGGTGGTAATGACCCGCAATTGGTTGAGCTTTACTACCAGTATGGTCGTTACCTGCTTATATCTTCGTCGCAACCGGGTGGTCAAGCTGCTAATCTGCAAGGTATTTGGAACGATAAAATGAGCCCGCCTTGGGGCAGTAAGTATACCATCAACATCAATACGGAAATGAACTACTGGCCGGCAGAAGAAACCAACCTGGCCGAAATGCATGAGCCATATCTTAGCCTGGTGAAGGATCTTTCGGTAAGCGGACAAGGCACAGCTAAAACCATGTATGGCGTAAATGGTTGGGTGGCCCACCACAATACCGATATTTGGCGCATTACAGGTCCTATAGACGCTATCTATTCAGGTCTATGGCCATCAGGTGGTGTTTGGCTGTCAACCCAATTATGGGACAGGTATTTATATAACGGCGACAAAGCATATTTGAAATCTGTTTATAACGAATTAAAAGGTGCCGCGCAGTTTTACCAGGAATTTTTGGTGGAAGAACCTACCCATAAATGGTTAGTAATATCGCCATCAAACTCGCCCGAAAACAATCCGACTGCTTACTATGCTGAGGTTAAGGACCCCAGGACAGGGAATATGAGAAAAAGCGGCTTGTCAATAGATGCCGGGGTAACTATGGATAACCAGTTGGCTTTTGACATATTTAGTTATGTGATCGAAGCATCAAAAGTTTTAGGTATTGATAAAGAATTTGCTGCAACATTAGAAGCTACGCGCAAACGCCTGCCGCCAATGCAGATAGGTCAATATAGCCAGTTGCAGGAGTGGATGAGCGATCTGGACAGCCCGGATGATCATAACCGCCACGTATCGCACTTATATGGCTTATATCCAAGCAACCAGATATCGCCTTACCGCACGCCTGAGTTGTTTGACGCTGCCCGCACATCACTTATTTATCGCGGTGATGTATCAACAGGCTGGTCAATGGGCTGGAAAGTTAATTTCTGGGCCCGTTTTCATGACGGCAACCACGCTTATAGCTTAATTAAAAATCAACTGACCCCAATAGGCTCCAACAGGGGCGGAGGGGGTACCTATCCAAACTTATTTGACGCGCACCCGCCATTTCAAATTGACGGTAACTTTGGCTGTACTGCCGGTATTACCGAAATGCTGATGCAAAGCTTTGACGGAGCGGTAGCCCTTTTACCTGCTTTGCCTGATACCTGGAAAGATGGCTCGATAACCGGTTTACGTGCCCGTGGTGGTTTTGAAATTGTGAGCATGAAATGGAAAGATGGTAAGCTTAGCGAGGTGAAGATAAAATCGACAATAGGCGGTAATTGCCGTTTACGTGTTGAGAATGGCTTGAAATTGGTTGGTGGTAAGCTTAAACCGGCTAAAGGTGTTAATCCAAATACCTTCTTCCAATATGCCGAAACTGCTAAACCGTTGATATCAGAGAAAGCGCAGTTAAAAGCGCCTGGCGTAAAACCTACCATGATGTTTGATTTTGCAACACAAGCAGGTAAAACCTATACATTAACAGCCTTATAAAAGGCTTTATTCTAAATAAAAAAGCAAACGCTATGTCCCCGCCAGAACATGGCGTTTGCTTTTTAAACCCATCAGTATAATCTGCTAAATAAATAATAACTGTATTTTTATAAACGTTGTAATTACGTTTATAAAAGTTTTATCTTAGCACCAATCGTTTATTAAAACGGGCCAATTATAACTATAATAAATTATTGCCTGAAAAATCAGTTTGTGTAAGCAGTATCGCGATGCGTTTGTATTGTTACCGCTTTATTAACTGATAAGTTTACAGGTTTAAACCAACTAAATAAACACATATCCCCATGATCAGAAAATCAATTTTAGCTACATTATTTGTGGGCGCATTAATAGGCTCGTCCTGTAAACATGCGGCCCAGACAGGTACACAGGCAGTTGCCGATAGTGCCGCAACCCTGCCTGATAGCAGCCACTATACCGGTAAAATAGATGGCAAAGATGTTCATTTGTATTACATCAGCAACAAAAGCGGCATTAAAGCGGCTATTACTAACTATGGCGGCCGTTTGGTGTCATTATTAGTAAAAGATAAAAATGATACGTTAAAAGATGTGATTTTGGGTTATCAGGATATGAGTGGCTACACCAAAAAAGGCGAACCAAATTTTGGCGCTTTAATAGGTCGTTACGGCAATCGTATTGCCAGGGGTAAATTTACATTGAACGGAAAACCATACCAATTAGAAATTAACGATGGTGTAAATACCTTGCACGGCGGTAAAAAAGGTTTCGGCGCCTCCATGTGGGATAAAAAAGCGATGACAGACAGCACACTTACCCTTACTTATACATCAGCGGATGGCGAAGGCGGATACCCGGGTAAACTGGATGTAGAAGTAACTTATAGCTTGCATAGCGATAACTCAATCGGTATTGATTATACAGCTAAAACCAGCAAGCCAACTATACTTAACCTAACCAACCACGCGTATTTTAACTTAAATGGCGCAGGTGATACTACGATATTAGATAACTTGTTTAAAGTTAACGCGGATACTTTTACACCGATTGACACTACACTTATACCAACCGGAAAACTACAGCCCGTTAAAGGAACACCGTTTGATTTTACCACCTTTAAAGAGATAGGTAAGGACATTAACGCTAAAGACGATCAGTTAAAAGCAGGTAAAGGTTATGATCATAACTTTGTACTAAACAAACACACCATTAATGATGTAGTAGCCAGTGTGCGCAGCCCTAAAACAGGTATCAATATGGATGTTTATACTGATCAGCCTGGTTTGCAAGTTTATACCGGTAACTTTTTAACCGGCGAAACTAAGGACGGCAAAGGTGGTAAAGCTTATAAATTGCGTTCGGCAATATGTTTAGAAACTCAGCATTATCCTGATTCACCAAACCAACCGTCGTTCCCATCAACCGTGTTAAATCCGGGTCAAACTTATCATACACATACTATATATAAGTTTAGTAAGTATCAATAATAAAAGGCAACCGGCTTATTTAATAATAAGCCTATATATAATTTCCAGGTAACTAAGTTGCCTGGAAATTATTATTAACGGGGAGTTATAATCTAAATAAAAAAGGAATGAGATCTTCTGTACAAATATTAAAATTGTTAGTTATCGCCTTGTTGCTGTTGCCGTTTGTAACCCAGGCGCAGGAGTGGGTAAATATATATCCGGGTGCTGTACCCAACACCAAACCAAATAAACTTACGGAAGAGACGGCGCTTCCGGCCAATGGTATGTTTAGAGCCGTATTAACGCCACAAATAGAAGTGTTTTTGCCTGAGAAGGATAAAGCTACCGGTGCTGCCGTAGTAATTATTCCCGGTGGAAGCTATAAAGTCATTGTTTTTAACGGTGAAGGCGTACGTACAGCTAAGGAGTTCGCCAAAAATGGAATTGCGGCTTTTGTACTTAAATATCGGCTGCCCGAAGATTCTATAATGGTAAATAAAACAATTGGTCCCTTACAGGATGCACAGCAAGCAGTTAAATATGTACGCGAGAATGCCGTCAAATACGGTGTAGATGTTAACCGTGTTGGTGTAGTTGGTTTTTCGGCGGGAGGGCATTTGGCATCAACCATAGGCACCCATTATCAAAAAGCTGTTATTGATAACCCGAACAATACCAACCTGCGCCCGGATTTTCTGGTGCTGGTGTACCCGGTTATCAGTATGCAGGATAACCTTACACACGCCGATTCGCGCAAAAACTTATTGGGTAAAAGCCCGTCCAAAGAAATTATCGACCTTTACTCAAACGAATTGCAGGTTGACAGTAAAACGCCACCCACCTTTTTGGCACATGCCACCGACGATAAAACTGTTGATGTAGATAACAGCGTACAATTTTATGAGCATTTAAGGCACGCTAATGTACCGACCGAAATGCATTTGTTTCAAAAAGGAGGACACGGTTTTGGTGGCCAGCCTATCGAAATGTGGATGACACCTTTACTTAAATGGATGCAAAATAATAAATGGACAACTAAACCAATGACCGACCAAATCGTTAATCCAAAGTTCTAAACCAAAAGAGGTATAAATGCCTTAGTTAAAATATGAAAAAAAACATTTTAGGCCCGTTACATTTTTTATTTATAGTAGTTGCTTTGTTCGCTAATAACGCTAAAGCACAAAACCCACTTATTACCACTCAATATACTGCCGACCCAACTGCAAAGGTTTTTGATGGTAAGGTATATTTATACCCTTCGCATGATATTTTGGCTACACCGGGGCATGGCCGCCTGGCCTGGTTTTGTATGGAAGATTACCACGTTTTCTCCTCACCAAACCTTACCGACTGGACAGACCACGGCATGATAGTTTCGCAAACCAAAGTTCCATGGGTCGATTCAACCAGCTACAGTATGTGGGCACCTGATTGTGTGTTCCGTAATGGTAAATATTATTTTTATTTCCCGTCAACCGCTGCAAGTGGTGTTAACGGAAAAGGTTTTACAGTTGGTGTGGCTATTGCCGACAAGCCTTACGGTCCTTTTAAAGTAGAGCCACAACCAATTAAGGGCATACATGGTATTGACCCATGTGTGTTTATTGATAAGGACGGACAAGCTTATATTTACTATGCACAGGGTAATATTTATGCCGCAAAGCTTAAAGACAATATGACCGAGCTGGCATCTGACCCTAAAATACTGGGCGATCTGCCTGCCAAGGGACTTAAAGAAGGTCCGTTTGTTTTTGAACGCAATGGCATCTATTACTTAACCTATCCGCATGTGGACAAAGTAACCGAGCGTTTGGAATATGCTATCAGCAATAACCCAATGGGGCCGTTTAAATTTACAGGTGTAATTATGGACGAATCGGCCAGCGGCTGCTGGACAAATCACCATTCGCTAATCGAATTTAAAAATCAATGGTACTTATTTTATCATGATAGGGACCTATCGCCAAAGTTTGATAAAGCAAGGTCGGTACGTTCAGACAGTTTGTTTTTTAACGCCGATGGAACCATACAAAAGGTTATACCAACCGTACGCGGTGTGGGGTTAACCCGTGCCAACAAACAAATACAAATTGATCGTTACAGTGCCATCAGCAAAGAAGGTACAACGGTTGATTTTATAGATACCGCTCATCGCATGAAAGGCTGGAAAACAACCTTCAACCAAAAAGGCGCGTGGATACGTTATAACGCGGTTGATTTTAGTGTTAAAAAATTAAAGGATGTTGATGTAATGGCAGCGGCCGCACAGGGAGCTAATGTTGAGGTACGCCTTGATAAACCAACCGGAATGTTGCTGGCAACGGCTAAGGTAGGTAAGGGGGCAAACTGGCACACCACCAAAGCAGCTTTGCTTAAAACACCGGTGGGTAAGCATGATCTGTTTATTATATCAAAAGATGCAGCCCCGGTTGATATAGACTGGGTAAAATTTAACTAATTACAAAAGGCGTTAATGCCTTAATATCTAAAAAATGAAAAAAACTGTTTTAGGCCTGTTGCTTTATTTGTTTGTAAGTAACGCTTTCGGGCAAACCGTATCAAGTCCTGATGCTAATTTGAAAGTATCAGTAAGTGTAACCGATGGTAAACCTGTTTATGAGGTAAGCTACAAGGGTAAGGTAATGCTTGAAAATTCGCCCCTGGGTTTAGTTACTAACGAAGGTGATTTTACTACAGGTATGACCTATATTGATAAGCACGAAACCAGTGTTAGTAAAAGATACACGCAGGATAAAATAAAAACATCGCATATTCAATATACAGCAAATGAATTGACCTGCAATTTTGAAAACGCGCAAAAGAAAAAGATCAGTATTACTTTTCAGGTAAGTAATAACAATATCGCGTTTAGATACGAAATACCGGTATGGGGCGAGCGTATGTCGTGTGTGGTAGAAAAAGAAGCTACAGGGTATAAATTTCCGTCGGCAACTACTACTTTCCTGTCAGACATGATGACCCCAATGACGGGGTTTGCGCGTACAGCGCCGAGCTATGAAACAGGTTACCAGCCCGAAGCACCTTTAAAAGCAACAAAAGCGCATCCCGAAGGTTATATATTTCCGGGTTTGTTTCATGTGGGTAATGATGGCTGGGTGTTGCTTTCAGAAACAGGTGTAAACAGTTTGTATTGTGCTTCGCATTTAAGCGAAATATCTGCTGATGGTGTTTTTACTGTAGCCTATCCAAATCCTAAACAAAATAATGGGTTTGGGTCAACAGGCGCAGCCATTGCTTTGCCGGGTGTTACGCCGTGGCGTACCATTACGATTGGCGATAATTTAAAACCTATTGTTGAAACCACCATACAATACGATGTGGTTGATCCTTTATATACAGCTTCAAAGCCATACAAATATGGCAAAGGCACCTGGAGCTGGATACTATGGCAAGATGCCAGCATGAACTATGATGATCAGGTTAAATTTATTGACCTGGCTGCCACCCTAAAATATGATTATATTTTGATTGATGCCCTATGGGACAAAAACATCGGCAAAGAAAGAATGACGCAGTTGGTTAAATACGCGGCGTCGAAAAAAGTTGGGGTGTTTTTATGGTATAATTCAAACGGCCAGTATAATGATGCGCCGCAGGGGCCGCGTAATAAAATGAACACCTCTGTTGAACGTAAAAAAGAAATGAAGTGGTTGCATGATATTGGCGTTTATGGTATAAAAGTTGATTTTTTTGGCGGCGACAAACAGGAAACCATGCGTTTGTACGAAGACATACTATCAGATGCTAATGATTACGGTTTGATGGTAGATTTTCATGGTTCAACAACGCCGAGGGGCTGGGAGCGTATGTATCCTAACTATATAGGCAGCGAAGCTGTACAGGCATCAGAAATGGTGTACTTTAACCAAAGCAACAGGCAAACCGAGGCCACTTATGCTACGTTACATCCGTTTATACGCAACGCTGTGGGTAATATGGAATTTGGCGGTGTATTCCTGAATAAATATCTTAACAAAGCTAACAAGGGCCGTAGTCAGCGCCTCACTACCGATGGTTTTGAACTGGCAACAGCCATACTGTTTCAAAACTCTGTACAGTTTTTTGCGTTGGCCCCTAATAACTTAACAGACGTGCCAGCCTTCGAGATGGACTTTATGAAACAAGTACCTACCACCTGGGACGAAACCCTTTATATTGATGGTTATCCGGGTAAAAGTGTGGTAATAGCACGACGACATCAGGATAAATGGTATATAGCAGGAGCCAATGCGGGTAAAGAGGTATTAAAACTTAAATTAAACCTGCCTATGATAGCCGGCAAAAAAGTGGAGATGTATAATGATGACGACACTAAAACTACATTTCATAAGCAAGTAGAAATTAATAAAAACGGCGAGTATGAAATTGAAATTCAGCCAAATGGTGGTTTTGTGTTAGAATAATAAAGGCCAACAATCACCTGGTAACAAAAAAGGGATATGCAATGCTGCATATCCCTTTTTTGTTGTAAATAATATGCGTCTTTGCAAGAAGCGAATCAATATTCTTGTCATTTCGAACGTAGAGAGAAATCTATACAATTGATTCGCAAGTGTATAGATTGCTTAGGTCCCGCAATGACGGTTAGGAACGACCCTAAACAAAAAGGACCCGCAATTTGCGGGTCCTTTTTGTTATAGATTATTAATCAGCTTATTTATTATTATCAGCGCCTAACACATCATAACCACGCCATTTATAGGTGGCACCCAATTTAGTAGCGGCACCCCAGGCTATCGGGTGCTCTTTACTTTGTGTCCACTTTTTACGGTCTGCTTCGGTAGCAAATGATATTTGTATCTGGTAGTTATATGTTGTTGCTTCACCTTCAATACTTTTCTCAACATCAACAGGATAAAGACGTAATAACCTTGATTCTACATAACCTTGCTGCTTTTTCATAGCAGGCACATATATTTCTGAATACATTTTTTCAAAGGCTTCGGCTTTATCCGCAGGAACCACAAAGTCCATTTGTAGCGCCATAGCTTTTGGAGTTGCCGGCGTTTCTGCATTTGCTCCGCCTATACCTACACCCATACCCGGGCCAGGACCTCTTAGTGCACCAGGGCCGCCTTGACCAGGAGCACCTTGACCAGGTCCCCTTGGGCCACCAGGGCCACGACCAAAACCACCTCTGTTAGCTAAAGCGGCTATGCTTTTAGGGGTGTTTGATACACCTATAACCAATAGCTCAAGGTCATCTGTACCATTATTAACAAAAGTTAATTTTTCGCCTATCTGGCTGTGGAAAGCATCATCTTGTACCAGATCTGCAGTTTCAGTGCCGTTTGATATAGTTCCTTTACCTTTTACAACATAAAATACTTCTTCCTGATCTGGTGCAGTATGTTCGCCTGAATTAACGCCGGCAGGTAGTACTACATCATCCACATGGTCCCATTGGGTTTTAAATACTTCAGGGCCCATTATGCGGCGGTATTTAACACCTGTGCCTGGGTAAGTAGCGCCAGCGCCTCTTAATTTTGTAGGATCTAAACGGCCAAATATAAACGAAGGCGTTTTATCAACCACAACACCAACGCGGTCATCACCCAGGTTAAACGCATCGTTATTACCTTTTGCAAAGCTTACACCAAAGTTTAACCAACGTTCGTTTTGATTGGTATAGTTATAAATACCGTGCGAATCGCCCATTCTGCAAGGTACCATTGCAGGTGCTTTAATAACAGCGGTACGTCCATTCACGGTAAACTCGGCTTCACCGCTAAGCAATACATACATTTCTTCAATAGTATTATGAAAATGCTGCCCTATGCTTGATTTAGCGTTAAGCAATCCCGCATGCAGGTATAAAAATGGTGTAGTCATTTGTCCTGCTCCAAACAGCTGGGTAAATTCCATACCACCGGCACCTTCGTGTACGCCGGTTTGTGTTCTTGGTTTGGTAACATCGTTAAATACGATACGCGACTTAAGTGTTGTTGCAGTCTGCGCACCGGCAGTTGCGGTGACAGCAGTAAGTAATAATACAAGTAATCTTTTCATTATCTGTTGGTTTATATTTTGATTTTTGTTGGGATAGCTAAGTTAATAATTTATCAATAATCTGGTCTGCTGGCTGCGCCAATTAAGTTTTGCCTTACAGCTTCCATACCAAGTCGTTCTTTAAGCTGGGTTAGGTACAGGCTACGTGGAGTAACGTGTTTGTCTAACGATTCAATGTACCCTCTTGGTTTGGTCAAATCCATATAACCGGTGTTGAAAATCATAGAGGCAATACCAACATGGCCAAACGAATAATTTTTAGCAGTTGGCGGGTTTTGTATCAGGAACTCGCCTTCGCAGTTCCACATTACCACATTCGCGCCGCCCCAGCCAATAGTTATATCTTTCCAGAAACGAGCGGTTAATGGGGCCTTTACGTTGTCATAAAGTATACCATTACCCCAGTGGTTATGCGTCTCGCTTGATGAATAAGGGTTGATGGCGGTGTCATCTAAATATACATTACCGCTTGCTTCAGATCCTTGTAAAACAAAGGAGTGACGTCCCTTTTGCGAAATACATCTTTGTACCAGGCAAAACTGACCATTCATTTGGAAGGTAAAGCGCCTTGCACCCATACGTATTGATACCGGTTCGCGCGACTCGCAATCCTGCACGGTTATATATTTTGAACCGGCGTTAACCTGCACCACGCTGCTGGCAAAATGCATGGCTTCCATGTTACGCACCCAGCCATTTTTAACGTTAGTAAAGTTGATGAAGTTATAGTAATGTCTTTCGTCCGAAAAATATTCTTCGCCCTCATACTGAGTCTCAGGTTTATTAACTATACCACGGTCCATATTGCCATAAGTTGTTTGGCGTACAGTAGGGTTGTAATCCGACTCGCCACGCAGGTTCTCTACACCAACTTCTTCAATGCGGTTTTCGGTATATTTAACCAGATCGCCGCCACCCCAGCGGGTTTCAACGGCGGTAAAAATAGGCGCGTCTACCGTTACGGTATTACCTTTTATGGCGGTTATTATCCTGTCGTAAGTAATAACAAATGGGCGCCACCTGTTGCGGCCCACGCTTGCACTATCTACACCAAGTTCTTTTATCCAGTCCTGGTTGCCGTTACGTCTAACTAATACAAGGTCGCCAACTTTAAACCCTTTAGCTGATGTTACGTTGAAGGTTGTGGCACCCACAGGTACATATTTATCGGTAATGCTTTGTTTGGTGGCCTCCTGTACTGCAATAGGTGTTGGGCCGGCAATGTTTATCAGCGGCGTACGTTGTGAGCCGTTTTTTCCTATCAATATGGTGCCTATGTCGCTCATGCCTTCGCCACGTAATACAACGCCGGACGCTTTGATACTGATGGGTTTTTCTAATGTATAAGTGCCCATTTTTAAAAGCACTGCACCCCTAAAGCCCGAGGCATCAAGCGGCATTGCCGATACTTTATCAATAGCTGCCTGTATATTCTCTGTATTATCACCGGGTACTGGCCAAACAGTTATCTTGTTGGGTATATAAGGTATACTTACGCCGCCACCTTTATAACCTGCGTGCGAAAAATCGGGAATTCTATTGCCTAAACTATCGGCAACATAAACAAGTTTGCCATCACCGCCCGGGTATACCAGCGTTGTTGCCGGTGGTATATCTTTATCCTGAGCCTTACTCACATAAATGTTGGCACATAACATTACTGCCACAGCAGAAAGGAATTTAATTCTCATAACAGATCAAAAATTGCTTTAATAAAAAGGTTTATAATTTAATAGTCGGCGTATTAAATTGTATTGTTAAGTACACTGCATATGCCCGGCATTGGTTGGCACCGGGTGTTGCATAGAAAACACGTCATTCTGACAAATATAATTTATTAATGCCAACAATTAAAGTACGTAACAAAATCGATATAGTGTTATGTAACTATCTTGTTATTAATACCTTGTTGCCAAGAAAATGGCAAAAAAATAATGGGTTTGTAAAAAAGAAATTTGATTGCTCACATTGAAATACCTATTTTTCCTGCCTAATATAAACCTAACAACTATGAAACCGTTATTAACGCACAGGGCCATCGGCCATGGGGTGCTGGCTGCCGCTCTACTTTTTTTAGCGCAGTGTACATCCGGTCCGGCTACTACCGACTGGCAGCAAAAAAACCAGGATCTTATTAAGCAATATAATTTAACGCCAAGGGAACTTTCTGATCTGCCCAAAAGTGGCATTGAATCAAACCTCGAACAGGGCAAAGTAACAGGTATTGATCACCTGGACAGTACAACGCTTGCCCCAGGCGTAAGTGCCAGGATATTTTGGGGAAGCGGCACCATGGTAAGTGTTATAAAACTTGCACCTAATGCCAAAATACCTGAAGAAGTATTACCAGCCGATAGGTTTGCATATGTTATGGATGGCTCTGTTGATCAGTTGATAGATGGTAAAATGGTTAATATGCTGTCAAGAAAGCGTGAGGCTCCGGATGGTACCCACAGTGCTACCCCCCGTACGGATTTTGTATACCTTGAAAAAGGCAGCAAAAATGCGGTAACTGCCGGTGCTGCCGGTGCCAAATTGCTGGAGGTTTATAGCCCGCTGCGTTTAGACTATTTGAAAAAAGCAGGGGTAACTAAATTGCTTGATACCATTGCTGATGTAAAAAATCCGGCTCAACCTAATGTTGTACCTAACAAGGTTTACGATCTGTACGAAGTGCAGCTTACCGAAATTGCCAAAGGTGCACACACCAGGCTGATTTCAGGAAAAAATACCCAGATGAGCTTTATCTCTATGGACCCGGGTACAACGTTTGAACGTCATATCCATCCAGAAGAACAAATGATGCTATTATTGCGCGGCGCTTGTAATGAAATTTTACTGGATGGCGAGCAGGCCATGAAACCAAATGATGTGGTACGTATACCATATAATATGGTGCATGGTGCTAAAATTAGCGATCTGGGTGCCGATGCGCTGGACATTTTCTGGCCTGCACGTAGTGATTATTCAGATAAGGCGAAAGCCGGTTTGGAGGCCTACCATGCTATTATTCCTGAAACCTCGAAAGTAGAAGTGCTGGTTGATGGTACAAAAACTAAACCGGGGCTAACTTTTAGCGAAGGACCGAAATGGATGAACGGTAAGGTATACTTATCAAATATGTATTTTGATAAGGACTTTAACGGCAGCCCGGCAAAAAGCTCGACTGTGGAACTGGATCCAAGCGGCTCTTATAAATATATCACCGCAGGTAAAATGCAAACTAACGGATTATATCCTTATAAAAACGGAAACCTTGTTGTTTGCGATATGATGGGCCACCGCGTTGTTGAAATGACCACCAAAGGCGAGGTTGTAAAAGTGCTGATTGATAAATACGACGGCAAATCTATTGACGGGCCAAATGATATTATAACCGATGCTAAAGGTGGTATATATTTTACTGATCCGCAGTTTACTATGGATAAAGTGAAGTATCAGCCGGGTCGTGCGGTTTATTACCTGTCGCCCGAAGGTAAACTTACCCGCATAACCAAACCTAATGAGTTTGCTATGCCTAACGGTATCTTGCTATCACCTGATGGTAAAACGCTGTTTATAAACAACTGCTATGATAAAGAGAGCTGGTACCCGGTTAAAAGCGATAAGGACAACTTTTTATGGGCTTATGATGTTGCTGCAGACGGTACTATTAGCAACGGTCGCAAATTTTGCGAAGTAATGCTGGTTGATAAGGTGTTAGACAGGAAAGGCAAATCATCAAGCGCTGATGGTATGGCTATTGATAAAAATGGCAACATATATATATGTACCTATTACGGCATACAGATATTTAACAATAAAGGTGCTTTTGTAGGCATGGTAAACCTGCCTTCGTTTCCGGTTAGCTGCTGCTTTGGCGATAAAGATATGAAAACCCTTTACATAGTTAGTTACAACAAGGTTTATAAAATACGCACCAATCAGGTGGGGTATGTGAATTATTTGAAGTAATAACAAACCAAATAAATAATAAATAAAAAAGGTCCTTGCAGTTTGCTGCAAGGACCTTCTTTATTTAAAAGTCACCGTCATTGAGCGAGGAACGAGCGTGGCAATCTCTAAATTGATAGGTAAACTCGTAACCTGTCGTGTAGAGATTGCCACGCTATCGCTCGCAATGACGCTCTTTTATTGTATTAAACTTAATTAGCCGCAATCTTAACCGGCGTAACCACCCAATTATCCGTACGGAACGGGGTAACCGGTAAGCCTTCTTTATTAAACAAGTTTGACATACCTGTATTAGTAAAAGAGAACCTAACCGCTACCGGGTTTGGAACTTCCTTACTTGATACTATAATACGGCCCTTATCCAGTTTAATATCGGTAGCCGGTACAAAGTTTTGGTCGCCGCCCGCTATTAAAAATTCGGTAGGTTGTTTTTCAGTGCCTTTCAACATAAAGCCATTTGCCGCGTTATCAATATTCAGGATTATTTTGCCCTTGTTTACTTCCATGCTTTTATATAAAGGGTTTTTATAATCCTCGGCAGGGATAGGCTTTTTATAGGTATCCGCAAGTGCCAGGTTTGCTAAACGCAGGCCTACATCAATTTTATTGATGGGGTGCTGGCTTTTAATATTATCCACCAGGTCGGTTATCACTACCATTCCTGTTTTTGGGTATGACAGAGACCGTGTTTGCTGCTCCATTAACAAAGCAGCTTCGTAAGTGCTTTCATAAGTATAAGGCGCAATTTGTACATAATAAAACGGAAAATCCTGCTGAAATTGCTTGCGCCACGCGCCTATCATCCCGGTAAACATACGTTCGTAAGTCTTTGCCCTAACTGTATTGCCCTCGCCCTGGTACCATATAGTGCCGGCAATGGTGTAATTAGAGATGGGATATATCATCGCGTTATATATAAGCGCGGGTTTATTAGGGCGATAGGTAACATCTTTTACTTTAGTGGCAGCCTCTTTCACTTCAGGGTCGTTGCCAAATGCCTCGTTAGGTTCCCAAAGTTCAACTGGGGTACCGCTCCAGGCCGATTCTATCAGTCCTACAGGTACATTCAATTCTTTATTCAGCTTTTTGCCAAAGAAATAACCTACAGCGCTAAATTTTTTAAGCGATTCTGCATCGCAGGTTACCCATTGACCCTCGGCGGTTTCCTGTGGATACTCGGAAGTGGCTTTGGCAACCATAAAGAAGCGGATGTTATTATTTTTAGCAGTAGGTAGTTCGTCCTTAATTTGCTGGTTGTTGCTATACTCCATGTTTGACTGGCCCGATGCAACCCAAACTTCGCCTATCATAATGTTTTCCAGTACTATGGTGTTTGCCCTGCCTTTTATGGTGATAGTATAGGGACCGCCAGCAGGTGGAGTGCTTATTTTAGCTACCCATTTACCGCTGTTCATCGCGGTCACTGCATCCGTTTCAGTTTTCCACGATTCGGTAATGATAAACCGTTCGCTTGGATCGGCCCAGCCCCAAATGGCTGCTTTTGTGTTTTGCTGTAAAACCATATTGCTGCTCATAATTGGCGGCAGCCTTATAAAGGCAGCGGCATTAAAGCTGTATAGCATTAACGCCAGTAATGCCATAAGCATTAGTAGCTTTTTCATAATTATTGGTTAAAATTGGTTTTTATTAATGCGATTACCAGGTTCTTTTGCTCATCATCACATCTAACTCGGCACGGGTCATTTTACCCAGTTCAGGATGTTTTTGCAGCCATTGTATAAAATCGTCCTTTATCTTATCGGTCCATTGGTTATCAATTTCGCCGGTGCTGTATTTGCCGGTACGTACCATCTCATAACCAAACTTGTCTTTACGTACCACAAACTCACCAACGCTGATAACTTTTTCGGCCAAGTGGGCGGGTATAAACAGTACACCTTCGTGCTGTACAATAACCAGATCACCCGGAAGCACAATAGCACCACCGATGTGGATAGGTGTGTTAAGACCCATCAATACCATTTCATCAGTAAATGAAGGGTGAAAATCACGTACCAGAGCGTTAAATCCTGGCATTAAAGCAATTTCCTGAAAATCCCTTGATGCGCCGTCGAACACCACACCATTACCTGATTTGCTCCAGATTGAATTTGCCAACGTTGAGCCCATTAATGGTCCGCCGGCTATTTTGCCGTAGGCATCGGCTACATAAAGATCGCCTTTGGTCAATATATCAATGGGCCATGAGTTGGTATTGCCCTTGCGGCCCTCTTTGGCGCCACGCTCTTTAATAAGCTTCTCAACATCCGGGCGACTTGGCATGTACATGGCAGTAACGGCACGACCCGTCATGGCAGTTTCGTTAACACTTTTCCAATGACCTTCAAACTGGTTGTTGTAACCTTCGTTACGTAAAGCGTTCCAAACGTCATCCATCATAACGTGTTTTGCACGCTCTAACAGATCATCCGGTATTCTTGGCCTGCCGTCAGGAAAGCGTTCGCCTTTCCATTCAGATGTTAAAAAAAGCATTTCGTCTTTCGACATGGTTTGTGCCTGCACAGCAGTTTTTAAAAACATGCCGCATAACAGCAATAAAATAGCAGTACTTTTAAGTTTCATATTAAATAAGTTTATAGTTTTTTTGGTTAGTTTGCTTTTGACTGTAAAAGTCGCATTGCAAATATATTCGAAATATACTGTATTTATAGCTATAAATTACCGCTACTGCGCGTAAAAATCATGATAGTTTGTAATTGTAGGTTTGTAAACAAAACAATATACAACCCATTTATTAAATAATTAAACGAGCATTAAACATCATGGAAATAAAACGCAGCGGCAGCCAACCATCAGGAAAAGGACCGGCAGAATATTTTACCGGGTCGGTTCGTATCGATCCCCTTTTTGCACCGCCAGAGCCTGCGCGCGTAGCCGTGGCACTGGTTACTTTTGAACCCGGCGCACGCACAGCCTGGCATACACATCCGCTTGGGCAAACTTTAATTATTACGGAGGGTTGCGGTTGGGCACAGCGCGAGGGTGGTGATATTGAAGAGATACGCGCGGGTGATGTAGTATGGTTTGCCCCCGGCGAAAAACACTGGCACGGCGCTACCGCTACTACCGCCATGAGCCATATTGCCATCCAGGAAAAGTTAAACGGCTCGCCGGTTGACTGGATGGAACAGGTATCAGAAGAACAATACGCTAAGGATTAATTTGTTTGTTGGGCACCTTCATTTGTCATCCAAAATCAATAATTTAAAATATTGGAACGATTGTTCCAATATCATATTACATTTGCGGAACGATTATTCCAAAAATAAAAAAATAATCATTCACAACAAATGAAAAAGTTAGCAAACAAAGTAGCAGTAGTTACAGGCGCATCAAAAGGTATAGGTGCTGGTATAGCCAAAAGCCTGGCAGCAGCCGGCGCATCGGTAGTAGTAAATTATGCTTCGGCTAAGGCAGGGGCAGATAAGGTGGTCGAAGAAATAGTTGCCAATGGCGGCAAGGCCATTGCGGTCCAGGGCAATGTCTCTGATACGGCAGACGCGAACCGGATATTTGAAGAAGCCAAAAACGCGTTTGGCGCCATTGATATACTGGTTAATAACGCCGGTGTTTATAAATTTGGTGCTATTGAACAAATTACCGAAGAAGATTTTCATACCCAGTTTAATACCAACGTGCTTGGTTTGTTATTAACTACACAGGCAGCGTTAAAAAACTTTAACGCCGATGGCGGCAGCATCATCAATATTGGCTCGGTTGTAAGCAATATTGCACCGGTTGGCAGTGCTATCTATACCGCTACAAAGAGCGCTGTTGATGGGATCACTAAAGTATTATCAAAAGAACTAGGCGGTAAAAAAATAAGGGTCAACTCTATTAACCCGGGCATTGTTGAAACAGAAGGTACCCATACCGCAGGATTTATAGGAAGCGATTTTCATCATGAAGCAGAGCGTACAGCGCCATTGGGCCGTATTGCACAGCCTGAAGATATTGCATTGGTTGCCGTATTCCTGGCTTCGGAAGAATCGCGCTGGTTAACCGGCGAAACCTTACTTGCCAGTGGTGGCATAAGGTAAGTAACTGTATAATATATATTTAAAATTAAATAGCTTTGCTTAGTAAAATAAGCAAAGCTATTGCAGGTTATGGCAAGAAGTAAAGATTTTGATGAACAGGAGGTGCTGAACAAGGCGATTAACCTTTTTTGGTTAAAGGGGTATAACGGTACGTCTATGCAGGACCTGGTAGACGGGTTGGGCATAAGCCGTTCAAGCCTGTATGATACTTATGGCGACAAGCATACGCTTTATATAAAGGCACTTGAAAGCTACCAGGCTGCAGGTTCAGGGAGGACATGTAATATCATCAGTAATGCGGTTTCTGCCAAACAAGCTATTAAGGAGTTGCTGGAATTTATTATCAATAATTTACTTTGTGATAAAACGCAAAAGGGTTGTTTTTTGGTAAATGCCGAGGTTGAAGTAGCACCGCATGATAAAGAGGTAAACAAAATGGTTTGCCAAAATGACCAGCAAATTGAAGATGCATTTTACACCGCTATAAAAAAAGGACAAGATAGTGGCGAAATAACCAACACTAAGGATGCGCGCGCACTGGCTCGCTTTGTATCAAACGCCGTGAAAGGGATGCAGGTAACGGCTAAATCAACTTCTGACAGGGCTATGTTTGATGATGTTATCAACCTTACACTATCTGTATTTAATTAACCACCGCCAGTTCAACGGTATATACTGAACAAAATTATGTTCAATCATTTTTAACCGTCCACTTGGGTACATACCCGGTTTTATTGTTATAGGATATTTTATAAAAGTTGGCGCCTTTTTCTAAAACAGCAATCCGGGAGTTGCCGGGTATACGGCTCACAATGTCCGAGTTGTAACTATCAGTAGCACGCATATACACTATCCCCGTTGAATTTGATTTAATATAGGCGCCGGTGAAGATATTATCACCATCGGTCATTGTGTTATTAATTTTTGGTTCTTTAATTGAAGTAACAGTTTGCGGTATGGTTGCCGGTACAGGCGTTAGCGCAACAATAGCCGGTTTTACCTGAGGTTTTGTAATTGGTTTTATATCCGATACAATTGTCGGTGGTATAGGTGTTGTCTGCTTAACTTCGGGCTTAACTATAGTTTTTGGTTGCACCACAACAGATGATGTAGCGGCGATGTTATGGGATGTTTGTAAAGCATGTATCTTTTTATGGTGTTTAACCACAGGCATATTTTCTGAAACAACATCTGTCTTTGCAACCTTAACAGGTTTGGTGCCTGTAATAGTTTTAACCACATAATCGCCAAAAAGCAGGGTGAATATGATCAGCATGATGGTGAATGCGATGTCAATGCTTTTGGTAGTTTTAGCGTAGTTTATCTTCGCGGGTTCCTTTTGTTGCAACAACTGTGTTTTTGATTTTTTTAGCAATGAATCATAAGCCGCACGCCCCGGTGGGTCTATCAGCGTTTCATAAGCCTGGCGCACATCTTTAAAGCGGTTCTCAAAATAATTGTCCTGCTGGTTAAGGTCAGGGTGAAATTTTTTGGAGAGTTTGCGGTACGCCTCACGTATCTCGTCGGGTGTACAGTTTACATCAAGCCCTAAAATGTAGTAAAAGTCCTTCATGTAGTTAAATAGGGTAATAACTATATGATGATTATTTTAATACATAGTTTAATTGTTTAAATAGAAAATTATTAGCTAAACTAAACTTAAAACAACTACAACTTTTTTAACCTCTATAACCTTTTATCTAAACCAATTACTTTCCAACAATTACAACTTACATACCCAAACCCCAAATATTTTCTTACTTTTGTATCCCGTACACAAACATTTGGTTTCGGCTTAAAACCGGCTCCATTTTCAAAACAAAACATGACTAAATATATATTTGTTACGGGCGGTGTTACCTCGTCGTTAGGCAAGGGTATTATCTCGGCATCATTAGCCAAGCTGCTGCAATCGCGCGGCTACAGCGTAACCATTCAGAAGTTCGATCCCTATATTAATATCGACCCCGGAACATTAAACCCTTATGAACATGGGGAGTGTTATGTTACCGAAGACGGTGCCGAAACCGACCTTGACTTGGGCCACTACGAGCGTTTTTTAAATACGCCAACATCAAAAGCCAATAACATTACAACGGGCCGCATTTACCAAAATGTAATTAATAAAGAACGCGAAGGCGCTTTTTTAGGCAAAACCGTACAGGTAGTTCCGCATATTACTGATGAGATAAAAAGAAATATACGCATACTGGGCGAGGATGGTAAATACGATATTGTAATTACCGAACTGGGTGGTACCGTAGGTGATATTGAGTCGTTACCTTATATTGAAGCCGTAAGGCAGTTTAAATGGGAGGTGGGCTCAAGCAATGCCATAGTTATACATCTTACACTTGTTCCGTTTTTAGCTGCCGCGGGCGAGTTGAAAACTAAACCTACCCAGCACTCGGTTAAAATGTTACTGGAGTATGGTATACAGCCGGATATATTGGTTTGCCGTACCGAACATCACCTTACGCAGGACATAAGAAAAAAAATCGCTTTATTTTGTAACGTAAACGTTAATGCCGTTGTCGAATCAATAGATGCATCCACCATATACGATGTGCCTTTATTGATGTTGAAAGAACAACTGGATAAAACAGTATTAACTAAATTAAAACTTTCGCTAAAAAATGAGCCTAACCTGGAAAACTGGAAGGACTTTTTAGGTCGCTTAAAAAACCCTACGTCCGAAGTTTGTATTGGCCTGGTGGGTAAATATGTTGAACTTCCGGATGCTTATAAATCAATCATCGAATCGTTTATACACGCGGGTGCTAAAAACGAATGTAAAGTGAAAGTACAATACATTCCGTCTGAAACATTAACGCCGGGCAATGCTATTGAAAAACTGCGTGGATTGGATGGTGTATTAGTTGCACCGGGCTTTGGCGAGCGTGGTTTTGAAGGCAAGATTGAAGCTATACGTTATGTACGCGAAAACAATATTCCATTTTTTGGCATTTGCCTGGGTATGCAATGCGCTGTAGTTGAGTATGGCCGAAATGTATTGGGCCTAAAAGATGCCAGCAGCACCGAAATGAACCCGGACACGCCTAACCCTGTCATTGCCATGATGGAGGAGCAAAAGAAAGTAGTTAACAAGGGGGGTACCATGCGTTTGGGCGCTTATGCCTGCGATTTAAAAAAAGGAAGCAAGGCTGCCGCGATATATGGCAAGTTACATATAAGCGAGCGACACAGACACCGTTATGAATTTAACAACGATTATTTAAAGCAATACGAAGCGGCAGGTATGATACCTTCAGGATTTAATCCTGAAAACAACCTGGTTGAAATTGTAGAGCTTAAAAATCACCCGTTTTTTGTGGGTGCGCAGTTTCATCCCGAATTAAAATCGACAGTTGCTAATCCGCATCCGCTTTTTATTAACTTTGTCGCCGCTTCACTGGCTTATGCCCGTAAGAAGTAAATATTTGTACGATTACAATTAACTAATGGATAGAAATACGTTTACAGGATTATTCCTGATCATGCTCATCATTGCCGGTTCGGTTTATTTTATGAAGCCAACCAATGTAGAGTTGCAAAAAGAAAGAGATAAACAACATATCGACTCGCTTAAAAAGGCAGGTTTGCCTGTGCCTAATCCAGCCGCAGCTGATACCTCAATTGCAGCAAAACCGGTTGATTCGGCTGCTTTAAAAAGCGCTTTTGGAGCCACACTTATAGGTAGCGAAAATTTAATCACCGTTGAAAATAAAGACATCCGCTTAAAATTAACCACCCGCGGTGGTCGTATTTACTCGGTTGAGTTAAAGAATTTTAAAACCTTTGATAAAAAGCCGCTGATATTATTTGACGGCGATAAAAATAAGTTTGGTTTTAGCTTTGCTGCCGGCAATGCCAGCATTAACACCAACGAACGTTATTTTACGCCAAGCGCTACTTCATTAAACGTGGTGGGGCAAGATTCGGCCTCCATAACCATGCGTTTAAGCTATAGCCCAACCCAGTATATTGATTATATATACAGCTTAAAGGGCGAAGGCTATAAAGTGGGTTTAACCATTAAGCCTGTTGGCTTGGATAATGTGATTGTAAACAGCGGCTCAATTAACCTGGATTGGGAATCAAACCTGCGCAGGCTTGAAAAAAGCGAAACGCTTGACAAGAGGTACTCTTACATTGGCTACTTTAACACCGAAAACAGCTACGATTTTTTTGGCGACACCAAGGATGACCAAAAAGAAATTGCTGATAAAAAAATACAATGGGTTACGTTTAAACAGCATTTCTTTTCGAGCGTATTGTTGGCGAAGGAAGGGTTTACAAAATCAAACCTAACCGTAGTTACTGATACAGCCGACCATGCTGATATAAAAGAGACCAAAGCCAGTTTACAGTTAGCCAAAAGCGCAGATGGGACA
>NZ_JBDTJZ010000160.1:0-8562 GCF_039935595.1 Mucilaginibacter sp. | reverse complement strand
TAAACAGGTACATTAACGATGCTATGGCATAAATAGAAAATTGCAGCTTATTGATACCCTTATCCGGGTAATTCATAGATGACGAGGTATCCAGCAGTAAATGACAGCGCAGGTTGGTTTCTTCTTCAAATTGCTTTACAAACAATTTCTCGGTACGGGCAAGCAGTTTCCAATCAATATTTTTTACAGATTCGCCGTTGTTGTACAGGCGGTGTTCGGCAAACTCAACCGAAAAGCCATGAAACGGGCTTTGGTGCAAACCCGTTATAAAACCCTCTACCACCTGGCGGGCCAGCAGTTCTAAATTGGCCAGTTGCCTTACGTGCTGATCTTCATTAAGCTTTAGCATTTACTAATGTATTAAAATAGCCAGGTGTACACAAATAAAAAAAGCGTTACAATATTGTAACGCTTTTTTTATTTGTGCTTTTTCATTTATGAAAACGAAAGCAGTTGCTTATCTAATTTTTGAGCCAGTACTGATTTTGGTACGGCGCCAATTTGTTTGTCAACAATTTCGCCGTTTTTAAAGTACAATAAAGCAGGGATATTACGGATGCCATACTTCATGGATATGCCGGGATTGTTATCTACATTCACTTTACCTACAACGGCCTGGCCATCGTATTCTTTTGCTATCTCTTCTACTACCGGGCCAACCATTCTACAAGGGCCACACCATTCTGCCCAAAAGTCTACCAATACGGGTTTATCTGATTTAAGTACCAAATCCTCAAAGTTTGAGTCGGTTATTTCTAAAGCCATGATCTTGTGTTTTAAATTATATTTCAAATATATACTATTCAAATTGCTTGCCACAAGTCCCGACCTGACAATCTGACAAAGAAATTACTAACAACGTGCTATTTATTCACGTTTGATTTTGGGGTGACAAAATTTACCTGTAAACATTAAGAAATTTAAACACATCGTATTTTTAAATTTTGTAATTTACCATCATTAAACCTAAACCATGAGCAACCAGCCTATCATCCAGATAAAAAATTTAAATATGTTTTATGATACCAAACAGGTACTCAAAAACATTAACCTTGATATTTTTCCCGGACAAGTAATTGGATACATTGGACCAAATGGCGCCGGTAAATCAACCACGGTAAAAATATTGACCGGCTTGCTTCCAGATTTTTTAGGTGATGTGATCATTGACGGGATGAAAATGTCAGAAAATCCGCAGGAAATAAAAAAGCTGATAGGCTATGTACCCGAAAATGCCGAGATATACGACGTACTCACACCAATGGAGTATCTTGATTTTATTGGCAAGTTGTATGGAATGGAGGAGCCTGTTTTAAGCGAACGTATTATAAAACTGTTAAATGCTTTTGGTCTGGGTAATAATATTCATGACCGTATGGATACTTTCTCCAAAGGGATGAAGCAGAAGGTATTGCTGAGTGCCGGAATTATCAATAACCCGAAAATATTGATTCTGGATGAGCCTTTATCCGGGCTGGATGCCAACACGGTTATTTTGGTTAAGGAGCTCATTATCCGTTTATCAAAAGAAGGCAAAACCATTTTCTACTGCTCGCACATGATGGATGTGGTTGAAAAAGTATCAGACCGGATATTACTGATAAACAAAGGCGAGATCATTGCCGACGGCACATTTGAATCGTTAAAACAAAATCATAGCGATACGCTGGAGCAAATATTCTCAAAACTAACAGGCCGCGAAGAATCGGGTACCGAAACTAATGCCATTATTAACGCGTTTGAATAATGGATAAGATACTCTTAAAGGTTGTGGGTTTATTAAATCCGCTACTTGAAAAAACAGGTGTTAATACTGCACAATTACATGAAATTTTGCGCATAAAACTATTAATGGACAACCGCCGGCCATCTGCTGCATTTGGTAGTCGTAATGCTAAAACAGGTAAAACAAGAAACCCCATTGTGGCAAATATATTTATATTGTTAATGGGTTGCTTTATGTGTATTGTGCTGTTCATTTCAAAAATGCCGCTCACCGGGCAAACGCTTTACTTTTCCATTTTTATGGTGATGATGGCATTAACGCTTATATCCGATTTTTCAACTGTTTTGCTCGATAACCGCGATCAATTTATCATTTCACCACGCCCGGTTAATGATCGTACGGTAGCTATGTCTCGCTTTTTACATATTACACTTTATATTACCCGGATAGCACTATTGCAGGGACTGCCCGGTATATTGATAATAGCTTTTATTGATGGTGTGGCAGCTATACCATTATTCTTTTTTCAGGTTATTGAGGCTACCTTATTAAGTGTACTGTTAGTTAATATGGTTTATTTTATCCTGATAAAAGCAGTACGTCCGCAAAAATTTAAGGACATTATTAGCTATATACAGATAGGTTTTTCAATAACCATATTCGCTATATATTATTTGGTGCCGCGGTTGGTAGGCATTTCGGTATTAAGGCACGTTGATATGCTAAGCCATACATGGACCTACCTGTTACCCCCTGTTTGGATAGCAAGTTTAAATGAGGTTATATTTCATGCAGGTAGGACAAACTTAACCGTTATAGCATTGGCCGCTGTTGGTTTGATCTTCCCGATCATAGGGATATGGTTTGTAGCTAAAGTTTTAGCACCGGGTTTTAATAAAACGCTGGCTATTGTAAGTAACGCCGACGGAAACAGTACTAACATAAAAAAACATTATAAAATTGATTTCAGAGATAAGTTAGCCAATTTGTTAGCTCCGGACCCGATTGAAAATGCAGGATTTAAAATAACCTGGAAACTGGCCGCACGCACGCGCGAATTTAAAATGAAGGTATTCCCGGCTTTTGCTTATATGCCTATCTATTTTATTTACATAACCTTTAACGGAAAAGGCCAAACGTTAAGTGAGAAATATGAACAACTGCAAAATAACACCACCTATATTTTCCTGATCTATTTAACCACATTTGTATTGTCGACAATTTTGCAAAACGTATCACAATCAGCTAAATACAAATCTGCCTGGGTTTATTATACACTACCGATAGATCAGCCCGGGAAAATATTAGCCGGTATGTATAAAGCCATTATTGTAATTTACTTTATACCTTACTACTTAATTATCAGTATAGCTACACTGGTTATATGGGGACCATCAACCTTTAATGATATTTTACTGGCGTTTACCATAAACATTGTTTACGGTATGCTAATGGCGCTATTTATGGTAAAGGGCCTCCCTTTTTCAAAACCGATCATGGTAAAAGCAGGCGGCGGCAAAATGATCATATCCCTGATAATATTGGGATTTATGTTTGCCCTTGGCGCAGGCCATGCATTTATAGCGAAATGGGAAATGGTGGTTTGGTTATTAATTATACCTATGTTATTAATTAACTGGCTCATGTTTACCCAATATAAAAAGCAAACCTGGGATGCTATTGAGTTGGCGGATGTAGATTAACGATAAAGGCCTACAAGTTTAAAAGTGGTAAACTCTTATTTAAGGCGACAAAATTTGTATGCTTAAAATATATAATCGCTTTTATTTATATTTGTATAAAAGGGAATAAAATGACTGTTTTACAAATAACTATACCTGAAAAAAAAGAAAAGGCTGTACGCCTTATATTAAAAGAACTGGGCGTTACTGTAAAAAAAGTAGATGTAAATAATGCTTTGGTTAAAAAAATAAAAACTGCCGTTAGCGAACTCAATAATATAAAGGCAGGCAATGCTCAAGCGAAAAATTTTGACGATTTGCTGAATGAGCTATAATATTAAAACAATTCCTAATTTCGAAAGGGATGTTAAAATATTAAGTAAAAGATACCCTTCTTTTAAATCAGACCTGATCAAGCTAAGAACTTTATTGTTGAATGACCCAAAAAGCGGAACCCCATTAGGTAATTCATGCTATAAGATCAGAATAACTATTGCAAGTAAAAACAAAGGTAAAAGTGGTGGTGCACGTGTAATAACAAATGTCATAGCCATTAATGAAACTCAAGGCATAATATATTTGTTAGCTGTCTATGATAAATCTGAACAAGATAATATTTCAGATAAATATATAAAAGATCTACTAAAAGGGATTGTTTAACAAATCAATTCAACACCGGCTGGCTATTGGTCAAACTAAATATATCAGCCATTAAATCATCGCTTGGGTTTACCTTATAGGTTTTTGAAGGCATTTCAACCAGCATGGCTTCTTCCCTGTCTTTTACCACAAAACGCAGGATGCAGTTTTTCACCGGATATTTTTCGTTGTTAATGGCAATGGCTTCCTGTATGTTGGTTAATAATGAATCATTAACATTATTCAACTCCAATAGCACTGTTAACGATTTGGTGAGCCTGTCGCGCATTTCAGATAGCAGGCAAATGGCCGTTATTTTCATATCCCAGTTATCTTTTTGACGGAACTTTTCTTCAATAACTCCTTTAACATGCAGGAAGTACCCGTTAGCAATGGAGTTTTTAAATTTGATGTAATCCTCGCCGAACAAAGCAAACTCGTACGATTCATTGTAATCCTCCAGCACAAAGGTGCCGAAAGGTTTACCTGTTTTGGTCATTTTATGCTGCACGTTGCTTACCAGGCCACCTATACAAATTTCGCCGCGCTTGCGCAGCTGAGCAAAGGCGGCCATTACTTCTTCGCCACCCTCGCCCGAGCGGGCTTTTTGCATATTCTTTAATTCGCTGATGGTAGTATTACAAAACTTCTCCATCTCAAATTTATAATTATCAAGCGGGTGCCCGGTAAGGTATATACCTATAACCTCTTTTTCATACTTCAGCTTCTCTATCAATGGCCACTCCTCCGCATCAGGCATAGCAGGCTCCGGGATATAAGAGGCTACCGAACCACCAAATAACGACGATTGCGTGGTGCTTTGTGTGTTTTGATAATCGTTGGAGTATTTAATCAAACGCTCTACACCAGTTAACAAACCGTTTTCAGTTTTGGCGAAAAACTGGGCACGGTTCAAGCCAAAGGCATCAAACGCGCCACCATATACCAGGTTCTCGTACGATTTACGGTTTACACTGCGGGTGTTTGACCGTTGTGCAAAATCATATATAGATTTGTAAGGGCCACGTTCGTTACGTTCTTCAATAATACTTTCAACTGCTTTATCACCCACACCTTTTACGCCGGTAAGGCCAAACCGTATTTGCCCTTTTTTATTAACCGCAAATGCCATATCCGACTCATTCACATCCGGACCTAAAACTTCAACACCCATGCGGCGGCACTCCTCCATAAAGAAGGTTATCTTCTCAATATTATTCTGGTTATTTAAAACCGCCGCCATATATTCTGACGGGTAATGGGCTTTTAAATAAGCCGTTTGATAGGCCACAAAAGCATAACAGGTAGAATGCGATTTATTGAACGCGTATTGCGCAAAGGCTTTCCAGTCGTTCCAAATTTTGGTCAGTTTATCTTTAGGGTGACCTTTTGCAGCCGCCCCATCCATAAACTGGGCTTCCATTTTGTTGAGTATATCCAGTTG
Organism: Mucilaginibacter sp.; assembly: GCF_039935595.1. Lineage (GTDB taxonomy): Bacteria > Bacteroidota > Bacteroidia > Sphingobacteriales > Sphingobacteriaceae > Mucilaginibacter. The sequence goes on along the minus strand of NZ_JBDTJZ010000160.1, from coordinate 3,071 downwards.
CTTTTTACCCATTGCTTTACGCAATACGTCGGCATCGCCCTTGCTAAAGCCGGCCAGTTTTTGCGATAAAAGCATCACCTGTTCCTGATACACAGTAATACCGTATGTTTCGCCCAGATATTCCTCCATATCATCCAAATCAAAGGTGATAGGTTCGCGGCCATGCTTACGGCTTATAAAGTTGGGTATATACTCTATCGGCCCCGGGCGATAAAGCGCGTTCATAGCTATCAGATCCTCAAACTTATCGGGCTTTAGCTCGCGCAGGTACATTTGCATGCCATCACTTTCAAACTGGAAGGTGCCGTTGGTATCGCCGCGCTGATAAAGTTCAAAGGTTTCCTGGTCATCCAGCGGGATATAATCTATATCGATGGTTACATCATGATTTTGCTTAATAAGCCTTAACGCATCCTTTAAAATGGTTAAAGTTTTAAGGCCCAAAAAGTCCATCTTAATAACGCCCGCATCCTCAATTACGCGGCCATCATACTGGGTAACCAACAAATCCGAATCCTTAGCGGTAGCTACCGGAACAATATCCGTCAAATCATAAGGCGCAATTATAATACCGGCAGCATGTACGCCGGTATTACGTACCGAGCCTTCCAGTTTCGCGGCCTCGCGCAAAACTATTCCGCGTAAGTCAGTAGCTTTATAAATAGCCGCTAATTCGGGTACCTGGTCAATAGCGCCCTGCAAGGTAATGCCTAAAGTTTCGGGCACTAATTTTTTCAGCGCCGTAACATCTGATAGCGGCATATCCAACACCCTACCCACGTCCTGTATACTGGTACGTGCCGCCATTGAGCCATAGGTAATAATTTGCGCTACCTGGTTTTTCCCATATTTTTCAACTACATAATCAATAACCTTTTGGCGGCCGGCATCATCAAAATCCGTATCAATATCGGGCATTGACTTACGGTCGGGGTTCAAAAACCTTTCGAACAGGAGGTTGTATTTTAACGGGTCAATATTGGTTATGCCTGTACAATAAGCCACCACCGACCCCGCTGCCGAACCACGACCCGGACCAATAAATACCCCGATATCACGACCATGTTTAATAAAGTCGGCTACAATTAAAAAGTACCCGGCAAAACCCATAGTACGTATGGTGAACAGCTCAAAGTTTATACGCTCTTCAACTTCGGGACTTATATCAATATAACGCTCTTTGGCACCCGTAAACGTTAAGTGTTTTAAATATTCCCACTGGTTAAGTGTATCGGCATCAGCCGTAGTATGTATATTAAATTCAGCCGGGATAACAAAGTTGGGCAGTAGTATATCGCGCTTCAACTTCAATACCTCTACCTTATCAACTATCTCATTGGTATTATCCAATGATTCGGGCAGGTCATGAAACAACTGGCCCATTTCGACCTGTGTTTTAAAGTAAAACTGATCATTAGGAAAGCCGAAGCGATACCCCTTGCCACCTTCTTCATCGGTAGCTATCGGCGTACTTTGCATATCGCCGGTATTTACACACAGCAATATATCATGCGCGTTCGAGTCCTGCTGATCCACATAGTGCGAATCGTTTGAACAGATCACCTTAACATTATATTTTTTAGCGTATTGCAACAGCACCGCGTTAACGGTATTTTGTTCGGGAATGTCGTGTCGCTGAAGCTCAATATAATAATCTTCGCCAAACAGGTCCAACCACCACTTAAACTCCTCTTCGGCCTCAGCAGCACTCTTTTTTAAAATAGCCTGTGGTACCGATGCACCTATACAACAAGTAGTAGCAATAAGGCCCTTATGGTATTTTAAAACCAGTTCTTTATCAATACGTGGCCATTTGCTATAAAGACCCTCCATATACCCCAACGAGCATATTTTAACCAGGTTTTTATACCCTTCTGGATTTTTAGCCAGCAATAGCTGGTGGCAACGTACGTCCTTCTTCTCTTTGGTAAATTGCTTTTTATGCCTGTCCTCTACCACATAAAACTCGCATCCTACAATAGGTTTTATATTGTGCTTACCGGCTTCGGCAACAAACTTAAACGCGCCAAACATATTACCATGATCGGTAATAGCCAAAGCTTTCATTCCGTCGGCAGCCGCTTTTTTATATAGTTTTGATATATCGGCAGCACCGTCAAGTAACGAAAATTGGGTATGTACGTGTAAGTGCGAAAAATCGGGCATTTCTAACTAAATTATAGAAGAACACAAATCTACCAAAAAACAAGTTGGCGTTTATGGTTGTTGAAAACTTAGAGAGTCAAGAATCAAGACAAAAAAACTCTTGACTCTTGATTCTTGCTTCCTGGCTCTGCAATTAGCATGCTATTTGTTTATATATTACACACAACTTAAACTCGTTGAAATACATATAAAAATTGGGACGATTTGGTCGTATAGCTTTAAAAACCATTCTTTGGATAATTGCAAGTGTAATCTTTTTGATTTTACTTGTAGTTATTTTAATACAGGTACCCGCTGTTCAAAACTTCGCGAAAAATAAAGCCGTAGCTTTTTTACAAAATAAAATCCACACCAAAGTACAAATAGGCCATATTAGTTTAGGGTTGCCCAAATTGCTGGTGTTAGAGGATGTTTATTTTGAGGATCAGAAAAAAGACACGCTATTAGCCGGTGAAAAACTAAAGGTAGATATCAGCATGCTTAAGCTGCTGCATAATCAGGTTGAAATAAACGAAATAAACCTGCAAGGCATTACCACCCATATTTATCGCGACAGAGATAGTGTTTTCAATTTTCATTATATTATCAAAGCCTTTGCCAGCGAGCAGAAAAAACCGGACACAACAAAATCTACCATGAAATTTTCGGTAGATAAGATCATATTAGACAGGATAAATGTTGCTTACAAAGACCTAACCACCGGTAACGATATAAAATTTGCACTGGGCCATTTTGATACCCGTATCAAGGATTTTGATATGGATAAAATGAAGTTTACTATACCAAAAATAAACTTATCCGGTGTTAATGCGCACATTATACAAACCCCGGCAGGCTCAATCATTAATCAGGTAGCCAAAGTTGATACGGCCGTTAAACCTATTAACATGCAGTTGGATTTGGGT
>NZ_JBDTJZ010000159.1:0-37419 GCF_039935595.1 Mucilaginibacter sp. | reverse complement strand
CTAAAAAACATTCAGGTGCCTATATCGGCGGTGTCTACCTCTTCCCATTCCGAACAGAGAAGTCAAGCCCGCCAGAGCCGATGGTACTGCGGTAATACGTGGGAGAGTAGGTCGGTGCCAAATCTTATCGCCTTAAATGGCGGTTATAACCCCTCATCTTTATTGATGAGGGGTTTTTTTGTTGAAAATAATTCCCCGAATATTATACCATTCTCCCGCCTTGAGGGAAATTCACCCCTTAATATTAAATAATAGTTTGTTTTTGGCGGCTTAACACACAGGAAATACAACGGCTGTATTTTTGTATAATTTAATTGTAAAATTATTGTGGTAAAGTAAAATATAAATTATATTGCCTTACCTATTTAAGCAAAAAGATTAGTAAAAATTTAACGGTACTATTATAATGCACAACTTATTTTTTAAGGCGCTATTTAATAAATTGGCTTTGGCTGTTTTATTTGTTTTATGTAATTGCTGTGTGTTTGCGCAGTCTGTACCATTGCCTAATGCTTTTTCACATAATGATTACGCCCATAAGCGACCTCTGCGTGATGCCCTTGCAAATGGATACACCAATATTGAAGCCGATGTTTTTTTATTTGACAACAATTTGGTAGTTGCCCACGTTAATCCATATTTCAAATCTCATCGTAAGCTTGAAAACCTTTATTTAAAGCCATTGCTTCAACAGATTATTGACAACGGTGGCCATGTTTATAAAAACTACGATCATCCCATCACCTTATTAATTGATATTAAAAGCGAAGCTAACATTACTTATGAGGCGTTAAAGTCACTGTTAGAGAAATACAGGGATATTTTAACCAGCTACGATAATGGTGTGGTTAAAGAAGGTGCTGTAACCATTGTATTATCGGGCCATAAACCTTACTCGATGTTGGAAGCAGAGAACAATCGCCTGGCTTTTATCGACAAAGATTTAAGGCAACCCACCCGCGATACTTCAGTAACAAATGTGTATACCATGGCCAGCTGTAAATACTCGAAGCTGATAAAATGGAATGGCTATGGCATGTTTCCGGAAAGGCAACGTGAAAAGCTGGTGACTTATGTAACCCAGGCCCATGAGCACGGCGAGAAAGTACGGCTATGGGCATCGCCCGAAAATAAGGTGGTATGGGGCGAACTGCTTAAATGTGGGGTTGACCTTATAAATACTAACAAATTAGTGGCACTCAAACAATTTTTAATAAACACCGAACATCCCGCCGAATTAAAGGATCCCCTGAAGGCTGTAAGCCTTAATTTTTAAATTTTGGTTTTACATTAAAAACACTATTAAATGACAGTTTAATTAAACTGTTGGCGTGTTACTGCTGTTACTTTGTGCTATATTTAAATCACAACTATGACAATGAATATAAGCGGTAAACAAATAATAGGTAATACATTATCAGGTAATGGTATTGATACCTTTCAAAGTTTAATAAAAAACAACGATGGTATAGCTTATACATTTCATGAAGCAACAACCGCCGAAATTGATGAGGCTATTGAGTTAGCCAACCAGGCTGCACCCATCTATAAAAGACTATCCTACACCAAACGCGCTGAATTTTTAGATAAAATTGCCGACGAGATCATCGCCGTAGGCGACGAATTAATAAATATAACCCGGCAGGAAACTGCCTTACCCCAAGGTCGTTTATTAGCCGAGCGGGATAGGACAACCAACCAGTTACGATTTTTTGCTAATATATTGCGTGAAGGATCGTGGCTGCGGGCTATAATTGACCTGCCCGATGCAGCAAATCCGGCTAAGTCAGATCTGCGCCAAATGCAGATACCTTTGGGCGTTGCAGGTGTATTTGGGGCCAGTAACTTTCCTTACGCATTTTCTGTTGCCGGTGGCGATACGGTATCGGCTTTGGCTGCCGGCTGTCCGGTGGTACATAAGGCCCACCCCGCCCACCCTGTAACTGCCGAGTTGGTTGCCCAATGTATTATTAAGGCAGCTCAACAAACCGGTATGCCCGAAGGTGTATTCTCTATGGTGCAAGGGGTTACTTATCAAACAGGATTACATATTGTTGGTCACCCGCTGGTTAAAGCGGTAGCGTTTACTGGCTCATACCAGGGTGGTAAAGCTTTATTTGACGCTGCGAACAAACGCCCTGAACCTATCCCGGTTTACTCAGAAATGGGCAGCATTAACCCGGTATTTATTTTGCCGGGTATTTTAGCCGAACAGGGCACCGATCTGGCAAAGTCGTTAGCACAGTCAAACCTGCTGGCAAGCGGACAGTATTGTACCAACCCTGGTGTGGTTGTATTGCCTGATTCGGATATTGCGGGGCAGTTTATGGATGATTTTAAATTGGAAGTAGATAATGCATCAGGTGGCACTATGTTATCTGATAGTATATATAAGTCATACACACGCGGTACAGAGAAACTATCAAACCACGAGGGTGTTGAGGTATACGCAAAAGGTACCGGCGAACATGATACCGCCGCTGTACCGCATATGTTTAAAACTACTGCAGGCATATTTTTTGATCAGGAGGCTTTGAGCGAAGAATATTTTGGCCCGGCATCGGTACATGTAGTTACCAAAAATAACGACGAGGTTTATAAAATAGCCCGAAACCTGCGCGGGCAAATTACAGCCACCATTTGGGGTAATGAACAGGATTTAAAAGATTATGCCGAATTGCGCTATATTTTAGAGGACAAGGTTGGCCGCTTATTGGTAAACGCTACACCCACCGGTGTTGAGGTTGCTAATGCGATGGTGCATGGCGGGCCGTTCCCGGCTACTACAAATGGCGCAACCACTTCTGTGGGTGCTACGGCAATTTACAGGTTTACAAGGCCGGTATGTTACCAGGGACTGCCGGATAGCAGTCTGCCGGAGGCATTACAAAATAGTAACCCATTAGGTATATTAAGGTTGGTTGATAATGTTTATACGCGCAACACTATAAGCTAAAGCGCAAATATCCTGGTTTCGTAAGTGTCTACATCGTTTCCAAACCTCATATTTTCTTTTACCAGTTTAAATAGTTCGGCCCGGGTGATGTTTTTGCCCTTTTTTGGAGGCAATATCACAGTGGGCGGCACCGGATCGGTTGTTACTGTTTTAGCTGTCCATATTACGTTTTCGTGAGGTAATGCCAACTGTAGTATCATGCCCGGCAATCCCCAAAATGATTCGGGGCCGCCGCTTACGCCAATTTCGTCGGTATAAAATGCTACTACGTACACAGAGTCAAGTATCAACCCGTTGGCGCGCCGGCATTTAAAACCGGCAATTTCCTGAGTTTGGTCGGTTAACCGCCAGGTTATTTTGCGTGTGGAATCTTTTACTATAAAAAGGTTACCATACATTTCTTTTTGAGCTATGTTGGTATTGGTTGCAAAATCAGTGTAAACAATGTTTTGCTGTTTGTTAATAGGGTTGCTGTAAAAATCCAATCCTTGACCCAGTAAACGGTCAACAGGTGTAAACAGGCTTTTATCATTATTAAAAACCAGGGTGCTGGTTAATGTTGCAAACTGTGGGTATGTTTTTTTGTACTTTTCGTAATCATCCAAACCATACTGGGTGGGCTTGGCTCCTAATTCATTCTTGGCAACGGCATATAAGTTTATCCGTTTCTCAAACGTAATGGTGCCGCTGGTTATTACCTTTACCTGGGCAAACAGGTTATTCGTGGCAAATAAAAAACAGCCGAATATTATAAGTTTGTTTTTCATAATTAATTGGTTGTAGCGGCAGTTGTACCAAATTTGCTAAAATCCCATGTTATGTTAAATATAAAATAACGCATTATGGAGTTGTAGGTGTTTTGCGTAAAGCCGCTGGCATTTACAGTTCGTATATTTTGATTTTGGTTAAGCAGGTTATTGCCGGTAAGCGAAAATTTAAGGTTGTCGCCTTTAAAAAATGTTTTGATTAATGATGCGTTCCACATTTTGTAATAAACAGCGGGAGCACTTTTCACGGCGGCCTGGTAGGTATAATCTATGGAACTGCTTATCTGAAACTTGCCGGGTAAATAAATAGCTCCGCCTCCATATACAGTTAAACCAGCCGAGTTATAATTATTTGATGGCAGCAAGGTTTGTGTATTAAACGAATAGTTTGGCCTTATCTCCGCGTAAATACTATATTTTTTTTCGATATACTTATTTACGTACAATGAAACACTATAATTTCTATTGGTAGTTGTATTTAATACATTATTGCTGTAACTAAACATAGTTGAGCCGTTAGTTGACGCGCCTAACTCAGTAGTTACTCCTAAAATTTTGCGCTCATAATCCGTTGAAAGCGAGTAATTGGTAGGTGTTTTATTACCGATGTTAACATACTGGCTAACTGATTTACCTGTAGCAGGGTCAATATTTATACTACTAACAATGGCATTTTCTATAAAAGAATAGTTGCCATATATAGAAAAATATTGGGCGGTAATCCGCTGGCTTGAACTAAAGCTGGTATTAAAACTATGCCTGAATTGTGGCGAAAGATTAGCATTGCCAATAGTAATGCTTAATGGGTTTGAGTTATCGCGGATAGGCTGTAATTGGTCAACAGTTGGTTGGGTATTATTGCCGCTATAGCTAAAGCTGTACCTGGATGAAGGGCTAAAACTATGCTGGAACCTGGCCTGCGGCGACCAGTTGATAAAGCTTCTTTTAAAAACAACGCCTGTATATTGATTTATCTGATCATAGCCAACTGCTGATGCTTTGGTACCAAAGTTTACAACCCCATCGGCATATTTATAATTAAAAATAGCGCCGCCCTGGTTGGTTAACTGGTTAAATTTAAAGTTATTGCTATAAGTAGCATCAAAAGCATCGTATTTTCCGGCTAAAGATTTGTTAAATGATTCTTTATCGGATAAGCTGTTATTGAGCCCAAGCCCGTAATTAAGTGCTACAGTCCATTTTTTGGTTAATGGTTCGGTATAAACCAGGTTACTGTTCAATACCGAGCTTGATACGTTGGTTGGCTTATACTGATCGGTGACTGTATCTTTAGCATTTACCGGCGTAAATATATCCGAGTATACATAGCCATCTGTGTGGGTACTGTTATATGATTCGCTAACGTTCCATGATATCGTGCGCCCAACTTTAGCAAATTTTTTATTGTAAAGTAAAGTGGCATTCAACGTTTTTTGCTGGGCGGTGCTACTATTGTTTAAAGTGGTACGGTTAAGTAATGCGCCAGTACTATCCCTGGTTGTGCTAAAGTTGTTTGACCGATTTTCGGTGTTTTTTAGCATTCCATCAACACCAAACTTAAAATTAGTATTGGTATTAGGGATATTTTGATAAGTAAGATCAGCCTTTTGCCTGAAAGTGTGGGCATATGAATCCTGATCTCTGTTAGTAGTTTGCGAGCTGCCCGGCAAGTTTACCTGCGATAGCGTATTTTGGGTAGTATTAAGCGATAACGAACCTATGCGATAGTTGGTATTAATGGTTGATTTATCGTCATTAAACTTAGTATCATAATGTGCACCACCTGTACGTGCCGATGGGAAGCCCACCCTGTTATAACTTGATTGGTCAAGTGCGTCGCCGCCTGATGTTTGATAGCTATTACCGTCGTCCAAAACTACCGTAGTGAGCGATGTTGTACCCAGGCGGTCGTTATCAGCGTAGCCCAGGTTATTTTTGCCGTCGTTTGAGGCGGTGCCGTAAACAGAAACTTTATATTTCCCTTTAAATTTATTAAACAAGGCCTGTCCCTCATAATAGCCATCGGTGCCTTTACCAACGTCCACTTTGCCAAACATGCCATTCTTTTTATCTTCTTTAAGCTTTATGTTAATGGTTTTTTGTTTAACCCCATCATCCACCCCGGTAAAAGTAGCCTGGTCGCTTTTTTTGTCATACACCTGCACTTTATCAACCATATCCGCGCGAATGTTTTTGGTGACCAATAATGGGTCATCGCCAAAAAATTGTTCGCCGTCAACCAAAAACTTAGCAGTTTCGCCCTGTACAGTTACCTTACCATCTTTATCTATTTGTATACCCGGAAACTGCCTCAGCAGATCCTCCACCTTATCATTAGGTTGTATTTTAAAGGATTTGGCATTGTATTCGGTGGTATCACCATTTATTTTAACACCAAGGGTAGCGCCTTTAATGATCACCTCATTTAATAAGCGCGATTTAAGCTCCATATTAATATTGCCCATGCTATGGGTGGTGTTTGCACCGTCAAGCGATATAGTTTCAACATAATCGGCACACTCAGGATAGGTCACCAGTATAAGATATTTACCTGCAGGCAAACCGGTAATGGTAAAACTGCCGTCAGCCGCGCTGCGGGTATATTTTTTTAAAATAGAATCTTTGGGGTTTAAAACGCTTATAGGTGCATTATGCAACTTAATTTTCATTACGCTATCACCAACAGAGCCTTTGATAGTATAGGTTGTTTGCGCCATTGACGTTATGGTGCATAAACATAGGGCAAGTAAAGCCGTAATTGTGATCTTCATAAAGTTAGGTTAAAGGCAATACTTTCATATTGCCTTTTATAGTTGTGAATATGGTTTAGACTAACTTAAAATAAAAGGTTTAATGCTAAAGCAAATAAATCTTCATCTCATATGGCCCGGCCGACCCCCAGTTTTTCATCGCGACTTTTAATTTAGCAGCCAGATCTTTATTATTGATAACCTCGCCTTTTTTGGGAGGTAATATAGTAGCAGGTGGTATATCTTCAACAGTAACTTTGGTAGCTGTCCAAACTACGTTTTCATGTGGCAGCGCAACTTTTAATATCATCCCGGGTAAACCCGAAAATGATTCAGGGCCGCCGCTTACCCATATCCTGTCCGTATAAAAGGCTACTACATAAACCGAATCTAATATTAAGCCGTTAGCACGCCTGCAGGTATAACCTGCCACATCCTGCGTCTCATCTGTTAAGCGCCAGGTGATTTTACGCACACTGTCTTTAACCAAAAACAGATCGCCATAAATCTCTTTTTGCGCAACAGAACTGTTTGCTGTAAGATCAGTATAAATGGTATTGAACTGCTTATTAATGGGATTGCCGCTAAAGTTGTTTATAGGCTTATCAGGTGTAAGGGGGGTAAATAATGTTTTATTATTATTGAATATCAAGGTGCTGTTAAGCGTGCCAAATTGTGGCGTTTTACTTTTATAGTCGGCTAATATTTGTTTATACACTTCAGTAAAACTACCCTCGCCCAATTCGTTTTTGGCAACGGCGTGCAAATTAATTCGCTTTTCAAATTCAATTTTGCCGCTGGTAACAATTTTGTTTTGCTGGGCAAACAGCTTGCCGGTTAATAGCAGGCAGGTTATGGTTATGATTAGGTTTTTCATGGTATTAATTTTTTTCTGCAGTGGTTCCAAATTTGGTGAAATCCCAGCTTACAGATAACATAAAGTATCTTTTAATAGTATTATAGCTGGTTTGCGTAATGCTGGTAAGGCCGGGATATCGTTGTACCTGATCCTGGTTTAACAGGTTATTACCTGTAATTGATATCTTAAGGTTATCACCTTTCAGGAATGTTTTATTTATTGACGCGTTCAACATATTACTTGTCAGCGCGGGTACACCTCTTACAGGAGGCTGGTATGAATATCTTATATCCGATGCGATCTGGAACTTGCCCGGCAAATATAGAGTGCCCGACGATGATATATTATATCCTAAAGGACTATTGTTACTGGCTGGCTGTACCGAATAAGTATAAATTGAGTATTGAGGGCCACCGGATACTGAGAAGCTATATTTTTTTACCTCGTTTTTTTGCAGGTATAAAGTTGCATTGTAATTGGTTTGTTTATTGGTACTTAGTATATGATTATTGTAACTATAACCAATATTGCCTGAAGCTGAAAGACTTAATTCTACTGTAGCACCCAATACCCTGCGGCTAAAGCTGCTGCCGGCTCCAAAGTTATAAGGGTTTTTGCTGGTTAGATTAACAGGCTGGTTGGTTTGTATGCCGGTTAATGGGTCAACAGTTACGCTGGTTATAATAGGATTTGTAGTAAACGAATAATTGCCCCTAAATGATATATATTGGCCGCTTATGGTTTTACTTGCACTGTAGCTGGTGCTAAAATTATGTCTGAATGATGGCTGAAGATTGGCATTACCTACACTGATATTTTGTGGATCGGTATTTATCTGTATTGGCTGTAACTGGTCAATAGTTGGTTGTGTAGCCGCCCCGCTATAATTGAAACTATAGTTGGTTGACGGGCCGAACCTATACCTGAATACAGCCTGCGGCGAAATATTGATAAAGCTACGTTTGCCAACATTGCCGGTAAGCTGGTTAGTTTGCGTATAGCTTACATCAGATGCCTTCGCGCCAAACGTTAATGTGGTTTTATCGCCCCGGTAATTGAATAAAGCCCCCAGTTGGTTGGTAAGTTGATTAAGTTTATAATTATTGCTGAGTGTTGGGTCAAAAATATTATAACCGCCAGCTCCTGGTGCAGATTGATTATACGATTCGCGGTCAGATACACCAGTGGTTATACCAAACCCATAGTTAAAGATTGCAGAAAATTTGGCTGTTAAAGGTTCAGAATAGGTGATGTTACTGTTTAATACCGAGCTTAAAGAATGTACAGGTTGGTATTGATTAAGCGTAGTGTCGGCAGGGTTTTTTGCGGGGGTTGTAATAACCGAATTTAGAAACCGCTTACTATCGGTTTGGCTAAAAGCCTCGCTCACGTTCCATGATAAAGTTCTGCGGTCTTTTTTAAATTTTTTATTGAACAGGAAACTTGTGTTAAATAATTTTACGTCGCCATTTGTTTTTTCGCTTCTAACCTCTTTGCTTAGCAATGAACCAGTATTCAGGTTTTCATTTGTGGCTGTCAGGTCCAGGGTGTTGTCTGTACTTTTTATTGTCCCGTCAGCCGTAAATTTTAAGGTGGTATTGGCGTTAAAATTATTTTGATAGATCATGTCGGCTTTTTGCCTGAATGTATGGTTGTAGGTGTTTTGTGACGATACTCTGTGGGTTGACAGATTGGTGTAATTTGCTTGCTGATCCTGATCCTGCGTAGTGTTAAGCGATAAAGAGCTTATCCGGTAATTGGTATTTATACTTTCTTTATCCGCGTTCCATTTGGTATCATAATGTGCACCTGCTGTTGCTGCGTGCGGTATACCGCGCCCGCTATAGGTGGAATTATCATAGTCGTCCCCGGTGCTTATAGAATAGCCTACCGCCCCGTCACCAAAATCAACCATGGTAGTTGAGGTAGTACCCAGTTTACTGGCGTCCTCAAAACCTAATCCATTTTTACCAATGTTTGACGCAGTACCGTAGACAGATAATTTATATTTGCCTTTAAACTTATTAAACATGGCCTGGCCGTCATAGTACCCGTCGTTACCAAGGCCTCCTAAAACTTTGCCAAAAACCCCGGTTTTCTTATCCTCACGCAGTTTTATATTAATGGTTTTGGTGGTTTTACCATCATCAATGCCGGTAAACGCGGCCTGGTCGCTCTTTTTATTATATATCTCCACTTTATCAACCATATCCGCCCGCAGATTACGGGTAACCAATAAAGGGTCGTCGCCAAAAAACTCTTCGCCATCCACCAATACTTTAGGTACTTTTTCGCCCTGGGCGGTAATTTTGCCGTCTTTATCCACCTGCACGTCTGGCAACTGTTTTAACAGATCCTCTACCTTATCATTAGGTTGTATTACAAAGGCCCTTGCGTTATATACGGTAGTATCGCCTTTGATTTTTATAGCTGTTGCCTCACCCTTAATTACAACCTCCTGTAATAATTTTGCCCTGTCCTGTATATTTATGTTGCCGAAATTATGCGTAGGGGTGGCCGCGCTGATAGTAAATTTTTCTTCATAGCTGGCATAATCAGGGCAGGTAACCCACAGTAAATAAATGCCGGGTTTTGATATTGGTAAGCTAAATGATCCATCAGCCCCCGTATGTGTAAAGGTTTGCAATATTGAATCCTTAGCATTTAATATAGTAACTGTTGTAGTGAGTTTTGCCTTGGTTAAAGTGTCAATAGTTGTGCCCTTAATGGTGTAGGTAGTTTGCCCGTAGGAGGTAATAGTGCAGATTAAAAGCACCATAATTGCGAGTATGGAAATCTTCATGTGTTAGGTTTAAGTTAGGCCAATATAAAACTATAATTTTAGTACCACAACGGTTTTAACAAATATTAACATAATTGTTACGGACAATTCGTAGAAACTGCCATAACTGTTAATTAACCCGGGTTTTCTTATAAGAATAGTTTATATTTTAATTAAAGTGCAATCATTAAATAGCAAATAACCGCTGTGGCTTAGTATATGGTTATGATTGGTTATTTTTTGGCGAGTGTATATTCGCCGGTAAAATAGGTGGGCGATGATATAAATTTCATATCATTCATTGAAGGTGCACTTGTGCCTGGTGATGTAATACGTATGCCGCCTTCAATGTACTCTATTCTTGCACCCTCAACACGGGTTGAGCCATTTAAGGTTATAGTATAACTAAAGCTTGATTGAGGGCCTATAGCCGGTTTAAGGTATTTAAGCGGCAGCGCCAACTCATAGGTATATTGCTTTTTATCATCAAAAGCAGCCATAGGCTTAATTTTATATTCGTTATATATAGATATAAGCGTATCATCAATTGCTTTGATACCCGATAGCTTTATCTCTTTTGATTTTTTTGCAAACTCTGTATTAAGGTCATATATAAACAGGTCATAGTCTAATTGGCTTAAATCATCTGTATTGATGCGTAAGTTGATGTTTGGTGCATTTTTACTGTCAAATACCGGATAGCTAATAGTTATTTGTTCGCCCTTCTTGCTTTTTTCAGGCGTATTTATGGCAAAGGTTATGCCCCCTGCAATTATTTTACGTGCAATTATTGGCTCAGTAGCCTGTATAATTAAGTACAAATTGTCGTTATCATTTGCAATGGTATAAAACACCTCTGTAGCTTTGTTATAAGCCTGGAATGTGTTGCCCCACTCCGTTGTTTTTCCATCAATTTTTACATTGGTTGGTGCAAATAAAGCTGTTTCCTGTTTATTGGGTAGTTTTTGCGCATTAACTGTTAGGCTACACACCGTCGCATAAAGCAATAGGGGGGCTTTATGCCCAATTTTGATTGAGATTTTCATTGAAATTGTAATAAGGTTTAGGTTGTAAATTATTTGCTTATAACATACATTATTGCTGGGTTACGGTTTTTGGGATCAGGGCTGGTTATTTTTATTTCGGTAACATTACCGACAGGTAAACCCTGTAAGCCTAGTAACACATAACCACTAAATTCTTTTCCGTTAATATAAAGGTCATTCATTACTTTGTCTCCAACATAAACAGCATTTTCTACAATTTTAAAATTTGGAAGTTGCTTTATGAGGTCAATTAAAGATGCATCTGGGTTTACCTTATAATCTTTAGCTTTATAGGTAACTGTATCTACCGGATAGCCGGCAATTCGGAAATTCCTAAACGACATGGTTTTTTTAGCAGTATCGTTTGGTGAAAACCACCCCAACTGCGGGTAAAAACTAACACCACCACCCCCATGACCGGAAGTATTATTAGGGGGGCGCCGGTAGGTTGGTGAATTTAAGGTATATAAAACTTTGTACTTATTTTGATAAAGCATATCCGGGCGATATGCTGCCGACCCTGTTCTTTTTAATGATGCGATAAATGGTTGTGAAAGTGCTTTATATTCATCTTCGCTATAAACTTTGCCGTCAATTAAGAACCCAACTTTATCATCCGGTTCAATCCTTTCTACATATTGCATTGCTGATCGCCTGTGTATGGTATCGTTTAAGCTTATAAAATCGTAATGTACACCATTGTCATAAGTTAGGGTGCGCCGATTGTAAAAAGGTAATTGTGCTGTTTTATTTTCCAGGTACAGGTTTTCTTTTTCATGCGGCGTCATGTAAATTATCTGGCCGTCTTTTGTTTCTAGTTTTACATCTATCACATTATTGTTAACATTTAAGCTCGATGCTACAATACAGCGGCGACTTATTTGGTATAAAATATCACTTGGATATTGCTTATTATCAATAGTAACATTAATTTTTGCAGAGAGCGGCACGCTAAGATGAACCACATCACTATACCGTACGCTATCCTTTGCCGGTGATAATATATTGTCAGATTGACCTTTAGTACTTTCGGCAGTTATTTTAACACTGTCTGCGTTTAGTATGGCAACCGGTAGTTGCACAGGCGTGTTTAATTGCGTTATAATATTTTCCTGTCCTGTTTTAACAGCAGCTATTATTTTTTTTGTGGATCTTACCAGGCTAAAATTTTTAATATCATCCTTTTTAATATTAGCGAAGGCCACGCAGCTAATTACAATTATGGGCAATACCAATATATAAACCACTCTTTTAACTTTGGCTGATGGCCGGTTAAACAGCATTACGATACGTTTTTTTAGCGGCACCTTGCTAAAACTATGGTACAGCATCCCCTGGTTGGCTACTGATAAATGCAGCAGCAAATCGGCATATTTATTTTTATTGGTTGAGCGGGCTATTTCACGGTCAACTTCAAATTCGTGGTTCTCTTCCATCGACCGGGCGTACAGGTAAACAAAGGGGTTAAACCACAAGATGATCTGCACCAGCTTCATCAATATCCTATCAGCCGAATGGTATAGCTTTACATGCAGCATTTCGTGCGCTATGATCTGCTGCATCTCATCCGGGCTTAACTCATCATCATTTAAAAAAATATAGTTCAGGAATGAGCCGTTCGGTAAGTTTTTATCGCCACGCAAAATGTGTACGTTGCCTACACTACTTAATTTACGGAGACGCAGTTTTACAAAAAAGTTAATGAGCGTAACCAATAGGTGGGTAAATAAACCTGCAACCGCCAGCAAATAGGCATATTTTAATAATTGCATCCAGGTTAAAGGGTTTTCTGTTTTGATAGGCGCATCAACTATTGCAGGAGTGTAATAAGTTATGTTATTAAATGAACGTATATATTCTACCTGCTGCACTACCGGTATGGCCTCATATTGCTGATGCACCGTTATAGTTAACAACGGAATAACAAAACTTAGAACCAATGTAAACAGCAGGTAATACCTGTTAATGGTAAAAAAGGTAAGCCTGTTAAGCATTATATAATAAAAGCAGTAAAACAGGGCCAGGCAGGCACTTACCTGCAACAGATAAATAATGGCGCTCATAACTTTATTTGTTTTGGTTAATGATATCTTTTATTTTATTGAGCTCCTCGTTACTCAACTGCTTCTCTTTCAGCATAAACGAAAAAAGGCTCTCGGCCGAGTTATCAAAATAACCCGACAACATTTTTTTTAATGATTCTTTGCGGTACTCGCTTTTGGTTATCAGCGGGAAATATTCGTAGGTTTTCCCATAAGCCTTATAGCCCACGTATTCCTTTTTTTCCAGTATACGTACTACGGATGATATGGTGTTGTAGGGTGGTTTTGGCTCATCGGGCATGGCGTCAATAATGTCCTTCACAAAGCATTTTTTTAGCTTCCATATTATCTGCATTACGCGTTCTTCGGTTTTGGTTAACTCTTCCATAAATCAAACTTAAAACTTATTTTTCAGTTTTACAACTGTTTTTTCAGTTATATAACTTTTTCATCAGTTATTTATTGCGACAGCGCATAAATTTGTCTGCTTTACCCCTTTATAATGGCTTGTTTATACAGCCTGCACATCTTTTAAAACAAGTACCTTGTTAACACGTTAAATAATTAATCAATACCAACCGTTATGTTTAAAAACACACCTGCGTTTAGCGGCTTTGCTGTTGACGACATAGAGAAAGCAACAAAATTTTACAGCGAAGTGCTGGAGCTGGAGGTATCAAAACCAATGGGGCAATTACAACTGCACCTGGCAGGCGGGCATAAAATATTTGTATATGCCAAACCCAATTATGAACCGGCTAATTATACCGTGCTTAATTTTGAAGTTGATGACGTAGATGCCGCGGTAGATGAACTAACCAAACGTGGCGTTAAGTTTGAGATTTATAATGAGGGAACATTAAAAACCGACGAAAAAGGAATATCTCGCGATAGCCGCGGCCCGGTAATAGCCTGGTTTAAAGATCCGGCAGGGAATTTTCTGTCGGTGTTGCAGCCGCGTTAATTTTGCTTTTTGCATCCAGGTCGCTCATAAAAGTAGTTAGTTCGCGGGTAAAAGCATCCAGATCAAGCGCAGATATTTTAATAAATCCAACCAGTTTTTTTAAGATCCTTGGTGTTTTCAGATAGGTATTAAGTAAGCCCGCAAGCCCAAGGATATTGGCAACCGGCTGCCTTACTTTATGATGGGTCATAAACATCATTTCTTCTAACCCCTTTATATGCTCTTTTAAAAACTCTTCGGTTTTTTTAATTTTGTTGTATGCAATGCTTAACTCGATGGCGCGCTTTTCTTTTTCTTCGTTTTGGTAAGCTAATTCTTTATTTGCAATGATGAGTTCGGCGGCGCGTTTCTCTTTCTCCTTATTTTGATAGGCTAATTCTTTATTAGCAATGAGCAGTTCCTCAGCGCGATTATGTTTTTCGTCGTTTTGATAGGCTAACTCATTGTTAGCAATGATAAGTTCGGCAGCCCGTTTTTCTTTTTCCTTATTTTGAAAGGCCAGCTCCTGATTCGCAATAATAAGTTCCTCGGCTCGGCGTCCTTTTTCCTTATTTTGAAAAGCTAACTCTTTATTGGCGATGAGCAACTCATCCGCACGATTTTGTTTTTCTTTGTTTTGATAGGCAAGTTCTTTATTGGCAATGATGAGTTCGGCGGCGCGTTTCTCTTTCTCATCATTTTGATAAGCTAATTCTTTGTTAGCCACAACGAGTGCCTTGGCTCTCTTTTTTTCAATTTCATTTTTCAAAACAGGAGCGGGATTAGCAATAGTTAGCGGCACAAATATATTTCAATTTACAAATTATATAGTAAGCATCAACATCAAATAGCCAGTTTAACTATTAAAATCGTTATAAGTATGATTTTAGCCCCTTTAGATAGAAATTTAACTTGAGGGCAATAGTAAATTAAGAAGCGACACGTAAAAGTACAATATTAGGCGGTGGTATTATACGGCTGCAATAGCCGCTTCGCTATTTACCAGCTCATGTAATGCATTATTCTTTTGTATGGGGCCCATCATAAACCACACTACAAGCATACCTAAAACAGCTATTGCTCCATACATAATAAACAGGTAGTTATAACCTGTAAGTATATTGCTTGTGCTAAAATGACCCAACATGATTCCGGATAGTGACTGGAATAATGCTCCGCCTAAACCTGTGCCCACGCAGCCAATACCCCATACTGTTGCCGCAGAACTTTTGGGAACAACATCCGCAGGGCAAGCCAACGAATTAGCGGTATAGGATGTATAGCCAAACCCCGCCATACCAAAAAGCAACAATGCCGATAATGGCGACGTAACTAAAAATGGCGCTGCTAAAAAGGCTGCTGCCATTATACCCGCCGACAAGCAAACTGATAATTTGCGGGCTTTAGGGATGGGCATGCCCTGTTTTATAACAAACTGTGTAAAATAGCCGCCAATTAAATTCCCTATATCTGATATAATAAAAGGTATTACAGCAAGCCATCCTATTTGTTTTAGGGCCAGATGATGCACATCAACCAGATAGCGGCCTATCCAAAAGGTGATGAAATACCAAACAGGATCCAGGAAAAATTTGGACAGAAAAAACGTTCGTACAAAACGGGTTTTTAAAAGCTCTTTGTAGGGTACCTGTTTGGCCTTTATTTCGGGGACAACCTGTTTAGGCGTGTAATATATAAACCAAAAGGCAGCAAGCCATAAATACCCTAACGCAGCCAATAAAATAAAGGTGGTTTGCCAGCTATAGCTAATGGCTAAATAAGCTACCAATGGGGGTACTATGATAGCGCCCAATGCCGAGCCGCTATTAAATATACCTGATGCTGTCGATCGCTCTTCCGGCGGAAACCACTCGGCAGTAAGTTTAAGCCCTGCCGGCCAGTTACCCGCCTCGCCTATACCTAAAAAAAAGCGTACTATACCAAACTGTATAGGCGTAATTACAAAAGCATGGAACAGGCCGGCAGTTGTCCAGAATGCCATGCATAAACTATAGCCTAAACGGGTTCCCAGTTTATCAATAACGTAACCCGAAAAAGCATTGGATATCATGTAGGCTATAAAAAAAGCCGTACCAATATAGCCAAAAGCTTCATTTGGTATCAGGTGGCGCAACTCGCCGTCGGCACTAAGATAGTTGAACGACAGGCGATGCACATAATTAAGCACCGTGGCCAAAAAGGCCAACCCTATCATTACCCACCGCATACGCGATGGTTTTATACTACCTGTGATTGCTTCCATGCGGAGTAGTTGTTTATATAGATTTTATCTCCACAAGTTCTTCCGGCTCACTGCTTATTTTTATGGGGTTTTGCAGCGCCCTGCCCATACCGTCCCATTGTACCGTCATCAGGTCGTTATGCTGCAACAATAGTTTAATACTATAACTAAAAGCATTAGTGCCTAAATAATGAACATGCACCTGCAAAGGCATGCGGTGTCCCTCATATTTAAAATGATGGTATTCCAAATTAGCCAGACTATGCGCCATATTGTTTTCGCCGGTGGTTGCTACCGATTCCCATAATGTTTCGTTGCCGCGGCTAACACTAACTTTTCCGTTTAGTTCTTTAAAATCAGCATCAATTACCAGCTCCGGACCTATAGAGCATTGCCTTAATTTTGAGGGTGCCAGATACAGGTAATTCTTTTTTTCCATCACATGATCAGAAAACTCATTGCCGGTGCAAAAGCCTACGCGGTGAGGCTGGCCATTTTTATCAATTATATATAATGCGGCTACTTCAGGCTCCTCGCCGCCATCGTTTCCGTAAGGTGGTACTTCAAGCGGCTCGCCATGTGCTTTAAGCATATAGCCGGTACCTTTATAAAACCACTCGGGCTGTACACCAATTTTTCCAGGTTCGGGATTACCGCCTTCAACTCCCCACTGGTAAACTATAAGGCTATCAGTAGGTTTAACATCACCATCCTGGTGCATTGCCTGCCTGCTCATGGCGCTGCTTTTATGGGTAAGGCCCGTGCCTGATACTATGCAATTCATCGGGTTTTCCGGATGGTCAAAAGCGGGCAGCAGTTTCCACTCGCTTTGGCCATTGTATATTTTATCGTAATCCAGTTTATTGGCCGATAGGTTATCGGTTATTAATTTTTTTAACGGGATGCCTGTATCAATGGCACCAAGCGCCATTTCATATACCGACGAAAAGTTATTGATTAGAATCAGGTTGGGTTCATCAACCAAAGCAACGGCCCTGCCTGAATTATTTTTTAGTTGTACTAAACGTGTGTTTGTCATATTGTATATTATTGTGTTGTCCAACCGCCATCAATTGATATACAGCTGCCGGTTACAAATGCCGATGCAGGGCTTGAAAGGTACAGCGCCAGGCCGCCAATTTCGTGCGGCTCGGCCCATCGGCCCATCGGTATTTTGTTCATAAAAGCCTGGTATTTTTCAGGGTCATTTAATAAAGGTAAATTTAACTCGGTAGCAAAGGGGCCGGGCAGCAAGGCATTAACAGTAATGCCATCTTTAGCATATTCCATGGCCAGGGCACGGGTTAATTGTAAAATAGCACCCTTGCTGGTAGCATAAGCCGTACGCTCTGGTATAGCGGTTACCGATAGCATACTACCTAAGTTAATTATGCGCCCGTATCCATTTTTTTTCATCCAGGGCAAAATAGCCCTGCTTACCAGCCATGAGCCACTTACGTTTACCTGCTGCACTTTATTAAAATCTTCCAGCGACATATCCTCAATTTTACCGCGAATGTTTATGCCCGCCGAATTAATGAGGATATCGATCTTCCCAAATTCGGCAATTGTTGTTGATACCGCATTGTTTACGCTTTCTTCGGAGGTAATATCGCAGCTAATGCTAATACACGGTACACCGTAAGTTGAATTTATTAATTGTGCGGCTTCCTTATTAGCATTCACATCGCGCGAAATGATAGCAATGCTAGCCCCCGCTTCGGCTAACGCTTTGGCCATTGCCAAACCCAGACCACGGTTACCGCCGGTAATAAATGCCGTTTTGCCGTTCAGTTTAAACTGATCTAAAATACTATGTTCCATTAAGGGTTATTCTATAATTTTAAAATGTTCAAGACCCTCGGTTTTTAAGGTAAGGCCCATGCCCGGTTTATTATCGTCTAACTGTAGTTTGCCATTCTCGGCTACAGCTTCACCATCAAATATGTACCAAAACATTTCGTTACCTACTTCTATTTCGGTTTGAGGGAAGTACTCCGCCATTGGCGATGCAAACGAACTCATTACCACATGCAGGTTATGCATTTGCCCGCCATGTGGTATTACTTCTACGCCATGCTGATAGGCCAGGTTGCAAATTTTTTGAGCCTCGGTAAAACCACCTACACGATTTGTATCAAACTGAAAAATATCCAGCGCGTCGGCTTTCAGTAAATCATAAAAACCAAAACGGGTGTACTCATGCTCGCCGCCCGATAACGGTATATCAGTGTATTGTTTAAGCTTGGCAAAGTTGTGTATCTCGTCGGGCAGTAAAAGTTCTTCGGCCCAGCGCAGGTTATAAGGTTCCAGCTCTTTTAAAAATTGTTTGGCATAAGCATAATTAAAGCCCATATATGCTTCAAGCATTATATCTACATCATCGCCAACTGTATCGCGCACTACCTTCACCATTTCTACGTTTTTACGCATCCCGGCAATGCCCTCAGTAAGGGGGTAGCCGCAACGCAGCTTCATCCCGGTAAACCCTTCGGCTTTATAATGCGCGGCTTCCTGCTGCAGGCTATCAAGGTTACGAGTGTATAAACGACTGTAATAAGTTGGGATATATTCTTTGGTACGGCCCCCCAATAACATAAATACAGGTTGGTTGGTTATTTGTCCCTTAATGTCCCATAAGGCAATATCCAAGGCACTAATGGCTGCTATTACGCTTCCTTTGCGCCCATACGCTACTGACGAACGGTACATTTTTTCGTACAGGTACTCGGTATTCATGGGGTTCTCGCCAATAAGCAGCGATTTTAACTTAGAATCGATGATCAGCTTGGTCACATCAGGTGATAGGCCCGCGTTGCCATAGCCAATATGGCCCTCGTCGGTTTCAACTTCAACTACCAGCCAGCTAAAAAAGCGATAAGCTGCCTGCGCGTCAACCTGAAAAGGTAATAAACTTACGGGCGTGGCAAAAACCGTATCGGTGGTTTTTACCGGCCCGTTCCACTGGTATAATTTGGTACGGATAGATTTTATTTTCATTAGTTATTATATGTTGCTTTGTTTTTTACCATGTTAATTGATATAGGGCTACGCTATGGCTGGGTAAGCTAACGTCAATAGTTGCCTGCCCGCCTGTAACCTTTATTTTTTGAGGTGCGCCCATTGTTTGCAGTTTACCTGCCTTTTGTAACTCCGCTTTTTGCTGTATGGTGGGGCTGCTTGGCGACCCCATTTTTTTCCAAACCGCATAGGCATTGCTGTGCTCATCATCAATACGATACTGCTTTACGGTGGCGGTGGCAACAGGTAAGCCGGCCAGTTTTATTTTTACCGGGCTTGCTGGTGCCGCAGGGTTATTGTCGTCATGGTAGTTCCAAACCAGTACGCTGGCCTGGTGCTTATCAATAGTGGCCAGCGCGTTAATATCAGGCTGTGCACGCACGCTCGAATCTAAAATACGCTGGGCAGTATAAGCCAGGTTTTGTTTTACTTCGGCACGGTTACCTTTCATCATCGAGAACATGCGGAAGGTATTTAAAACCGGTTTATCAACACCCTGGGTGGCCAGTTCACGGTACCCTTTAAATATCGGCTCGTTCTCAAAGGTAAAGGCCCAGGTAACTATACCACGCAGGTTAACGCCACGGTTGGCAGCTATATCATAAATACGGGCAATAGCGGCGGCTTCATAGCTGGGATATATAGTGCCGTT
The DNA here is from genome assembly GCF_039935595.1 of Mucilaginibacter sp. GTDB lineage: Bacteria > Bacteroidota > Bacteroidia > Sphingobacteriales > Sphingobacteriaceae > Mucilaginibacter. The sequence goes on along the minus strand of NZ_JBDTJZ010000159.1, from coordinate 17,359 downwards.
ACGGTAATCATATTGCGGGCCCACGCAGGCCGCGCACGATTCAGGGTCGGCTTCGCCAATTATAATGGGTAATTTTTTTAGGGTAGGATAGGAAGCAACTATTTTAAAACCATTGTCAATATCACTCAACTCCTGTTTCATATTCATGCGCATAATGCCATTAACCAAACGGGTGTTTCCTTTGGCATGAAAGGTAATCAGGTCTAAAGGCGATCCGGTTTGGCCTGTGGCGTAGTTTTTACCGCTCACTACGTGAGTTAAAAAAGCTTTTAAAAAGGCAGCTGCTTTAGCACCGCTTGGGCTGGTGGTTTCTGGGCCGCCTAATGTAGCTGTAGGCAGGGCCCGTTTTACAGCGTCGGCAGTATAGTCATACAGTTTTATCAGATCTTCGGTGCTGTCTTTCCAGTAATAGGTAATATCGGGTTCGTTCCATAGTTCCCAATTCCATTTTTCTACTTCTTTTTGGCCGTATCTGTCTACACTGTGTTTTACCCAGGCATACACCAGATCGCTCCATTTTTTATAATCTTTTGGCGAGTATTTAACGCCATCAGCTTTATAATAAGGGTCCGGGTGGGTTGACAGCGCCTGTGGCATAAAACCTATTTGTGCGATAGGGTGCAGGCCCCGGCTAACAATCACATCAAAAATGCGGTCAATAATGGTCCAGTCGTAAACCGGGTTGCCGTCCTTATCTTCGGTATAAACATTGGTCGATCCCCATTTTAGCGCCGGTGTACCATCCCCGGTAACCAGTAGGTGGTGCATACGGATGTTTACCGGCACTTTGGTCATCTGCGATAGCTCGGTAAGCAACTGCTGGCCATTGGTCATATAGGTATAATTAGGCTCATCATAGCCAAAATTGGCCCATATAGGGTCTAACGGTGCCGATTTATTACCCAGGTTTATATCAATGGTTACTGGTTTAGCTGTCGGTGTTTGCGATTGGGCTGAATAGCCGGCTATGGCAAACAATAATAGCATAACCAGTTTATTAGGATGCTTCATATCAGGAATTTTTATAATTATAAATAGATGTTGGCTTGATGGTCTATATAGCCAAAGCTAATAAAATTATCTTCTTGTATAAAGTTCTTAATAATTGCTTTAAAGATGTTACCAAACACCAGCTAATAGGCAAGCATAGCATCCATAATAACTGAGCAATAAAAATTAAAGAAAAATAAATATTTATTGTTTATCAATAAATATTTATTACATTTGCATAAACAAACACTAAAAAACTTAAAAAAAATGAAAACATTAGGAAAAAAATCATTGTCTGCGGTAATAACAGGCATAATTAACGTGGTGTGGTGGCTGGAGTGGGTGGCCTGCTTTGTGTTTATTGTAATGCTTTTATTGGTAGCTTATTTTAGAAGAGGATATTCGTTGGGTATTCCCATTACCTTTTCTGATCGTACCATTATGGCACCGGTTATTTCACTAGATAAAAGCTTGCCTAACGGCATTGTAAATACTACAAGTGGGGTTTTTAGTTTACATGTAATGGCGACCTGGCAAAATGTTAGCTTAATGATATTGGCAACTTTGTTGATATTTGCGGTGGTATCAATTATTACGTACCAATTGAAGGCAATCTTTTCAAATTTGAGCAAAAATCAGCCTTTTAATGAACTAACCATAGTTAGGATACGGAACATTGCTTTTATATTAATGGCCTATTCGGTACTGCAATGGTTGGGAAATATTTATATAACACAGATGTTTATCCGCAATTTCAATTGGCGGTACACCGAACTTACCTACAGCTTCAATTTCAGTTGCCTGTTTATGGGTATTATTTTGATAGTTGTTGCCGAAATATTTAAAATAGGGGCCTCGTTAGAGGAAGAACAAAAATTAACGATCTGATATGGCGATCATAGTAAATTTGGATGTAATGATGGCAAAGCGAAAAATGTCATTAAACACTTTGTCTGATAAGGTGGGGATCACGCTGTCAAACCTATCTGTACTTAAACAGGGCAAAGCCAAGGCCATGCGGTTTAGTACGCTTGAGCTGATATGCGAAGTGCTGGATTGCCAGCCCGGCGATATATTGGAATATCAAAAGGATTAACGTATAAAATCTGAATCACTGATTTAAATCAGCGATTCAGATTTTATAGTTGGTTACGGTTTTTCGGTAGAGGTAATCTTTACCAGTTTGTGATAATAAATATAAGCGGCCGCTGCCAGTGCCAAAAATACAAACATAAAATACCATTTGCCTTCGGGAGGAGGTACGGTATATACCGAGAATGTAGCTAATATCAGGTCAAAGGTTAAACCGGCATAGGCCCATTCTTTTAATCGCGGGTATCCGGGAACCAGTATGGCTACTGATCCCATAATTTTAGCTGCACCTATAAAAGGTATAATGTAAACAGGATACCCTAACACTTCATGTATGCCTTTGATCTCATCAGGGCTTGACATAACAGCCGGAATACCCGAGCCAAACATTACAAGTGCAAACAGCCCGTTAAATACCCAGTACAAAATTTTTGTTGTTTTCATGTTTTGAGGTTTTTGGTGATTGTTATAACAAATATAATGGAGTGGAATGATATTAAAGGTATGCAAACGGGACTTATTGCAGGGGCATTTACGGCAATATTATTCTCATTTTGCACTCGTTATACATCTGCCCATCAAAAACAGTACATTTACTAACAAAACGCCATTATGGCACAATCGTAACAAAATTGTAACAACGGTATGCCTTTTGTCATCTAAACAATAAATAAAAAATTACAGCAATGAAAAAAATACTCGCAGCAATATTGGTTATTATGGCCACCATGTCTTTAAGCTCATGCAGCTATAATAGCATGGTACAAATGGACGAGAACGTTAAGGCTAAATGGGGGGCAGTACAAAGCCAGTACCAGCGCCGTACAGATTTGATACCTAACCTGGTTGCCACTGTAAAAGGTGCTGCCAATTTTGAAAAAAGCACTTTAACTGATGTTATTGAGGCCCGCGCCAAAGCTACATCTGTACAGGTTGATCCCACTAAGTTAACACCCGAGTCTATAGCTAAATTTCAGGCTGCACAGGGCCAGTTAAGTTCGGCTTTGGGCAGGTTAATGGTGGTTACCGAAAATTATCCGCAGTTAAAAAGCAATGAAAACTTTTTGGGTTTACAGGCGCAGTTAGAAGGCACCGAGAATAGAATTAACGTAGCGCGTTTAGATTTTAATACTGCCGTACAGGAGTATAACAGTAAGATACGCTCGTTCCCGGCAAATATTACCGCTAAAATGTTCAGCTTTAGCGAAAAGGGATATTTCCAGGCCGAAGCAGGTGCTGATAAATCGCCCAAAGTACAGTTTTAATATTACAGGATTACACTGATTTTTGCAGATTGCACCGATTAAATGCAGTTAAAAATCGGTGTAATCCTCAAAAAATCAGTGTAATCATGGCTCTATTTAACAACGAGGAACAGCAGCGCATTAAGCAAGCGGTAGAAGCTGCCGAAAAAAATACTTCGGGCGAGATACGGGTTTGTGTTGAAAAAACCTGCAGCGAAGAGGTGCTTGACCGTGCGGCAAAATACTTTGCCAAACTGGATATGCATAAAACCAAGCTGCGCAATGGTGTACTCATATACCTGGCCACGGTTGACCGTAAGTTTGCCATTATTGGCGATGCCGGTATTAACGAGGTTGTTCCTGATGATTTTTGGGAGCAAACCAAACACGATATGCTGGAGCAATTTAAACAAGGCAACCTGGTTGAAGGTGTGGCTACCGGAGTAAAGCTGGCCGGCGAGCAGCTTAAAAAATATTTCCCGCATGCGTTGGACGATATTAACGAGTTGCCGGATGATATTTCCTTTATGGACGGTGATTAAAAATCAAGACGATGTTTAAAAAAATTACTTTGATCTTCAGTTTCCTGCTTTGCGGTTACCTGGCTTTTGCGCAGGATTTTCCGGAGAAATCAAATACGCTGGTTACTGATTATACCAATACCTTAACAGCCGACCAAAAGCAAGCGCTGGAAGATAAACTGGTAGCCTTTGATGATAGCTCATCTACGCAAATAGCTGTGGTTATCATTAAATCGGTAGGCGATTATGATATTAACCAATACGGTACCGAGTTGGGGCGTAAATGGGGCATAGGCCAGGCCGGAAAAAATAATGGTGTGCTCTTGCTTGTTGCCTTAAACGACAGGAAAATGACCATACAAACCGGTTATGGTGTAGAAGGTGCCCTGCCCGATGTGGTTACGCAAGAAATACGTGTAAATGATATTAACCCCCGCTTTAAAGCAGGCGATTATTATGGCGGATTGGATGCCGGTATTGATCAGATAATAAAAGCCACTAAGGGCGAATACAAATCAACCAAAAAGCCTAAAGAGAATGATGGCGGCCCCGCAGGATTTATAGTTATTATAATTGTTGTAATTATCCTTATTTCCATATTCAGCAGGCGGGGTGGTGGCGGCCAGGTAATTGGTAGCGGTGGTGGGTCAAGTCCGTTTTGGTGGTTATTGGCCGGCTCCATGTTAGGTGGTGGTAATCGTGGCGATAGTGGCTGGGGCGGTGGTTCCGGCGGCGGCGGTGGTGGCGGTGGCTTCGGTGGGTTTGGCGGCGGTAGCTTTGGCGGCGGCGGATCAGGCGGCAGCTGGTGATTAGAGATTAGTTAATTAGAGATTAGTAATATACATAGCCGGATTTTGTCCGGCTATTTTTTTGTCAGAATTGCTGATTTAGGTGATTTTTGAATTAGTGGGATTGTTTTATTTAATACATTTACCACCATCATCAGCGAAATCATTAAATCAAGAAATCAGCGGTTCAGACCATACACTATGCAGCTACTTAAATGGAAAACAATTTCATCAAAATATATACATAAAGGCCTCTGGGCCACCCTGCGTGTAGATAAATGCGAAATGCCCAATGGCACTATAGTAGATGAATACTTTGTACTGGAATACCCTGATTGGGCAAATGCCGTAGCACTTACCGAAGACAATAAGATCATACTGGTGCGCCAGTACAGGCAGGCGGCGGGCATCATTTCGCTGGAGATACCGGGCGGCGTAATTGAAAAAGGTGAAGCTCCCGAAGCAGGTATGCGCCGCGAACTACTGGAAGAAACCGGTTATGAGTTTAGCCATATAGAGCTAATTGCCACCATAAGCCCTAACCCGGCAACGTCCAATAACCTTACCTATTGCTACCTGGCCACCGGTGGCAAAAAAGTACAGGAGCAAAGTCTGGATGAGCACGAAGAACTCATCATTGAAGAATACACCATAGCCGAGGTTAAACAATTACTGGCCGATAATAAAATTGCCCAGGCCCTGCACTGCACCGGGTTGTTTTATGGGCTGATGAAGCTGGGGGAGTTAAGCTAAAGCATAGCCCGGATTTAAATGTTGACAGCCTTAAAAGGCTTTAAACTTTCGTTTTGCCTCAATTTTCGGAAATGAATCTGTTTTTGTATATTTGGCTTATATAATAGCTGATACGTTGTCAGTGCCATATATTAGCTAGGTTTTAGTTATCTTAATATGGACTGCTACTTTTATAATGGAAACATTTAATTTGCCGGATACCCTAAACCTGCTCTCTAAACTTACGCCAAGACGCGTTTGGAATTCTACGCGCGTATTGAGCAGTTATTATGTGAGTAAATGGACTAAAAGGGCAGTTCAATGGGGGTATCCTACATCCGTTTCTTTTGAGCCCACAACATCCTGTAATCTTCGTTGCCCCGAGTGCCCCAGTGGTTTGCGGGCCTTTACGCGTCCAACTGGTATGCTTGGCACCAATATATTTCGCAAAACTATCGACGAGATTTCAAAAAACCTCATGTACCTTATCTTTTACTTTCAGGGCGAACCCTATTTGAACCCCGACTTTTTAGATATGGTAACCTATGCTTCGGGCAAAGGTATTTATACAGCTACCTCAACCAATGCCCATTATTTAAATGATATTAATGCCCGCAAAACAATAGAAAGCGGCCTGGACAGGCTTATCATTTCAATTGATGGTACCACGCAAGAAACTTATGAGCAATACAGGGTAGGTGGCAACCTTGAAAAAGCATTAGAGGGTAGCCGTAATATTGTTAAATGGAAAAAAGAACTGAAATCAAAAACACCGTTTATTATTTTCCAGTTCCTGGTAGTAAAACCAAACGAGCATCAAATAGATGACGTTAAAAAACTGGCCGAAGAAATAGGTGTAGATCAGGTGCGGTTTAAAACGGCACAAGTTTATGATTATGAGAACGGTAATCCGCTTATACCAACCATAGATAGATATTCGCGCTATCGTAAAAACAAAAAAGGGCAGTTTGAAATAAAAAGTAGCTTATCAAATCATTGTAAGCGTCTTTGGCATAGCCCCGTTATTACCTGGGACGGATTGGTTGTGCCTTGTTGCTTTGACAAAGACGCGCAACATCGGCTTGGGGATCTTAAAACCGCTACGTTTCGTGAAATATGGAATGACGAAACCTATAAAAATTTCCGCGGTGCTGTCTTAGAGAGCCGAAAAAATATTGACATTTGTACAAACTGCAGCGAAGGAACTAAAGTTTGGGCGTAAATGCGACCCATCCCTAAACAGCTTTATTGCCCGCCCGTTTTTAAGTACATATACACAATTCCCCCAATAACAATAATGGCCAGTACAATAAGTCCCGCGCGTCCATTGCGTTTATCTTGACGCATTAGCCAAATTAAAAATACTACCAGCGGCAATACAAAAATTGCCCAAAATATAAGTGATGGAATGCTCATAATTAGTTAATAGTTCATGGTTAATAGATCATGGCCAACGTTCATTACTATGAACTATTAACCATTTGCTATGATCTAAAAAGGCATCCTTGCTAAAGGTGCTATGTTTTGTTCGGCAAAATTGCCTTTTAAAAATTTATAATATCCGGCTATGGCTATCATAGCTGCGTTATCCGTACAATATTGCAGTTGCGGTATAAAACAGTTCCAGCCATTTTTTTCGCCCAATTCCAATAATCCCTGCCGTAACCCCGTATTGGCCGATACCCCTCCGGCTAACGCCACGTTCTTAATGCCATACTCGTTGGCAGCCTTGCTTAGTTTATTGAGCAATATGGTGGCTATTCTGTATTCAACAGATGCGCAAATATCCGCTAAATTATCTTCAATAAAGTTAGGGTTGATGGCCACATTGTCTCGTATAAAATACAAGATTGATGTTTTTAAGCCACTGAAACTAAAATCAAGCCCCGGTATTTGTGGTTCCGGAAATTTATAGGCGTTGGGGTTACCCTGTCGGGCGTATTTATCAATTAACGGTCCGCCGGGATAAGGCAGCCCCAATATTTTACTGGTTTTATCCATCGCTTCGCCTGCGGCATCGTCAAGCGTTTGGCCTATTACTTCCATATCAAAATAATCTTTTACCAGCACAATCTGCGTATGTCCGCCAGATACAGTAAGGCATAAAAACGGGAAAGTAGGTTTGGGATCTTCAATAAAATGGGCCAAAATATGGGCCTGCATGTGGTTAACCTCAATAATAGGCAGGCTTTTTGCTAAAGCAAATGACTTGGCGAATGATACGCCAACTAAAAGTGAGCCTAAAAGACCGGGGCCGCGTGTAAAAGCTACCGCATCCACATCATTTTTGCTTACTTTTGCGTTTATTAAAGCCTGTTGTATAGCCGGAACAATATTTTGTTGATGCACCCTTGAGGCAAGCTCAGGAACAACACCCCCATAAGCCTGATGTATGGTTTGGTTGGCAATAACATTGCTTAACACAACACCATCCACACAAACGGCAGCCGAGGTGTCATCACACGAAGATTCAATGGCTAATATTACAGACACGTTTTTACAATTAGTGAATGAGTGAATTAGTGAGTGGCGAATTAAGAATGGTAAATCAAATCATTCACTAATTCAATAAATCACTAATTCAATAATTAAATCGCAAAGTTATTAAAAAACTACTCAAAATAGGTTTAAGTATTGTATTGCTGCTATTGCTAATGGTTAGCATACTGCTTTTAGTATTTCAATACCAGCCTGTGCAAACCTGGGCGGCAAAAAAGGCGGCCAAATATTTTTCGGACGAGTTGCATACCACGGTTGCTATTAAGAGTTTATACATCAAGCCTTTTTCGTCAGTAGTATTAGAAGGTTTTTTTGTATTAGATGAGCAAAAAGATACGCTGGTAAGTACACCCAAATTAACAGTTGAACTGGACGGCTTTTCCATATTTTCGAGCATAAAAAACAAGATAGTTAATGTAAGTTTAGTTGAATTGGATAATGGCTCTTTCTACCTGAAAAAATTAAAGAACCACCAAACCAACCTGCAATTTATTATTGATCATTTTGCATCAAAGGATACCGTTAAAAAAGCGCCCGGTAAACCGTGGACAGTTAATCTTCAAAAATCAGTTATAAAAAATCTTAGGTTCAGGTACAAGGATCAGCTAAAGAACGAACACATAAATGGGATTAACTTTGCTGATTTTGATGTATACAATTTTGGTGTAACCGTTACCGACGTTGACATTAAAAACCACCTGTTTAAGGGCGATATACACCAGTTAACTCTTCGCGAAAAAAGCGGTTTCCGTATAAAGGACCTCACCACCAATATTACTATTGACAGTAACCAGATAGTTGCCAAAAAAATGCTTATCCAAACGCCTAACTCAACACTGAGGGATTATTTGCGTATGCGGTTCAAATCGTTTGATGATTTTGGCGATTTTGAGAACAAGATACGCATGGACGCCAATTTTAAATCGTCGCGGATATCATCAGCAGATATAGCCTACTTTGCGCCATTAGATAAGATAAGTTTTGATCTGGGTGTTGACGGGCAGGTTAAAGGTTTGGTAAATAACCTTAAAACTAAAAGCCTTACCGTTACCGCCGGACAGGCAACCTATATTAAAGGTGATTTTAACCTGCGGGGATTGCCTGATTGGAAAAATACCTTCCTGGAACTGCGGTTTGACCAGATAGCCACCAATAAAAAGGACCTGGATTATCTGTTCAGTCATTTTAGCGGTAAGCCAAACGCTAAGGCTCCGGATGTTTTGGCCAAATTTGGCAATATTAACTTTAATGGCCGGTTTACCGGGGTGCAAAATGACTTTGTGGCCTATGGTACTTTTAAAACACAATTGGGCCGTTTTGATCCGGATATTAACCTGAAGATTGATAAGGCCGGTAAACCAAGCTACAGTGGTAAAATTTTGACCTACAATTTTGACCTGGGTACGTTAATTGACAGTAAGGATCTGGGCCGTATAACTGTTAATGCAAATGTAAAGGGCAGTGGCGATGCGCTGGCTAATTTAAACGCCAGGGTAAGCGCCGATATTAAAAACGTCGACTTAAAAAATTACAACTATAACAACGTTACTTTAAATGGCACCTTTGCACATAAAATAGCGTCGGCAAAAATTACCGTTAATGATAAAAACATTAAGCTTAATCTGGATGGCAGCATGGATATTAACCCTGAGCTGCCGGTTTATGATTTTGCCGCTACCGTAGAAGACGCCCACTTAAATACCCTGCGATTGCTTAATGATACCATTACCCTAAGCACCCGCATTAAAACCCGGATGACGGGCAGCACCCTTAAAAACTTTGAAGGCGAAATATTGCTTTCACCCATCCATATTATTGACCCGCGTAATGATTACCGGGTAGATTCGGTTTACTTAAAAGCAAGCGGTAAAGGCGACGCACGATCCATATCAATGATATCCGACATAATGGATGGCAGCATTAAAGGAAGTTATGACCTGGCCACCCTGCCTGATTATTTTAAAACCATTGTAAAAAAATACATCCCATCATTAAAAACCAATATTACGGCGTTTAAGCCACAAAATTTTGAGTTTAATTTAAAGCTGAAAAAGCTTGACCCACTGCTGGCCATTTTTGCACCTGCATTTAAAGTGCCAGACCAGGGTACATTTGTAGGTAACTTTAACTCGGCAGAAAAAACAGCTACGCTTAATGGCTATGTAAAAACTATAAAGTATTCGGGCATGGTATTTCATGACCTGATTATTGACGAAAGCACTACCGATGATTATTTGGGCTTAAACGTATCATTAAACCGCGTTGACCTTACGGATAAACTGTACGTAAAAAATATTGATATAACCAACTTCCTAAAAAGAGACAGCCTAAATTTTAATATTAAACTGGCCGATAAAGATGCCACTAACCAATTGGACCTTTACGGCCTGGTAAAGTTTGGGCGAGATACCACGGCTAGACTTAGTCTGTTGCCATCAGACGTGATATTGGAGAACCAAAAATGGAAGATTCAGGAAAAGGTAGATATAAAGCTGCATGATGGCAAAACAGAGGTATCTGGCTTTCAGCTATCAAATGGGCAGCAAATAGTTAAAATAGATGGCTTTATATCTGACAATCCTGAAGATAAGCTTAAAGTTACCTTTGATAAGTTTAACATGTCCACTATTAACCAGCTTACAAAAGTATCTAATATAAAGCTTGGCGGGCAGCTTAATGGTGATGTGTTGTTAACAGGAGTTACAAAAAAACCCGGGGTTGACGCGCAGCTTACTATTGATACTTTTAGGATGAACAAAACTTTGGTTGGTAATGTCAAATTAGCGTCGAGCCTGGATAATGCCCGTAAGCAAGCCAATATGAAACTGAATATTTTGAACCGTGGTTTAGAAACGATGAATATAGTAGGGGCTTATTTGTTAGGCAAGGAAAATGGCGAGAAACTGGACTTTGATGTAAAAATGAACCAAACCGAGGCCATTATATTTGAGCCTTTTCTTAAAGGCCTTGTTTCTGATTTACAGGGCACCGTATCAACCAATTTAAAGCTTACCGGTACGGTGTTAAAACCTGAGTTAAATGGTGACCTCAGCTTGAATAACACCCGGATGACCGTGGATTACTTACAAACACCTTATATACTTAATGACAGGGTTAAGGTGGTAAATACGGTAATAAATATTAGCGATTTAGCATTAACGGATACACTTGGAGGCAAGGGGCTGATTAATGGCACAGTTGACCTGAGTAAGCTTTCAAACCCTGTGATAAACGCGGAATTGGTTATACCTAACGGCCAAAAATTAATGGCGCTTAATACCACGTTTAAAGATAACCACCAATATTTTGGTAAGGCCTTTGCCAGCGGGAACTTCAGTTTTAACGGACCGATTGACAATATGAACATTAATATTAAGGCCAAAACCGAAGCCGGTACCGTATTTAATATCCCGCTAAATACTTCATCAACCGTGGGCGATTATGATTTTATAAAATTTGTAAGCCACAGTGATACGGCTAAGACGGTAACAAAGGCTAAAGCGTTTAATGGCGTAACCTTAAACTTCGACCTTACGGTTGACGAGAAAGCGACCGTAAAAATAACTACCGATTATGGTGTGCTTACAGGTACAGGTCAATCAAAAAATTTAAACCTGCATATTAATAGTTTTGGGGATTTTGATATGTATGGGGATTTTAATATTACATCGGGCAAGTTTGAGTTTACCGCTAAAAACTTCATCAGTAAAAATTTTACTGTTAACCAGGGCGGTAATATACATTGGAACGGTGACCCCGCCAATGCCGAGATTAACCTAAAGGCCATTTATGAGGTCCGTACCGATATTTCAAACCTTTACATTGCAGCGGGCACAACATCACCAAAAGGAAAAAGCCAGGTACTGGTACAGGCCGAATTGGTTATTACCAAATCATTAATACATCCTAATATTGATTTTGACTTTAATTTCCCTACCGAACCTTCTATAAAGGATGACCTGTCAACTTACCTTAGCGATATTAATAACCGTAATCAGCAGGCATTAAGCATTATTGTGCGGCGTAACTTTGCACCGGGTACTGGCAGCAGCTTAACCAACGAAGTTTTAGGCACCGCCGGAAGCGCCGTAAGCGAGTTTGCGTTTAATAAATTAAATAGCTTTATCTCGCAATCAAACATTAAAAATGTTGACCTTACACTACGGTCATTTAACGATGCCAGCGCTTCGGTAAGGTTTTTTAAGGAGCGCCTGCGGCTTAACGGAAGCTTGTACAATAATACCGGTAGCGGCGATTTGTTTAATAACTCCAGCAACCTGCTTAACTCGGGCTTTAACAACCTTACTAAAGATTTTGAGGCATCATACCTGATAAGGCGCGATGGTAATTTAACTGCCCGTTATTCCTACCGTGTATTAAATACTACTACGTTAAATAATTATATAGGCCAGTTTAGCGCGCAATATGTTAACGGTTTGGGTTTGGTTTATCAGCGTGACTTTGACACCTTTGGCGAGTTTATAAAGAATATATTTAAACGTGGTACGCCCAAAAGCACTCCCGCACCACCTGCAAACACCGATGCCAACGCGCCACAGCCGCAGACCGGAGTAAAGAATAGTACGACAGACGATACGGATCAGTGATCCTTCATGATAGCGTGATCCATTTTATCGCGCTTGGTTTTTAAGTAGGTTTCGTTATGCGGGTTTGACGCTATTTCAATAGGTATATTTTCAACTATTTCTAACCCATAGCCAATTAAACCGGCCCGTTTTTTAGGGTTATTACTCATCAGCTTCATTTTTGATACGTTTAGGCTGCGCAATATCTGTGCGCCTATGCCATAATCGCGCTGGTCCATTTTAAAGCCCAACTGTAAATTAGCTTCTACGGTATCAAAACCATTTTCCTGCAGATTGTAGGCTTTTAATTTGTTTACCAGCCCAATGCCGCGGCCCTCCTGATTCATATAAACAATTACGCCTTTCCCTTCTTTTTGTATCATCTCCATGGCCTTGTGCAACTGCGGGCCGCAATCGCAGCGGCAGGAGCCAAATATATCGCCTGTAACACACGAGCTATGTACACGTACTAACACAGGTTCGTCAGTATCCCAGGTGCCCTTTACCAATGCTAAATGGTTTTCGCCGGTATTAACCTGCGTATAGGCTATCATTTCAAAATCGCCCCACTCGGTTGGCAGGTTTACTGATACTTCTTTTTTAACCAGCGTTTCGGCATCTAACCGATAAGATATCAGATCTTTTATAGAAACAATTTTAAGATCGTGCTCCTTTGCTATTTTCAAAAGATCGGGTAGCCTTGCCATATCGCCATTTTCATTCATAATCTCGCATATTACCCCGGCAGGCTCAAACCCGGCTAAAACCGATAGGTCAATAGCCGCCTCGGTATGCCCGGCACGACGCAAAACGCCACCATTTTTGGCTATAAGCGGAAAAATATGTCCGGGTCTGCCCAGATCCTGTGGCGTAGTTGCCGGGTCAATAAGCGCCATTACCGTTTTTGAACGGTCGGTAGCTGATATGCCTGTTGTGCATCCATTACCCAAAAGGTCAACAGATACGGTAAAGTTAGTTTCGTACGAAGTAGTATTGTGGCTCACCATCAGCTCCAGTTCCAGTTCCTCGGCACGTAAATGGGTAATAGGCGCGCAAACCAGGCCCCGGCCATGGCGTACCATAAAGTTTATAACCTCGGGGGTAGCATTACGGGCGGCGGTTAAAAAATCGCCTTCATTTTCACGGTCCTCGTCATCAACAACAATAATGGTTTGGCCTGCTTTTATAGCTTCAATAGCTTCTGATATGGTATTAAGCATAGTTTTAAACTTGTACGGCCTTATTAAAGGCGTAACTAATGTTACGTAAAATTAATGTTTAATAAAAGGATATTGGTCGGTAATATGTAAGTTTTTGCTGTATAGTGATTAGTTAATTGATGATTAGTGATCGGTTCGATTTTGCTAACTAATCAATACTCGCCAATTAACTAATCACCTTCTTCCATTTAAATATCCGTATAAAGAAGCGTGTATAAGCATCAATATCAAATAATGCCGAATCATTTGCAGCTTTGTAGGATAGGAACAATCCTATAGGTGTTAAAATAAATATAGCTATCCACATACCCATAATTGGCGAGGCATCACCTGCCTTTACATATTTTTCGCCAATGGTTGATATGATATAATAGATAAGGAAGAATACTACTGATACCACAACCGGCAAGCCTAAACCGCCCTTACGTATTATGGCTCCCAGCGGTGCGCCAATTAAAAACAAAGCCAGGCAAGCGGCCGATAAGGTAAACTTTTTTTGATATTCAACCTCGGCGCCATGCAGGTTGTCGGACGTTTCTTTTAACGTGGCATTGCGGTTTTTAATTGCATCAGTTAGGTTGCGGGCCTCGGTCAAACCATTTGATATAATACTTGATTGCACATTACGAGGCTGACCGGCCAATACATTTGCCTTGGCCGCCACCGGTTTTTTTATACTGACCGATTTATGAGGTACCGTAAAATATTTTACATAATTTATCACAATGCTTTTAAAGTTATCCAGTTGTGTGCTATCTATGCGGTGCTGTATCGAGTCCATCTCATGGCGCAACAGCTTTAAGTCCATCATCTGGTAGGCCTTAAACAAGCTTTCGTCTGTGGGCTTAAACGCAAAGCCGGTTAGGTCAAGCCGCTGCGTCGTTTTTTTAAAGCGGTAACGGGTAAATGTTTGGCGCGGATTAAGCGCGCCATGCGGGCCATCTCCGGCCATTTCTTCATACCTTACCCCATCTTCTAATACCAGTATCAGATATTGGTTGTTGGGCGTGCGGTACATAAGGCCTTTTTTGGCATCAAGCCTTGATGTGTTTAAACTATTAGGGCTTTTTTCGTAAATAACCAGGTTATGCAATGTTTGCCCATCAGGGTCTTTTTTGCCGATCCTGATGGTATAACCCGGAAAGCTGTTGCTAAAAACCTTTTCGGGCAAAAAATTAGCTGATTTTTGTTCGCGGACGCTCCATAGCAACGAGTAATATTTCTGGTTGGCTTTGGGCAGCATATAATCTGAAAACAGGAATGCGCTTACGCTTAATATGGTAACTACAATAAACATGGGGTACATGGCCCGGGTTAATGATATACCGGCCGATTTTATGGCAACCAGCTCATAGTTTTCGCCCAGGCTGCCATAAGTCATTATGGAAGAAAGCAATACGGATAAAGGGAGTGCCATTTGTACGTTATTGGCACAGGCATACATCATTAGTTCAAGTATAACGTACCATTCAAAGCCTTTGCCTATCAGGTCGTCGATGTATTTCCACAGAAACAGCATCAGCAACACAAACATCACTATTACAAAAGTGACTACAAATGGCCTGATGAATGATTTAAGGAGTAAAAGATGTATCTTTTTCACTATGCAAAATTAGCGAAAAATTAATATACCCTTAGGCACCCAAAACGCTTATAAGGTAACGTATCTGGTTGTCCCATATCGAGTGGCGCTCTGCCAGGGTCTCATCGGTAGCAAAATCAGTAATACTCAGGGCCACATCATTGGTAAGCTCGTCCTGAATTATTTCCATTTCAAAATAACATTGGGGCTCATCGTCAATCCACTTAAAGCGCACCAGCTTATTTTCTTTTATAGCAACTAATTTGGCGGTTTGTTGTTCGCCATCCCAGGTAAAGGTATAAATCTGATCCCGCACACTTACATCATCAGCAAACCATTGGGTTAAGCCATTAGGCTCGTTTAAAAAGGTATATAGTATTCTTGGAGATGATTTTATTTCATACTCAATGGTAAATTTCTTCTTCTCAGACATAGGGAGTATATAATTGCAGCCGCATAAGTCGCAATATTAACATTTTTTCTAAAGGAAACGAATTTCTGCTATATTTGCAAACCTTTTTTAAGGGGCCATATTTTAAAGGCCGGTAACTCAAAACAACCAATTGGGTTATTAAATAATAAAACGGCGGGGTAGCTCAGATGGTTAGAGCGTAGGATTCATAACCCTAAGGTCGGCAGTTCGATCCTGCTCCCCGCTACCAAACACGCGAGTTGGGCATATTTTAGCTGTAAGGCGGGTATGCCCATCTGTGTTTTAAGTATAACATACTTTAAATAAGCGAAATACAGAAACACGAAATTTATTCTGGGGGTTTGACATTCGTCAGTATCTCGGTTGTAATATATCCCCTCGGGAAACAGCAAATTTTGAAGCCTCTGCTTGATGTCATAATCGGCAGAAAGCCACTTTTTCGGCAGATTTGAAGCAAAATCCAATGCCACGTCAATATATTGGTCAAGGTTCGACTTTTTAAGTGAACTCTTTGACAGTTCGCCTTCCACCTCGTTTTTTTCCTCGCTATACTTCGCCACGTACTTGTAATAAAGTTCGTTAGGTATCTCCTCGGCCATAAGCCTCTCTTCCAAGCGGGATGTTTTTTGCTCAAGTTCCGTTTTCTTCTTTTGCAGTTCCGCTTGCTGGCCTAAATACTCCTGTGAAAACTGGTTAAAGGTTGCGACTGCTTGCTGTCTTAATAGTTGCATGACATCAGTAGAGAAGTCTAACCCGAACCAATCCAGTATTTCCTCAAATCGTTTATGCAAGACGCTTGCGTTTCGGTTGGTGTGGCAACCTATGGACGAGCATTTATAATAATCTATAGACTTCTTCTTTGCCTTGTACCCTCGCAACGGCTTACTGCATTTATTGCACCTCAAGAATCTTTTGAGTGGTATGTTATTGTTTTCTTCTTATATTGAATAGCCATGCGTATTTTCATTTTGCTCTAGAAATAGTTAAGTTTGCGGACCTCCTTATTAGGTATTATGGTTTTCAACTCCCTCCAATTTTTGCTGTTTTTTGTAATGGTTACCATTGGATATTATCTCCTGGCGCATAAATATCGATGGATATTGTTATTGGCTGCCAGTGTTTATTTTTACATTGCTTTTGTTCCTATTTACATACTGATACTAGGCGGAACAATTTTAATTGACTACTACGCGGGTATATATATTGAGAAAGCCAAAGTTGCGAAAACCCGCAAGAACTTTTTAGTACTTAGCATAATTACCAATGTGGGCATTTTGTGCGTGTTCAAATATTACAATTTTTTTGTCGGAAATTTCAATCAGTTAGGTGCCGAAATGCACAGCCCCTGGCAACTTCTGTATCTACAGATTCTATTACCAATAGGGTTGTCTTTCCATACGTTCCAGGCTATGAGCTACACGATAGAGGTATACAGGGGCAACCAAAAAGCGGAAAGGCACTTGGGCATTTATGCGGTATATATTATGTTTTACCCCCAATTGGTAGCCGGCCCCATCGAACGGCCGCAAAACGTGTTGCATCAGTTTCACGAAAAGCATAACTTTGATTTTGAACGACTTAAGTCCGGATTGATGCAAATGGCTTTTGGTATGTTTAAAAAAGTAGTCATTGCCGATAGGATATCGTTACTTGTTGACCCCGTGTACGCCCA
>NZ_JBDTJZ010000158.1:0-26004 GCF_039935595.1 Mucilaginibacter sp. | reverse complement strand
CGTTTTTGGTTATAGTATAGGTATAGGTATCAGTACCTACAAAACCATTAGCAGGTGTATAAATTACTGATACGCCGTCGCCGCTTGGTGTTGTGGTGCCATTGCTGCCATTGGTTGACGCTACTGTTACCCCCGTTACACCATCATTAGCAACTACGTTGGTGGTTACCGGTGTATTAATAGGTGTTAGGTCGTTATCCGGTATTCCTGCCGGACGGATATTTATCGTAACCAATATAGGCGATGAAACAGCAAACCCATCTGATGAGGTTAAATTATAGGTAAAGGTATCGGTACCTATATAACCTGCATTTGGTGTATAGGTTATTGATCCGTTTGTATTGTTTACTACTGATATGCCACCATTAGCCGGTACAGATACGTTGGTAATTATAGCACCGTTGCCACCATTATCATTAACAATAACAGGAATTAAAACCGGCTGACCTACAAGTGTTGTTGCAAAATCCGGCTGCCCTGTAGGCTTCACAATAATAGTTACTTTAACCGGCGATGAAGTTTGCGTACCATCAGCCGAAGTTATTTTATAAGTATAAGTATCCTTACCGGTAAAGGTGGTGTTAGGCGTGTATAAAATGGCACCCGCGGTGTTATCTATTGAGCCGGCAGAACCATTGCCCGGTTGTGTAACAACACTTAACGTTGAGTTAGTGCCGCCAGCGTCGTTAGTACGAACGGTGGTAGCTTTTGCTAAAGCTATGGTGGTAGTATCCGGATCCGGTTGCCCGGTTGGCTTAACATTGATGGTTACCAGTATCGCATCAGATTTTATACCGTCCGAACTCATTAGTTTATAAGTATATGTATCTGTACCCGTAAAGCTCGAAGCTGGGGTATACACAATGCTGTTAGGGTCGGTATTTGATACGGCAACGGTAGTGGCATTAGCCGTTTTTACAATATCGGTTATGGTACTGGCATTGCCGTTATGGCTGCCCGGCGCATCTACACCAGTTGAAGCTGGCGTACCGGCTATTACGTTGGTGGTTACCGGTGTATTTACGAGAGTGTTGTCCACATCAGGCTGCCCGGTTGGCTTAACGTTGATGGTTACCAGTATCGCATCAGATTTTATACCGTCTGAACTTATTAGTTTATAAGTATAAGTATCTATACCCACAAAGCCCGGTGTAGGCGTATACACAATGCTGTTAGGGTCGGTATTTGATACGGCAACGGTGGTGGCATTAGCCGTTTTAACAATATCAGTTATAGTGCTGGCCGTACCACCATGGCTGCCCGGCGAGTCTACACCTGTTGAAGCTGGTGTGCCGGCTATTACGTTGGTGGTTTTTGCTGTACCTATAGTGGTAACATCCACATCAGGCTGCCCGGTTGGCTTAACGTTTATAGTTACCAGTATCGCATCAGATTTTATACCGTCCGAACTCATTAGTTTATAAGTATAGGTATCTGTACCTACAAATCCCGGTGCTGGCGTATACACAATGCTGTTAGGGTCGGTATTTGATACGGCAACGGTGGTGGCATTAGCCGTTTTTACAATGTCAGTTATAGTAGTTGCGTTACCGTTATGACTACCCGGCGAGTCTACACCTGTTGAAGCCGGTGTACCCGCTATTACGTTAGTGACTTTTGCTGTACCAATAGTGGTGGTATCCGCATCAGGCTGGCCGGTTGGCTTAACGTTAATGGTTACCAGTATCGCGTCAGATTTTATACCGTCCGAGCTCATTAGTTTATAAGTATAGGTATCTATACCTACAAAGCCCGGCGCCGGCGTATACACAATGCTGTTAGGGTCGGTATTTGATACGGCAACAGTGGTGGCGTTAGCCGTTTTTACAATATCAGTTATAGTGCTGGCGTTGCCGTTATGGCTACCCGGCGAGTCTACACCTGTTGAAGCTGGCGTACCCGCTATCACATTGGTGGTTTTTGGTGTCCCTATGGTGGTGTTATCCACATCAGGCTGGCCAACTGGTTTAACGTTTATAGTTACCAGTATCTCGTCAGATGTTTCGCCATTATTAGTAATAGTATAAGTAAAAGTATCGGTACCTACAAAATCATGATCAGGCTTATACGCTATATTAGTGCCTTGTATGGTTGTTTGACCGTGACCCGCCAAAATACTCCCCAGGTTTACGCTTACAAGCGTGCCCGTGGCCGAAGCGCCGTCGTTGCCCAGTATATTGATGGTAACCTGGTCACCATTGATCAGCATAAAAGTGGTATCAGCTACACCTACCGGACGAATGTGTAGCGTAACCGTAGCTGTTGATGCTGATGTTAGGGTATTATCATGGCTGGTTACTTTATAAGTGTATGAATCAGTACCCACATAGTTATTATTGGGCGTATAGGTCATGTCACCTGTGCTGTAAGCTATATTACTTAAAGTACCATGGCCAGGAGTGCTGCTTAGTGGGTTAGTTACTGTTGCGCCTGTGCCCGCGTTAATATCATCTGTTAATATGTGGATGACGGTTCCCGGGCTATTAAAGGCTATGGTATGGCTGTCATCATGTGGCGTTGGGGCTACTGTTAATGTTACTGTTACCGCTGCCGAGGTTAATGTGCCGTCCTGGCTGGTTACCGTATAGGTAAATGAATCTGTACCGGTAAAATTTCCCGTTGGCTTATAAGTTACATTACCTGTGGCAGGGTCCAATCCGCTTAATGCTCCGTTTGTAGGGCCGCCGCCCACTATAGTTACTGTAGACCCATCGCCCGCACTCAAATCATCGTTTTTTATATTTATCAGCGTACCTGTACTGTTAAATGGTATAACATGGCTATCAGCCGTGGCTATAGGCGTTATGCCAATGGTTACCGTAAGGTTGGCTGTAGAAAGCGTGTTGTCTAACGTGGTAATTTTATACTTATAGCTGTCGGTACCGGTAAAGTTATGGTTAGGATGATAAGTTATTGTACCCGCTGCATCATTTGGTGCATCAACAGTACCATTAGCAGGGTCGTTACCAACACCATGTACCAGGCTCATGGTTGCGCCTGTGCCGCCCGCATCGTTTAATGCTACGTTGGTAACAGCAGGTGTATTGATTAGTGTTGTAGTAGGGTCATCACCACCTGTGGGCGATACCAGTACAGTTACCAATATATTTTCTGATGTCTGGCTATTTTTTGTTAAAGTATAATTAAATGTATCTGTACCAGTAAAGCCGGCTGCCGGGTTATAAGTTACCTGGTTTGAAGTAACACTTACCGTACCTCCATGACCGGTTGCGGTAGATGGCAAACCAATAGTTACTGTACCGCTATTTGCGGCAGCCCTATCATTGCTTTTCAGGTCGGTAATTACGATCTGTTGGCCGATGGTGGTGGCCTCTTGGTCGGGTTGTCCGCCTATTTTAACCGTAGGCGTTACCGTAACCACATTACTATACACACCAAAAATATCAGCTATTTTGTAGTTGATAGGTTGTAGTGCAGTGCCTGTAAACGTATTATCAGATGTAAAAGTTATTACACCGGTGGTTGCATTTAAATGGTAGGTTCCCTCGCCGGCAACAACAATATCGCCGGTACCAAAGGTACCCGGGGTATCAAAAGATGACATCACTACCGAAGTTGGGTCTAACTGATTTTCGGGATCAGAATCATTACTTTGTATTAAAATATCTGTAGCGGTATTGGTATTTACTGTTTGCGCATCTGCAACAGCCACCGGCACCTGGTCAATACCAAAGCTTACATCGGTTATGGCAGCACCCGCGTTTAATGATGATATAGTTACCGGCACCTGCAAATTGGCGGTGGCATTACCCGCTTCAACTGCATTGGTACCGCCATTTGACGGGTTGTTACTACCAAACAGATCAACAGACGGCACAAAAGTGGCCGGTAGTTGGTTGGTGGTAATATCCGTAAGTGTATGGCCTGAAGTTGATGCCAGGAACACAGAAGAAATTACTACGTGATAAGCTCCGTTATTAGCACCGGTAATTGAATAGGCCCCGGTTGTATTGTCTACCGTAACCGCGGCGCCGCTTGGATTAACTATGTTGTCTGAATTATCAACCAGGTACGCGTAAAGTGCCGGCGCCCCGCTTACCGTCCCAAAGGGCGTTGACCTATCCAGGTCTGACACTGCTGTTGCACCGTTACCGTCCCGGTAAACATTACCGGAGATGGTAGCGCCTGCAATAGTTAGCTGGTAATCCTCAATTTCGCCGTCTGATGTCGCAGTGGTAGATGCCAGGTCAATATCAGTAAGAGCGTTAGTATTAGTCAGTTGATCTTTAGAGATTCTAAACCTTGCAAAGGTTGTTCCCGCTTTTATATTTGGCAAAAAGGAATTTTTATTGAAAACAAGGCGCTGATTTGTATAACTCGTAGAACCACTCAATGTTAATGGCGCGGCGCGTTCATCCTCCGAAAATTTACCATCACGGTTAAAATCTATCCACCCATATAAATATACGTCTGGTGTCACGCCTAAGACTAATTCGTTATTTATTACCTTGGGTATTGTAACCGTTACGTCCGTATTTTGATTTACTTGTGCCGATATATCACTGGGAGATAAGGCGTCTTCATCTGGGTTATTGTTATGATCATCCGCAGTAGCAGTGCCATCCAGCGTAATATCACCATCGGCATCAACATTATTAGGAGCGGCAGTAGGGCCCATATAAAGTTTAGCTTGAGGAGTCAGTGGGGTTGGTGTTAAAGTATTTGCAGAATAGGTACCATCGGCCACAACAACGTTACTTGAACTAAAGTCATTAATATACGCCTCTGGTTTGTCAAAACCTGTAGGCGCATCACCCAAATCAAAAGGCAGAACAAAACCTATAGCAATAGCGGTTACGCCGTAACCAACCATTTTAACATCGGTTAATTTATTGGCACCACGGGCAAACATTACGGCCTGGGTTTTTATGTCACTGTGTCCGCCAACAGCGTCCATATCTACTTTAAATGATCCCGGGTTTGCGCCATTATTATCTATAGTTAAATGATATTCTCCCGCATTGGGATCTCCACCATCTCTAAAATTTAGTAATTGCCAACCT
This sequence comes from Mucilaginibacter sp., assembly GCF_039935595.1. GTDB lineage: Bacteria > Bacteroidota > Bacteroidia > Sphingobacteriales > Sphingobacteriaceae > Mucilaginibacter. Next base: position 20,980 of record NZ_JBDTJZ010000158.1, on the reverse strand, counting down.
ATAGGTCCATTATTCACTGCGGAAAATGACTCCCCTTGCGCCATTGATTCTGCATCCGCAATCACCATTCCGGGATAACTAACAGTTGTATATACTCCATTAATTAAAATTTGTACAGATAGTGCTATATCAAACTTCACAAATGAAGCATTTTCTGTATTTAAACCAGAAAAAGGAATACTATATGCAGGATCACTACCTGTATATAGTATATTCATACCATCACCAGCAGCATAGCTACCAGAGGTATATGCTCCCATTTTTTTAGCTACGGTGCCTGTGGCATTGTCAAATGCAGTAAAATGATCTATCGTAGCTGTTATCTGCACCGTTGGCGAATATTGCCATACGTATGTACCCGCAGGCACATCTGTAGCGGTACTTGCCGGGCTGCCCGCTGTTAAGGTAGAGCCCGCTGCGTTGTGATTCCAGGTAAGCCAGTAAATAGAGTTACGTAAAGCAACAGGTGCTGTACCACCAACTGCATACTGCGCCGATGCCCTGTTAGCTAACTGAAAAAATACCGTAAATAGCAACGCTATTTTAAATAGTAAATTTTTATTCATAATATTCTTATTGTCAAAACATTAATCAGGTTACGGCCCTATACCTCACCTTTATTCTATTATTGCCTTACCGGCGTATTTTTTATAGCTATGCGTTGCTTATGTATTTAACCCTGCCACTAACGGTGTATTTGCCTAAGCGGCAAAAACGTACCGATAATTGCCCAGGTAAACGGCAACTGCATTAACTGCATTTGTATCCAGAAAAAATGTATGTGATTTTAAGCGCCGACAGTATTTAAGTGGTATCCCGAAAAAATGTATCTGCTTGTACTAACCGGGCGCAAAAATATCAAATTTTAAAGAACTTACACTAACACCTTAGTATTAGATTTTTCTAATGTTGTTCGCAGTTTATCCGTTATATCGTTCGGTTTTTGTTAACCGGTCACCTCAATAATTTTAACCCCTTCGGGGCAAAATATTATTAGGGTAATATTTTTTCAACAGATAATTGCAGCGGAGATATTGCAAACATCGCACCTAAGTTAAAAAAGGCTTAAAATTGGGCTTTTATACCTAAAAATGAGCATGTTAAAAAGCGTAACCTATTTAAGGGCGGGGAATATGGGGAATTTACTCCACGTTGCAGTTGGGGTATTTACCCAATAAGGCATCAACAACAAATTAATTATTCATTAATTGTTTCGGTTAAACTCAATGTCTGTTTTACCATATAAACATCATTTAAACCAAGTCAAGTAGCTTTTACCCGGTTAATAACAGTTGTAACATTTAATTAATATTACAACACCTTTGGGTTGTAATTAATAAAATAATGCATCCTTTGGAGTCTCATCCCAACCCTTCTGCGATAAAGAAGGGATTTTGAAAAACAGGAAAGTCCTCTCCTTTACAGAGGATTTAGGTGAGGCTAAACGTCAGGACAAAAAGTCAAAAAAATAAATTTAAAACAAACAGGAATATATATTTGTTAAAAAAATTACAGGCCATAGTTTACATCAAATAACAATAATGCCATCAAATAAACCGGCCAACCAGTTAGCCAACACCCTTTTTAATAACCTGCCCGTTGCGGTTTATACCTGCAATAGCCTGGGCTATATAACGGCCTATAACCATGCCGCCGAAAAGCTATGGGGCAGGCAGCCCGAAATTGGTAAGGACCTTTGGTCGGGATCATTGAAAATGTTTTATACTGATGGCCGCCCTATGGATTTAGAAGCATGCCCTATGGCCTGCGCGCTTAAGCAAGGGGTGGCTATTACCAACGAAGAGATAATTATACAACGGCCAGATAATACCAAAATAAAAATAAAGCCCTACCCGGTACCCTTATTTGACGACGACGGCAAGTTAACCGGCACTATAAATACCCTTATTGATACCACCAGCATAAATGACAATTACGAAAAACAGGCCCGGCTGGCGGCCATAGTAAACACATCAGACGATACCATATTAAGCAAAACCCTACAAGGCATTATAACCAGTTGGAATAAAGCGGCCGAAAAGATGTTTGGTTATACGGAAGACGAGGCTATAGGCAAACATATCTCATTAATTATTCCGCCGGCAAGGTTAAAAGAGGAAGAATATATTATAGGCGAAATAAGTAAAGGCAACATGGTTGATCATTTTCAAACCATACGCATGGCCAAAAACGGCCGCGAAATACCCTTGTCAATAACGGTATCGCCTATTAAAGACAGTTTGGGCACCATAATAGGCGCCTCAAAAATAGCTCGTGACATAAGCGACCTACACGCTGCGCTGCAGGCCACCCAGAGGTACACCGAGCGGTTGGAAATTATTAACCTGATTACCGAAAGCATATCAGAAGAGCTTGACCTGAACAAGATATTACAAAAAGTAACCGATGCTACTACCGAACTGACCGGGGCAAAATTTGGCGCCTTTTTTTATACTACTGTTGATGAAAATGGCGAATCATTTATGCTGTATTCGCTATCAGGTGCCCCAAAAGAAGCATTTGAAAAATTTGGAATGCCGCGTAATACCGAGGTTTTTAATGCGACATTTTCGGGCCAGGGCGTGGTACGGGTTGATGATATAACCAAGGATGCCCGGTATGGTAAAAACTCCCCTCATTTTGGTATGCCCAAGGGCCACCTGCCGGTGGTAAGTTACCTGGCCGTGCCTGTTATTTCTCGGTCGGGCGAGGTTATAGGCGGTTTGTTTTTTGGCCACCCCGAGCCGGGTATGTTTACCAAAGAGCATGAAAACATTGTGGTGTCCATAGCGGCACAATCGGCCATTGGTATTGACAATGCCAAATTATACGAGGAGGTAAAGGCCCTTAACGAAAAAAAGGACGAGTTTATAGGCCTGGCAAGCCATGAATTAAAAACACCTTTAACCAGTATAAGTGGCTATCTGCAAATTATAGGCCGGTTAAAAACTGATGAACAAAGTCAGAAATTTGTGGAAAAAACCATCCAGCAGGTAAAAAAACTGACCTCGCTGGTAACCGACCTGCTGGACGTATCGAAAATTGAAGCGGGTAAACTCCAGCTATCTATAGAAAATTTTGACATTAAGCCGGTTGTGGCCGGGGCTATCGAGCTGATACACCACTCTAATGAAAATTATACTCTATCGTTAAATACTACTATAGACACCCTGATGATAAATGGCGACCCGCACCGTATTGAACAGGTACTAATAAACTTATTATCCAACGCAATCAAGTACTCGCCCGGGGCCAATAAAGTGGAAGTTATTTTAACACATGTAGGCAACAGGGTAAATATTGGCGTAAAAGATTTTGGTGTGGGTATTGCCGCTGATAAACTTACAAAAGTTTTTTCCAGGTTTTACCGGATAGAGGGCGAAAACCCTAACATATCCGGATTGGGCATTGGGCTTTACCTCTCGCACGAGATCATTACACGGCACCACGGCAAAATTTGGGTCGAAAGCGAAAAAGGAACAGGCAGCACTTTTTGGATATCGCTGCCGGTTTAACCATTAAGCGTTTAACTTTTACTCATTATAGTGTTCGGGGCCTTCGGGGTGTTCTTCTCTCTAAACCGAACACTCCATTTAGGACACTGTTAACTCACCGCGCAGATCAATCTCCAACAGGCGCTTTACTTCTTTGGGGTCGTCAAGCTGGCCCAGCAGGTGCATCATTTTGGTAACAGCGCTTTCAAAGGTCATATCATAGCCGTTGGCAACGCCAATATCCTTTAGTTGTTTGCTGGTTTCATAGCGTCCCAACTCAACCGTACCCACCTTACATTGCGATATATCCAATATAACCTTACCGCCGTCAATAGCGGTTTTAAGCATATCAATAAACCATTGGTCGGTAGTGGTATTCCCGGCACCAAAGGTTTCCATTACTATACCCCGCACCGCTGATGTTAAAATAGTTTCGACTACCTTAGGACTTATACCGGGGTATAGTTTTAGTACCGCGACATCGCTCACCAGGTTTTTATGTACTATCAGTTTATCCTCGTCGGGCTGCCTGATATCGTTAACACTAAACCGTAAATGCACACCCGATTCGGCCAAAATTGGGTAATTAGGCGACCTGAATGCCTCAAACTTAGATGAATTGTATTTAAACGACCGGTTACCCCTGAATAATTTATAATCAAAGTATATACATACTTCGGGCACCCGCGCCTTATCATTCTTTTTGGCATTGGCTATTTCAATGGCCGTCATGAGGTTTTCCTTGGCATCGGTACGTATAGCACTTATAGGCAGCTGCGAGCCGGTAAAAATAACCGGCTTGGCCAAATGCTGCAACATAAAACTTAATGCCGAGGCAGTATATGCCATGGTATCTGAGCCATGCAAAATCACAAAGCCATCCACCGTATCGTAATTAGCTTCGATTAATCCTGCCAACTGGCTCCATATTGCAGGATTCATATTTGATGAATCAATGATCTCTTCAAACGAGTGTACCTTTATTTTACAGTTAAGTTTTTCAAGTTCAGGTACATTATCCATTATCTGCTCAAAATTTATAGGCCTAAGCACCTTTGTAGCCGGATCGCTCATCATGCCTATGGTGCCGCCTGTATAGATGATCAATATTTGACTCATAAGGTTGAAAAGGTTATAAAATTAAAGCTTCTGTAAATACTATTCACACACCAAAAATATGCTTTGAATTTGCTGTGGTAATTTCGGCCACAACATCAAGGCTCACCTGGTAAACATCAGCAACCCTTTGCGCAACATATATTAAATACGAACTTTCATTAGGCTTGCCCCGGTGCGGAACGGGTGTAAGATACGGAGAATCTGTCTCTAAAACGATATGGCTTAAATCAATTTGAGGTAAAATTTTATCCAGCCCGGCATTTTTATAAGTTACCACCCCGCCTATACCTAAGTGCAAACCCAGGCTTATTGCCTTTTGCGCCTGCTCCAAATTACCCGTAAAGCAATGAAATATTCCGCGCAGGTCTGTGCCCTGCTCGGGTTCCAATACTTCAAAAACCTCATTAAAAGCATCGCGGCAATGAATAACTATGGGCAGTTTTAACTGTTTTGCCCAGACTATTTGTTGCTTAAAGGCCTGTACTTGTTGTGGTAAGGTGGTTTTATCCCAGTAAAGATCAATGCCTATTTCGCCAATGGCATATATTTTATGTGGCCCGTATGATGCCCGGATAGTGTCAAGTTCCTGCTCCCAGCCATCTTTAACCGAGCAGGGATGCATCCCAAGCATGGGGAAGCAGTTTTCAGGATACGCCTCTGCCAACTCATACACCTGTTTAACCGAATCGGCATCAACATTGGGCAAAAACAACCGGGTAACTTGGTTATCAAAACAACGCTGCATCAACGCGGCGCGTTTGCCGGCATCTTCTTCGTAATATAAATGGGTATGCGTATCGGTTAAAATCATTACACAAAAATAAAGCCTTCCGGGTTACAGAAGGCTTTTACTTAGCTTTTTTTCTTTTTTGTTATGGTCGTCTTTTTAACTGTAGTTGATTTTTTAGCCGTTGTCCCTTTTTTAACAGGGCCTTTTGCTGCTACCGGATGTTTAGCCGGAAAAACCTTTACCAGCTGCACATCAAATATCAACGTGCTGTATGGTGGTATGTCGGCTCCCTGGCCGTTGGGCCCATACGCCAATGTTGAGGGAACTATGAAAGTTGCTTTTGCGCCCTCGCCAAGCAGCAATAAGCCTTCGTCCCAACCGGGTATAACTTGCTGCTGACCTACTTTAAAGCCAATTGGCTCATAATTGCGTCCGGGCTGTACCAGCCCACCTTTTTTTGCATCGGCTTCTATACTCGAATCAAATATTTTTCCGTCAATCAGGCGGCCGGTATAATTTACCAATACACTATCGCCCGCAACAGGTTTGCGTTTTATTGATGGTAAATTTACCCTGTATTGCAATCCCGAAGCAGTTGTTTTTAATGTCAGGTTATTATCAGCTATATATTTATTCCTGGCGGCAATTTCGGCGGCAGCCATTTTATCCATCATAGCTTTACGCTCGGCAATGGCATCGTCTAATGATTGTACACGCTCTATCTTTAACAAAAACACCACATGGCTGCCTTTGGGTAAAAAACCGGGGCGGCGGGCCTCATTATCTTTAAATACCGAATCGGTATTTATTTTAACCAACGCGCTGTCTTTTTCGGCCAATAATGGGAATACATCCATCAGGTCGCCGGTTTCTTTTATTTGAACCTGTATAGGCGAGCCTGCTTTATAGGTGCTGAATAATACCGAATCTTTATCGGTTTTTTGTACTACGTTAAACGTAATTACATCATTCAGCTTAATTTTATTACCGTTGCCCGCCGTGATAATTTGATATTGCGTGCCTTTAGGCGTTGTATTAAAAAGACTTTGCGCATTCGCATTTATAGCTATCGTTATAAATGCCAGGTAAATGATATATTTTTTCATAATTAAAAAAGCCCCCCTGTTTTATCAGGAAGGCTATAAATATTTATTGGTTATTTTTTTGCCGGTGCAGGGGCAGGTGTTGCAGCCGGTGCAGGGGCACCATGTATAATGTCAATGATTTCAACATCAAAAACAAGCGGGGTAAACGGCGCAATAATCGGCGGGTTGCCCTGTTCGCCATAGGCCAGGCTTGATGGTACAATTAAAGTTGCCTTTGCACCTTTATTTAATAACATTAACCCCTGGTCCCATCCCGGAATAACTTTTTGCTGCCCTACCGCAATATGAATTGGGGTATAAGGGTTCATAGGGTTAATCTGTAGTTTTGCTTTTACAGCCTCAGCTTTAATACTGGTATCAAACACTTTGCCATTAAAAAATTTACCCACATAGTTTACAACCACTGTATCGCCAACGTTTGGTACAGCACCTGCACCTGGTTTATTTATTACATAATTTAACCCGGTTGCAGTTTTTGTAGTTTTTAGCTTGTTATCAGCAATATATTTGTTTATTTTATCGCCTTCATGGTTTTTAATAACCTCCATCTGCGATGTTACATAGGCCATATATTTTTGCTGGAATTGCTGATCGGTCAGTTTACCTTTAGGTATTACCTTTTCAACCTTTAAATCGTATATGATATACTTACTTTTAAAGCCCGGAGGTTTTGGTCGTGATTTAAAAATAGAATCAGCTGATATTTTAATAGTAGCGCTATCACCTTCGCTCAGCAATGCCATTCCCGAAAACACATCGCCCTTATATTCGGGCTTTTGTAATATCAAATATTGCGGCATCCCCATTTCATAACTACTTTTCAATATCGAGTCGCCGTCATTTTTTATTACCATGTCCAATACTGCAAAATCGCCCACAGCTATATTGGGGCCACTTTTATCTGTATGGATATTATAAAGCAATCCACCATCGCCTTTTTTAAATCCGCCATTACAACTTGCAAGCGCAACTGCAGCAAGTGCTACAACCATCAAATTTTTCTTCATTTTTATTGTATTAATAGTTTTTTATAATCAGGTAAAATTAATTTAAATTGTTTAACAACGTTAGTCAGGCTATCTGTTGATTGTCCGCCCGCCGCGTTACGGTGACCGCCGCCGCTAAAATACTTTTTACAAATATCATTTGCCGGAAAATCGCCTTTTGAGCGTAAAGAAAGTTTTACCTTATCATCGCGCTCAACAATAAAAGCCGCTAACCGTATACTGGTTATTGATAAGGCATAATTTACAATACCTTCGGTATCGCCTGTATTAACGTTATATTTCTCAATATCTTGTTTGCTAACCGCAATAATAGCTGTATTATATTCAGGCAATATCTCTAAACAATCGGTTAAACAATGACCCAAAAAGCGCAAACGGTTCTCGCTGGCACTGTTATAAACCAATTCATGTATGCGCCAGTTTATCGCGCCCGCATCAATCAGGTCGGCAACCACGCGATGTACGGCTGAGGTTGTATTGGGTAATCTGAATGATGCCGAATCTGTCATGATACCTGTATATAAACAGGTGGCCACATCGGCATTTATCAGTTCTTTATGTTTAAGTAAATTGGCAATAAAATCATAAACCAGTTGCGCGGTAGCACATGCTTTAATGTCCCAATGGCGATAATCATCAAAATCCTCGGGCTCCAGGTGATGGTCTATCATCACTTTCAGTGCCTTGCTTTCGCGCACCAGTTCGCCCATCTCATTAATGCGGCTCAGGTTATTAAAATCAAGGCAAAATATTATGGAGGCGGCAGCTATCAGCTTTGCTGTTTCTGCAGTATGCTCGGTATAAATTATAACCTCTTCGTTGCCCGGCATCCAGCTTAAAAAGTCGGGATAGTCTGTTGGGGCTATAACCTTAACGTGGTGGCCCTGCTGTATCAAATAATTGTACAACCCAAGCGACGAGCCCATAGCATCACCATCAGGTTTATGATGGGTAGTAATAACTATCTGCTGTGGCTGCGTTAAAAGGTTACTAAGCGAGGCTAACTCTAACATTCAAATTTTTAAAGAGTTGCAAAGCTAAAATAATTTATATACAAACCGGTTACTATAATAAAAAAAGCTTTCAGGGTTTAGGCTTAAAAAGCTACTTTTGCGCAATTGAATAAAAACATGGAAACCAACAAAACATTTACAATGATAAAACCCGATGCTGTTGCCAATGGCCACATCGGTGCTATTTTAGATAAGATAACCAAAAGCGGCTTTAAAATAGTCGCTTTAAAATACACTGCATTAAGCGCAGCAAAGGCGGGCGAGTTTTACAGCGTACATAAAGAGCGCCCTTTTTATAATGCCCTGGTTTCTTTTATGTCATCAGGCCCCATTGTGGCTGCTATTTTAGAGAAGGATAATGCAATTGATGATTACCGCAAACTGATTGGCGCAACCGACCCATCAAAAGCAGAGCCGGGTACCATACGTAACCTGTTTGCCAAATCAATTGATGCTAATGCGGTGCATGGATCAGACTCTGACGAGAACGCAACTATTGAGGGCAATTTCTTCTTTTCGGCTTTCGAAAGATTTTAAGATTTTGTTTTTCTCAAAAAAAGGTCAAAAAAAAATTATTTTTTTTTGACCTTTTTTTTGCAATCTTACTTAAAGTGGCGAAAGGCACCCTTTAAAGAAAAATAATCTCTTCTATCAACGCCATGTTGGCCTCGACATTAATTTTTTCGATGATCTGGGCACGCATCATCATCAACTCGTTTTTTATTACTGATGATTCTATGCGCAGGAATAGTTTTTTATCGCGTATAAAAAGTTCCTTGGTGCGGTTGGCTACTGATTTACCCACCAGATCGGGCCAATGTGCTATAATACCCGTTTCATCAAACTTGCGTTTAATTTTATAAACCTGCATCATCTGCTCAATAGCCTCTTTAAGCGATTTATCGTTAGCCTTACGCATATATCTCCCCTTCTTTAACGGTAAATAACTTAACAGGCACATTAATATCATTAAAAATACCGGGCACACGTGTAGTGCTGGTATCGGTAATAAATACCTGCCCAAAGTTATTGTTTGATACCATTTGCATTAGCTTGGTTACGCGCAGGTCATCCAGCTTATCAAAAATATCATCTAACAGCAACAAGGGTTTAAAACCTTTTTTGGCGGTTAAAAAACTGTATTGTGCCAGCTTTAAGGCTATCAGGAAAGATTTTTGCTGCCCTTGCGAACCAAACTTTTTCATGGCCATGCCATGTATGGTAAATAAAAGGTCGTCGCGGTGTATACCTGCTGTGGTACGTTCCAACACACGGTCCTTTTCGGTACTTCTGGTTAACAAGCCGGCAAAATCATTCTCTAAAAGCTGCGACTCATAACTCAGTTCCACCTGTTCGGCACCATCGCTTAAAAACTGGTAATGCTCATTAAATATGGGCGTAAACGCTTCCATAAACGCCTTGCGCTTTTCAAAAATACGCCTGCCCGATGCTACCAGTTGCTCATCCATTACCTCCAGCAACCCCGGATCATATTTGCCTGTGGTAGCAATTGTTTTTAAAAAAGCGTTGCGGTTATTTAGTACCTTATTGTAGGTTATCAGTTCGTCAAGATATTGGTTATCCGTTTGCGATATCACGTTATCAATAAACTTACGCCGTTCCTCACTGCCTTCTATAATTATACTGATATCATAAGGCGATACCATAACCAGGGGCAGCAGCCCAATATGGTCGGCCAGGCGCTGGTAATCTTTTTTATTACGCTTAAACTGCTTTTTGGTATTACGCTTAACCGAGCAGGCTATGGCTTCTTGCTGTTCATTGCGGTTAAAGGCGCCGGTTATTATAAAAAAATCGGCCCCTTGTTTAATTTGCTGGCTATCAATAGGGTTAAAGTAGCTTTTACATAACGACAGGTAATGTATAGCATCGAGCAAATTTGTTTTGCCCGCCCCATTATTGCCCATAAAGGCGTTTACCCCCTCGCTTAAGATTAATTCGGCTTGGGCGTAATTTTTAAAATTAATAACGGATAGCTGTTGCAGATACATAAAGAATGTTCCAAATTTAGCACTTTACAAGCACCCTTAATGCGGCAATTTATATTAAAAAGTGCATAATTGTGATTAATATAAAAAGCTATTGCTAAAACTTTTTAAAAAACGTAGTTTTGCAAACTTTATTAATTTATAATAGAAATGTCAAAAAACCAAGCGACCACCAATTCAACAATAACCGACGGCGAATTTGGGAATACCGGAAGATTTGTGCGCGAGAATCAAAAGAGCTTATTATTTATAGCCACCGCTATTGTGGCTATGGTGCTTATATACATAGCTTATCAAAAATTATATTTAGCCCCGCGCGAGGTTGAAGCCTCTAACCAGATGCACGTAGCGCAGGACTTTTGGGCTAAAAAGGATTGGGACAAAGCTATTAAAGGCGATGCCGGCTACCCTGGTTTTGAAAAAATATTGAATGATTACAGCAACACCAAATCGGCTAACCTGGCTTATTATTATTTAGGAGTTGCCTATTTAAACAAAGGCGAATACCGCAAGGCTATTGACAATTTAACCAATTATCGTGGTGATGATACCATGGTAGCAGCAGAGGCTTTAGGCAGCGCAGGTGATGCTTATGTTGAATTGAAAGATTATGACAAAGCCGAAACCTACTTTAAAAAAGCGGCTGACAAAGCAAAAAATAAGTTTTTAACGCCGCTATATTTAAAAAAACTGGGTTTAGTTTATGAAGCCGCTAACGACAGTAAATCTGCTGCGGAAGCTTATAAAAGCATCAAAACTGATTATCCTGAAAGTGCAGAAGCGCAAAGCATTGACGAGTATATAGCGCGCGCAGAAGCGAAGTTATAGTGATCAGTAATTGGTTAATTGGTGATTAGTATTCACTGCTTAACCAATCACTAATCTCCAATCTCTAATCACTAACAAATGGCTACCCATTTAAAAAATCTTTCTGATTTTTCCGGTACTACCATACCATCGGCAGCGCCGTATACTTTTGGTATTGTAGTGGCCGAGTGGAACGCCGAAATTACCAACGCCTTATATCAAGGTGCCTATAAAAGCCTAATTGCCAACGGTGCGTTGCCCGAAAATATACATAGCTACCCGGTACCGGGCAGTTTTGAATTAACATCAGCCGCGGATATTTTATTAAAAAATACTAACTTGGATGCTGTGATATGCCTTGGCTGCGTAATACAGGGCGAAACCAGGCATTTTGACTTTATTTGTAACGCGGTTGCAAATGGTTTAAGTAACGTTGCTATAAAATATTCAAAACCTGTTATATTTGGTGTATTAACTACTGATAACCAGCAGCAGGCTATTGATCGTGCAGGTGGAAAACATGGCAATAAAGGCGATGAAGCCGCAATAACTGCCATAAAAATGGTTAGCTTTGGTAAAACGTTAAGCACCTGATGTACGTATAACAAGCGATATGAGAAAATTAATTTATATAACACTTATAGCAGCACTTGCAATTGGCAGCATGGCCTCATGCTCAAACAGGCTTTGTCCTGCTTATGGTTCATACCCGCACGGCGGCCGCTAACAGCTAAATGTCATTTTTATAATTCGCTTCAATCCAACCGGGTTTAGGTTGTAATTTTGTGGCAGCATTGTATATATGAATTGGACTTTATTAGAATCCGCAGATCAGCTTAGTACCATTAAGAACCACCAGGGTTATAGCTTGATATTTAAACATAGCACACGCTGCTCTATCAGCATGATGGCCAAACGTCGCTTTGAATTGGATTGGGACAACCTTCCCGAAAATATGCCCCTTTACTTTCTTGACCTAATACAGCACCGCGAACTATCTAACCAAATAGCACAACTGTTTCACGTGCACCACGAATCGCCTCAACTGCTTTTAATAAAAGATGGCGAATGTGTACTGGATCAATCGCATAGCGATATTTCTGTTGATGAGACGCTTTCAGTGATTGGTTAATTGGTGATTAGAGATTAGTAGATTCTAATTATTATATTTGTTTATATGAAAACGTATCACTTCCCTGTAGTTGTTGAAATTGATGAAGATGGTGTCTATATCGTTTCATGCCCTATGTTTAAAGGTTGCCATGCAGCCGGAAAAACTATTGATGAAGCTTTGGTTGATTTGAGAGAGGTTATTGAAATGTGTTTAGAAGAACAATCTGCTGAAAATATTAACCAATTTATTGGTGTAAGAGAAATGGAAGTAACCTTGCCGGTATCTGCATGAGCGATAAGCTACCCGTTATAAGTGGTAAGGAATTAGTTGCTCTTTTAGAAAAGCTTGGATTTGTTGTTATCAGAATAAAAGACTCGCATCATCGCATGAAACATGCCGATGGCAGAATTACAACTGTCCCCGTTCATAAAAACGAACCTATAGCAAAAGGTTTGCTAAGAAAGATTATGCGAGAAGATATTGTTATAAGTGTTGATGAGTTTAATAAGCTTGTTAAATAAATTCACCCTACCCATCTTTCGGACTTCCCGACTATAACTACCACCCAAAATCAGTAGTCTTAATAACATCCGGATGCAAACTAACCGCAACCGGGCAGTTTAGTGCGGCATGCTCTAATATTTTCTTTTCCTTATCGGTATAAGTTTGCGGGAACTTTAGGTTTATAATAACCTCGGCAACACGGCGCGGGTTTTGGGCCATTACTTTGGTAACCTCACATTCTGTATTGTCAATATTTATTCCGTGTACATCGGCAGCAATGGCCATGGTGGTTAAAACGCAGCTTGCCAATGCTTCTGCCAGCAGATCAGTTGGCGAAAATGCTTCGCCCTTGCCTTTGTTATCAGTAGGCGCATCGGTAATAAGTTTGGTGCCTGATTGTAAGTGGGTGGCTTCGGTGCGTAAGCCGCCTAAATATTTTGCGTGTATGGTTGCCATGGTAGGGTTATAATAGTTGTAAAAGTTGTAAGCGTTAACAAATGTCAGGTAAATTTAAACTTAGATTTTTATAATACAATCTACAGCAAATACATTTTAACACTTCCCTGACTTCAACTACTACAACCTTTTCAACATTTACAACCTTTTTACCTATTTTTACACCATGATCGATCTCCCGGTAGTGCCTGCTAACCAACCACAACGCAAACCCGACTGGCTGCGTGTTAAGCTGCCGGTGGGTAAAGAATATGCGCACGTACGCGGCCTGGTTGATACCCATAAACTGCATACCATTTGCGAAAGCGGCAACTGCCCTAACATGGGCGAATGCTGGGGTGCAGGTACCGCTACCTTTATGATATTAGGTAATATTTGTACCCGCTCGTGCTCATTTTGCGCGGTTGCAACCGGCAGACCACTGGCTGTTGATATGGACGAACCCAATCGCGTGGCAACTTCGGTTAAACTAATGCAGGTTAAGCATTGCGTAATTACCTCGGTTGACAGGGATGATATTAAAGATGGCGGCTCCATTATTTGGGCCGAAACTATTAATGCCATCCGCCGCGAAAGTCCTGAAACTACTTTAGAAACCCTGCTACCTGATTTTAGGGGCATCTGGGAAAACCTGGAGCGCGTATTAGAAACCCGCCCCGAAGTAGTATCGCATAATTTAGAAACCGTAAGGCGCTTAACTAAGGAAGTACGCATACAGGCCAAATACGATAGAAGTTTAGAATGTTTGAGCCATATATCAAAAGCAGGCTTGCGCACCAAATCGGGCATTATGCTTGGATTAGGTGAAACAGAGCCTGACGTTTTAGAGGCAATGGACGACCTGTTGCAGGCCGGCGTACAAATACTTACATTGGGGCAATATTTACAGCCAACACGTAACCATCACCCCGTTGTTGACTGGATACATCCTGATCAATTTGCATTTTACAAACAAATTGGCTTAGATAAAGGTTTTAGGTATGTGGAGAGCGGCCCGCTGGTGCGCTCGTCATATCATGCCGAAAAACACCTGTTTGAAATTTGACCATTAGGACCACTTGAGCAAGAAAAAAATATCTCTTCCGGAAGATGAACTGGTACAGGCCTTACGCAATCATGAAAAGATAGCGATAGAAGCGCTGTATGATATGTACTCTGCCTCACTATATGGTGTAATATCAAGAATAGTTATTGATATCCCTACATCCGAGGATGTATTGCAGGAAACTTTTGTAAAGATCTGGAACTCCTTTTCAAATTACAGTGCCGAAAAAGGCCGCTTATTTACCTGGATGGTAAACATTGCACGCAATATGGCCATTGATAAAATAAGATCAAAAGATTTTAGGAACCAACAAAAAAACCACGAGCTTGAAAATAACGTAACTTTTATTGACGAGCAAAGGAATACTGTTTATAAGCCTGAACTTATGGGCATAAAAAATTTAGTGGAAACGCTAAAGCCCGAACAAAAATCTATTCTTGACCTGGTATATTTTAAAGGCTACACCCATGTGGAGGCCGCCGAAGAGTTGGGCATACCGCTTGGCACTATTAAAACCCGGTTACGAATGGCAATACAGGAGCTTAGAAAACATTTTAATTAAAGGCAGGATAAAGAGGTGAAAGACGTACAGTCATATATGGAATCAGGGATATTGGAGCTTTATGTTCTGGGCGATGTTACGCCCGAAGAAAAGCTTCAAGTGGAGGGGATGATAGCCGCGCACCCGGTTGTTAAGATTGAAGTTGATGCCGTTGAACGAGCCATGGAGCGGTATGCAATGGAGTATGCTATTGAGCCGGCCGAAAAACTACGCGACCGCATACTGAGTAGTACTGTTACCAATTTAGGCGACGACAGAAATTTCCAGCCAGCCAAGTCACAGCATGACAACGTTGTTAATATGTCTGCCTCTCAGCCAACCAATTTTTATAAATATGCTTTTGCAGCATCGCTGGCATTATTGGTAGCGGCAACATCGGCACTGTATAATGTAAATAACAAGTTGGAGCAATCAAACCAGCAGCTTTTAGCGCTTAGTACTAAAAACCAGCAGTTTGCCAAAACAGTTAATCTGAAAGATGAACAGCTAAGTGTTTTTAGAGATACCGCTTTTAAAATGGTGAGGTTAAAAGGCACACCCAAAGCTCCCGATGCAGCTATGGCAATTGCCTGGAACCCGGTAAATAAAAAAGTGATGATTGATATGGCAGCCATGAACATGCCTAAAAATGATGATCAACATCAATACCAGCTATGGGCTATTGTTGGCGGCAAACCAGTTGACCTGGGGGTGTTTGATAAAACTGCTGCCGATACAACCGATATGAAGGAAATGAAATCCGTTGCGCTTGCCCAGGCCTTTGCCGTTACACTTGAACCAAGGGGCGGCAGCGTAAACCCTACCATGGACCAAATGATGGTTATAAAAATGTTGTAAACCTCTCAATACAAATATTTTAATTTTTATTGTAACACCTTAATCGATGTTAACGTCTTATAAATACCTTACTTCAAGTATTAGTTCTTTATAAGATCAGTTAATATTTAATAAAAAACGGATGTGAATACTTGCATCCGTTTTTTTATGCCATTAAATTAGCCATCGTGGCCGGTAGTTGTGTGGCAAGTTGGCTTGGCAATACTACATTAAGTTTATGGGGTAGCGCCAGTTCGTCGCCGGCTTTGCCGTGTATATAAGCCGCTATAATAGCCGCCTCTGCCGATGAATATTGTTGGGCCAGCAATGATGTTATAATACCGGTAAGCACGTCGCCCATACCACCTGTAGCCATAGCGGCATTACCCGTTGGGTTAAAATATAATTTACCTTCGGGAGTGGCTATAATGGTATATTGATTTTTTAGCAGGATAATAACCTGTAATTCCTTTGCTTTTTGCAGGCAGGTTTGCAGGCGTTGCCACCAGTTATCATGCTCGCCAAACAAACGGTCAAACTCTTTCATGTGTGGTGTTAAAATACTGCCGGCAGGTAACTTTTTTAATAACGCTTTATTTGCTGACAATAAATTAAGTCCATCGGCATCCACAACAATGGGTTTATTATAATAGGCTAAAACACTTTTTAACAGCAAAAGCCCATTGGCATCATTACCCAAACCCGGTCCTATACCTATTGCCGAAAATTGTTCCCATTTTATTTCAGGAAGCTTATCATTATCACGGATGATCGCCATCAGCTCGGGCATATAAGCATTTAAAGCCGTGAGGCCACTTTGAGGTATGCAAGCGGTGGTCAAGCCGGCACCTGCATATACGCAAGCCGATGATGACAGTAAAGCCGCTCCCATGGTTTGATCATGACCTGCTACCAATAAGGCATGACCATAAGTACCTTTATGGCTAAAAGGCATCCGCGGTTTTAGCATCTGTTTGATATCCTGCTCTTCAACAAGGCAATAGAGCGTGTTAATTGATCTTATGAAACCGGGATGAATACCAATATTCGCTACATCCCAATATTTAATAACTCTGGCTGCTTCGGGCAGTAAAAAATTAATTTTAGGCTGCTCAAACGTTATTACCAGGTCGGTTTTTAACACTACAGCATCCGGGTTAATTTCGCCATCGGTAAAAAACCCGGTGGGCACATCAACAGCAACAACAGTTTTTTGCAGAGAATTGAGATATTCAACCAGCCTTTTATAGTCGCCCATAAGTGGCTTATTTAAGCCGCTGCCTAACAGGGCATCAATAATGATGGGGCTTTGTTCAGTAGGAATATCTTCTGTGGGTTTAATTAACTGTATGGCAAGCCCTGATTCCATCAGTCGTTTTAAATTTATATTAAAATCAGCAGACTCCTTATTGCTATAATAAGCAATTTTAACATTCACCTTAAAGCTATCGGCAATTAATAACCTTGCTATAGCCAGCCCGTCGCCGCCATTGTTTCCGGTGCCGCAATAAATGGTAATGCCTTTGTTTTTATCAGGAAAGTGCTTTACAAAGCAGTTTACAAATGCCCGGGATGCCCGTTCCATCAAATCAATGGAGGAGATAGGCTCGTTTTCAATAGTATATTTATCGCCTTCGCGTATTTGTTGGGCTGTTAGTAACGGTTGCATAGTGTATAAATTTACAGATAATGTTTTTGTTTTATAATATTAATGCCCTGCCAACACAGCGTTAGGCAAATATGCGCCAAAAAGGCTATTTTAGCTTACAGCATGAAACTAACGTATCAACCCTTTGAGCTTAAGCTTAAGCACCCGTTTACCATAGCTAAATTTTCGCGTACCGCCACGCCCTTAATGCTGTTGCAAATTACCCACGATGGTCATACCGGCTATGGCGAAGCGTCTATGGTGCCGTACATGGGCGAGAGCGTGGAAACCGCCACAGCTTTTTTAAACCAGGTTGATTTAAGCGCGTTTAAGTCCCCTTTTGATTTTAGCGACATAACTACTTACCTTGATAGCCTGGCCCCTGGCAACCCCGCTATTAAAGCCGCTATTGACATTGCCCTGCATGACCTGGACGGCAAACTCAAACAACAACCCTGCTGGCAGCTATTGGGCAGCAACCCGCAGCTGATGCCCGTAACCAGTTTTACCATAGGTATTGATGCACCGGATGTTATCCGGCAAAAAGTACAGGAAGCCGAAAATTTTAAAGTGATCAAAGTAAAGCTTGGGCGCGATACAGATAAGGAGTTAATACAAACTATCCGTTCGGTAACCAACGTGCCGCTTTATGCCGATGCCAACCAAGGCTGGGTGGATAAAGAAAAAGCACTTAATTTAATATACTGGCTGCATGAACAGGGTGTGCAATTGATAGAACAGCCTATGTTAAAAACAGATATCGACGGTAATGCCTGGCTAACCGAACGCAGCCCCATACCGCTTATTGCGGACGAGGCCGTGCAGCGTTTACCTGACGTGGAAAAAGCCAAAGGCGTTTATAATGGCATCAATATCAAGCTCATGAAATCGGCAGGGATGCATGAGGCGCAGCAAATGATCATAAAGGCAAGGCAACTTGACCTCAAGATATTGATAGGCTGCATGAGCGAAACCAGCTGCGCCACCCTCGCGGCAGCCGCCCTTGCCCCACAGTGCGACTGGGCCGATATTGACGGGCCCTTTTTAACCACCAATAATCCTTACAAAAACCCGGAATTTAGGGATGGTAAATATGTTTTGAGTGATGATGCTGGATTAGGATTAAGTCTTTAAGAGGCGTATCATTTCGACGAGGAAAAATCTTAAACGTGCGATACGCAAGGCATATAAGATCTCTTATTGCGTTTCGAGATGTCAAAGCTATAAAACGTTTATAATCTTATACCCTTTCCCATTTACATTAAACTCATCGCCAGCTTTCAATCCTTTTAATTTGATACCTACAGGTGATGCGGGCGAAATGGCAAAGTAATTTTCATTGTCAACAGTGAATGTACCTGCACTAATAGCTATGTAGAAATTGCCGTTATTGGTTTTAACCACGCTGCCGGTTTCAATTACCGTATGTTTTGCTGTTGGGTTGATGGTATTTAGGGCTACTTTTAATTTATTGGCCTCATTGAGTTGGGCCATATTGCGGTCGGTTTCCTGCTGCATCATGGCACGGCCGGTTTCATATTTATCGCCGGCACTGCTTTTGGTATCGTCTTTTGATGCCTGCTGCGCCTCATTAATACCTTGCTGCGCGGCATCCATACGCGTTTGTACGTAGTTAAGGCATTGCCGGTATAATTCTTCTTTTAAATTCATTTATCGCGTTAAAGATTGCAATATAAAGCCTTTTAAAAAAGAAAGCCCCTTGCACTCGCTGCTGGGGCTTTCAACCTAAACCTTATCACAATTTGCAAGCTTGCGCTTACATTATAACTAACGTTAAAATGCTGCGTCAAGTTGCTTACATTATCTAAATAATTAAATAATGATAATTTAATGACAAAAACAAAATTGGGTATTTTTTAGCTATAAATCATATATAAAAATGTATTTTGTGTTATTTGGATTTAATATAAATAAGGGTTACATTTGTGCCTTTAAACACTAATATGAGGCTTTCGCAACTTGCTGTAGGAGAAAAGGGAATAGTAAAGGAATTTACCGACCTTGAAATGTCTGTCAAATTAATGGAAATGGGGTGCTTGCCCGGCGAAGAAGTATGTGTTGAACGCATTGCTCCGCTTGGCGATCCGATTGCCATTAACGTAGCAGGTTATCAGTTAAGTTTACGTAAACGCGAAGCATCTACCATCATATTGCAGTAATATAATTTTCATTGAAAGCAGATATACGAGTTGCGCTTGTTGGCAACCCTAATACGGGTAAATCAACGTTATTTAACGCACTCACCGGCTTGAACCAAAAAATAGGAAATTTTCCGGGGGTTACTGTCGACAAAAAAGTTGGCTATTGCCAGTTACCGGATGGTCGCAGTGCTGAAATAATTGACCTGCCTGGTACCTATAGTTTATACCCCAAAAGCCAGGATGAGGCCATTGTATTTTCTGTATTGGCCGATCAAAACAACCCGTCGAGGCCCGACCTGGTGGTTGTTATTTTGGATGCAACCAACCTTAAACGTAATTTATTGCTATACAGCCAGGTGGCTGATCTGAAAGTGCCGGTAATTATTGCCCTTAACATGATGGATCTGGCCAATAAGGCGGGTACCCTAATTGATGTTGACTTGTTTGCCAAAAAACTGGGTGTACCTGTTATACCTATTTCGGCACGTAAATTAGTTGGTATTGATAGCTTAAAAACGGCCATTACCCATGCCAATAAAATAGCTTTCCAGGAGCCGAGTATTGATGTAGAGGCTATAGCCCCGCAATTAATTGCGCAGATAAGCAGCGAACTGAATATTGATAACCCATACTTCGCCCTGCAACTTGCTCATCAGCATGAACACTTAACCTTCCTTACGCCGCAACAATCAGCACGTATTGAGGAACTGGAGCAAATACATAATTTTCATTCGCAAAAAGCACAGGGAACCGAAACCATAGCCCGGTACAACTTTATTAACGACTTGCTATACGATACCGTTAAAAAGCCCAATACCGCCCAGGACGAGACCCATAGCAATAAAATAGACAAAGTACTTACCCATAAGGTATTTGGCTTTATTTTATTTTTTGCCATCCTGTTGTTTATGTTCCAGTCCATTTTTGCCTGGTCGGCCTACCCGATGGAGCTGATAGCTGATGCTTTTGTATGGGTTCAAAACACGTTGCACCACCTGTTACCCGCCGGACCTTTAACCAGTTTGCTGGTTGATGGGGTAATAGCCGGATTAAGCGGGGTAATGGTATTTATTCCGCAGATAGCAATACTCTTTGCCTTCATATCCATACTGGAAGATACCGGCTATATGGCCCGCGTTACGTTTATGATGGATAAGCTGATGCGCAAGGTTGGCCTTAACGGTAAATCAGTAGTGCCGTTAATTGGGGGCTTTGCCTGTGCGGTACCATCTATTATGAGCACCCGTACTATTGAGAACTGGAAAGACCGTATAATCACCATTATGGTTACCCCATTGGTAACCTGCTCGGCGCGTTTGCCTGTTTATACCCTGCTTATTGCTTTGGTAGTGCCCAACCGTAATGTATGGTGGGTTTTTAACCTGCAG
>NZ_JBDTJZ010000157.1:0-34813 GCF_039935595.1 Mucilaginibacter sp. | reverse complement strand
GCTCATTAATTGTTGCTGTATAGAGTGTTTGCCAAAACCCTTGCGTATTAACAGGTACAAAATTATATTGACCAATATTACCACAATGGCAATATCTCGGTGATGCATAAATATTTCGCCGGCATTTTTTATCCAATCGTTGCGGTAGCCGCCTTGTAACCTGCTGGATACGGCATCTATCTTTTCGCGTACTTCGGTGCCAAAAATTATCTGTACCAGGCTTATTAGCAGGGCCAGCAAGGTAACCAACTGTACTATTGGTTTGGCAGTTATTTTATACTTACCCTGCACCTTTGCTAAATGGTAGGTAGTTATAGCAATAGCTAATATAACCAGCGCCAGTATTAAATGCACCGTAATTATCCAGGCCACCAAATTGGTTGATACCACTATTGAGCCTAACCACGCCTGGAAACCTATCACCACTAAATTAAGTATACTTAAAACTGGTATCAGTTTATTAATGGTCCAATAGCTAATTGAGTAAGCTACGGTAAGCAATACAAATATGCCCGATACAATTGTTATTAAGCGGTTTACGTATTCAACCCAGGTTTTGGCGGCGTTAAATTCTTCGGGTATTAATATCGATTTATCTTCGCGTATGCGGCGGGCCAGCTCAGTATAACCAAAAAGGTCGAGTGTTTTTGCAAATCGCAGGTTTTTAGCTATACGGCTGTTAACATATTTCTGTTTGTAATCTATAGGTAATTGTGATACATCAGTAGGTGGCACCAAACGGGTAAAACACCTCGGCCAGTCGGGGCAACCCATGCCCGAGCCTGTGCTGCGCACTACACCACCTGCCAGTATCAAAACAAAAAGCACAACAATGCTCAGTAAATTTATTTTTTGAAACGTTGTCCTTGATTTTGTTTTGCTCATCTCAATATCTTCTAAAAATTTAGGGTATCTGCATTTTTAGTGCTTAGTTTTGAGTATTGAGTTTTAGTTATACCAACTCAAAACTTAAAACTCAAAACTTACTACTAATTACAGATACCCTAAAAGATCAGATACAGTAAGGTATTATTTTACCTGCTCGTTAGCCTTTTGTGCATTTGTCCATTTCTGTTGTTCTTCAAGAGCACCAGCATTATCTTCAAAATCACTTGGCATGTTTGAAGACATAGTTTGCGAAAATGGAACAGTTTGTTGTATAAAGTCTTCCTCGGCTCCGGGCTTGCTATAATCATACGGCCAGCGGTATACAGTTGGTATCTCGCCCGGCCAGTTGCCGTGCAAATGCTCAATTGGTGCGGTCCACTCTAATGTATTGGCGTTCCAAGGGTTTTGTGTAGTACGTTCGCCCCAAAAAATAGAGGTAACAAAGTTGTACAAGAATGCTATTTGTGCCAAACCTGATACTATAGCGGCCCAGGTAATAAACATGTTTACTGATAACCAACGTTTCATTGATTCAAACTCAGTAAATGCGTAGTACCTACGTGGTACTCCATCTAAACCCATAAAGTGCATTGGGAAAAACACCAGGTAAGCACCTATAAAGGTTAACCAAAAGTGCAGGTAGCCTAATTTTTGGTCCATTAAACGACCAAACATTTTAGGGAACCAGTGGTAAACACCGCAAAGCATACCAAAAATAGCTGCCGAACCCATTACCAGGTGGAAGTGAGCTACCACAAAATAAGTATCATGCAAGTTAATATCCAAAGCGGCATTACCTAAAAATATACCGGTTAAACCACCAGAGATAAAGAAAGACACCATGCCTATTGCAAAAAGCATAGCAGGTGTAAACCGTATATTACCACGCCATAGCGTAGCCAGCCAGTTAAAAGTTTTTACTGCTGATGGTACCGCGATAATCAATGTCGTTATCATAAACACACCACCCAGAAACGGATTCATACCCGTTACAAACATGTGGTGACCCCATACTATAAATGATAATACGGTAATACCTATTAATGAGTAAACCATGGCATGATAACCAAAAATTGGCTTACGTGAGTTTACAGACATAACCTCGGATGCGATACCCATGGCCGGCATAATTACGATATATACCTCGGGGTGACCCAGGAACCAGAACAAGTGCTGGAACAATATAGGGCTGCCACCTTCAAAAGGCATTACCTGGCCACCAAGCACAATATCAGAAAGATAGAAGCTGGTACCAAAGCTGCGGTCAAATATCAACAGCACAACACCGGCAACCAATACCGGGAACGCCAAAACACCTAATATTGCGGTTAAGAAGAACGCCCAAATGGTTAACGGCATTTTCCAAAGGTCCATACCTTTTGTACGCATGTTTAGTACGGTACTTACATAGTTAATACCACCCATTAATGATGATGCCACAAACAGTACCATGCTTATTAACCAAAGTGTCATACCCTCGCCTGAACCAGGCATTGCTTTAGGCAGGGCCGATAATGGGGGATAAACCGTCCAGCCACCACTGGCAGGACCTGTTTGTACAAAAAACGAGCTTAGCATAACCGTACAGGCCATAAAGAAGAACCAGTATGACAGCATATTCATAAACGGCGATGCCATATCACGTGCGCCAACTTGCAATGGTATTAACAGGTTACTAAATGTACCACTTAAACCCGCTGTTAATACAAAGAATACCATGATGGTACCATGTATAGTTACCAAGGACATATAAAAGTCGGGGCTTATACGCCCTTCGGGAGCAAAGTGACCTAAAAGCACTTCTAATAAAGGGAATGACTTATCAGGGTAGGCTAATTGTATCCTGAATAAAATAGACAATGACATGGCTATGAACGCCATAGTAATACCTGTTATCAGGAATTGCTTGGCTATCATTTTATGATCCTGACTAAAAATATATTTGGTCAGGAAGGTATCATGATGATGCCCGTGGCCATCTTCGTGGTGTGCTACTTCGTGCCCGTGATCCTGAACTGCTAATGTTGACATATTCGCTAATTAATTATTTAACGCTAATCTGTTTGTTGATATATTACTTTTCTGTGCTGATGCAAGCTTTAACTCCGTTTTTAACCCATCGGTTAAATAAGGTTTTTGTTTTGCAATCCACTCGTTGTATTCTGACTCAGATACTACACGTACCACTTTTTGCATGTTATAGTGATTCATTCCGCATATTTTATTGCAATAAAGCAGGTATTCAAATTTCGGGTTATCCAGTTTGGCCCGCATTTGATCTGTAGTTATGGTAGGTGTAAATTTGAAATAGGTAGGTAAGCCCGGTACGGCATTTAGCTGCACCCTAAAGTGCGGCATATAAACCGAATGTATTACATCCTGCGCTTCGATGTTTAACCTTATTGATCTGTTTACCGGCATTACCAGGGTATCGGCCGTTAAATCGTCAAAAGCGTTTTTATCTTTAAAATCCACACCTAATTTGTTGCTGCCACTATATAGTTTATAATTATGCGCCCCTAACTTACCGTCTTTGCCCGGGTATCTTAATTCCCATGCAAACTGGTGGCCGGTCACTTCAATATTTATTGATGACTCGCCTTTACCATCAGTACTGTTAGTAATTTCCTGCCAGGTAAAAAACCCAAATACTACCAATATGGTTAATACAATAGCCGGGGCTATGGTCCAAACTTTTTCAATGGTGTTGTTATGTGGCAAAAAGTAAGCTCTGCGTTTATCTGATCCCCTGTAAACAAAGGCGAACGAGAACAATAATATTTGCGTTATAAAAAATACAATAAGCGTTAGTATGGTGGTTGTTAAAAACATGTCGTCAATTTTAACACCATGTAATGAAGCCGCTTCAGGCAATGACATGCTGCCCTGCTCGGTAAGTGACCAATAAGCACCGCCTAACCCTACAATCAGAAAAATGATACATATAGCACCCATTACATTGTTCCAGTTCATGGGCTTCTTTTTCTGCATTTGCTGGGTAAGATCATATACCTTTAGTATTTTACCAATAATGGCTACTACAAAACATAATACCAAAAAAAGCAAAACGTAGTACCCAACACCCAGCCATACGCTTGGTTTGGCGACATCAGCGGACGTGGCTGTGGCCGTAGTAGCGGGCGCCGTAGCATCCTGAGCCATCAGCAGGTTTGTGCCTAAAAGAGCAAATACCGCAAAAAGCGAAATTAATTTTTTATAGTTTATAAGTTTTTTGAATCCCATTGTATTGTTTGTTTGGTATTCTTGTATTTGTTGCAATTTAATAATAATTATATGTGGTGATGTAAGCTCTCGTCAATGAACGGATGATTTTTAGGTGCCAATAGTTTGAACCTGCTTACCGCGTTCAATACCAAATAGGTAAATAAACCGGCAAAGCCTAAAAACACACCTAACTCAATCAAACCAAACTCAGTGTACCAGTGCGATTGCGGACCTACAGTACCAGGCATTATCATCATAAAATAATCAAGCCAATGACCAACTATTAATATGATACAAACTGCTTTTAACATAGGTATAGCACGTTTTGAATCGCGGGACATTAATAATAATAACGGCATTGCAAAGTTTATTGCAACGTTAATCCAAAACCAAGGTTTAAATTCGGGCTCCCAGCGTTTGTAAAAATATGCGGCCTCCTCTGGTAAGTTAGCGTAATAGATCAACAGGAACTGGGCGAACCATAGATAGGTCCAGAATACTGAGAAACCAAATATTAACTGTCCAAGGCTGTGTAAATGATTTACACTTACCCATGGCAAATAACCTTTATTTTTAAGGTAGATGGTTACCAGCGTAATTACTGCAAGGCCACTAACCCACATGGCGGCAAAATTATACCAGCCAAACAAGGTTGAGAACCAATGCGCATCTAATGACATTATAATATCAAAAGCAAATACCGGTAAGGTAAAACCGAATATAACCAGGAATATACACGCTATTTTAAAGCTTTTGTCGTAATTAAACATTCCGCCTATTTTATCCTCGTTAGTTGAGTATTTTACAAGCAGTAAGCCAAGTATGATATAAGCTATCAGGAAACCAACCACACGTGCAAGAAAGAAAGGAATATTTAAATATGCAGATTTACCTGCAATTATAGCATCATAATTTTCGCTGCCGGGGGTTGTTAATCCTTTAGCTGCCCACGTTTTGTATAAGTAAGGCATAATTACATCTTTTCCTTCTTCGCTTGTACCATGATGCGTTATGGCTAAACCGGCTACAGCAATTACCACTAATATAGTAGCCGCAATTGGTAGTACTTTTATAAATGCATGCGGAATACGCAGTATAGAAGCAGACCAACCCGCCTGCGCCACATATTGTATAGCGCAAAAGAACACACCGCAAAGGCATACACAGGTTATATAATAACCCATTAACAACATGTTGGCAAAGGTACGTTCAACATTACCTGTCAAAATACCTAATGCAATGGCTACAACACCTATAACAATAGCAATTAAGCTCCAGGTTTTAACATTTCCTGTAAATTCAAATTGTTCGTCAAAACTATTATGAGTCTTCATTAAATCTAATTCTTATAATGTTTGTAAATGGTGAACATACATAACTACTTTCCAGCGTTCTTCTGGTGATAACTGTGATGCGTACGATCCCATGTTGTTTACACCGTAGGTAATTGTATGATATATTTTTCCATCGGTTAGGTCCTTCATGGCACCTCCACGTGATGACTGTCCGGTTGAATATGATGGCGGCGCCTGGAAACCATGCGCTACAACGGTACCATCACCCTGCCCGGTAACACCATGGCATGGCGAGCAAAAAGCTGTAAATAATTGTTTACCGTCGGCCAAATTTTGTTCAGTTAAAGCTAATGCGTTTTTAACCTCCACGCTTGCCTGTTCATAACCTTCTTTAGTGTTTGGATAATCAAACGGGGTAAAGCCTACCGGTATAGTACCGGCCGGTGGTACCTGTGCTGTTTTTCCATCCTTAAAATTCGGATTTCTCTGATCCGGATCATAGGCGATGTGTTCATACATATTGGGGGCATACTCCCATCCGGTACTCCTTTTGTCTTTGCATGATGTAATAACCACCGATGCTACAATGGTAATAACCGCTGTACCCAATACTCTAAATTTATTCATAGCTAACATATTTTCTGTCGTTATGCTTAATTTCTACTGCTCCTGCTTCTTTTAATATATTAGTGATATCATCATGCGGGATATTCCCTTTAGCATCAATAGCTATCACAAAACGGTCGTCTGTTGCCCTGAAATCCATTACCCTCGGTGCACGTCCCGGAAACAGGTGCGTTGCGTAAAAAAAGGTAAATGTCATACCAAAAGCGGTAAACAATACGGTCCATTCAAAAGTTACCGGGATAAAATCCGGAACGGCAAAGTGTGGCTTGCCGCCAATGTTCATGGGCCAGTCATGTACCAGAAAATAGTACACCAGGCTAAATATAACCGTACCGCCCAGGCAGCCAAACATAAAAGCTGCATAACCTAAGCGCGAATCCTTAATACCCAATTTTGCTTCAATGCCATGTATAGGCATTGGTGTGTACACATCATAAATAGGTACACTGTTTTTTTGTAGTTGATCAATCCCGTGCATTAAATCATCAGGATCATCAAAAAGGCCTAAAATATATTTGGTGCTGCTCATTTTCTTTATGCGTTTTCGTATTCTGCTATATCAACACTGTCAAACTTGGCTAATGATTCTTTATAGTATTCAACCTGTGCAGGGTCAAGATGGCCCTCGGCTATTAATTTTTTCTTAGCCTGCTCGCTTGATCCTTTCACCAATAATTTCACCTCGGCCATTGCTATAGAAGGTAATACCCGTAGGAATAGCAGGAATAAAGTAAAAAATACACCTATTGATCCTATAAACACGCTCACATCAACCCAGGTTGGGTAAAACATGGCCCAGCTTGAAGGCAGATAATCGCGGTGAAGCGAGGTAACTATAATTACAAAACGCTCAAACCACATACCTATGTTTACTACTATTGATAGTACCCATGCCATAGGTATATTAGTACGCACTTTTTTAAACCACATTAACTGCGTCATCAATATATTACAACCGTACATCATACAACCTGCCCACCAGTACGGACCGATAAACCTGTTAAGGAAAGTATATTGTTCATATTCGCCGCCTGAGTAGTAAGCAATAAAAAATTCAGTTAAATACGCCACACCAACAATTGATCCGGTTACAAGAATGATCTTGTTCATGGATTCGATGTGGAACATGGTGATATAGTTTTCCAATCCCAACACTTTACGGGTAATAAGTAAAAGCGTTTGCACCATGGCAAAGCCCGAGAATATGGCACCGGCAACAAAGTATGGAGGAAATATGGTAGTATGCCATCCTGGCTCTAATGATGTTGCAAAGTCCATTGATACTATAGTGTGAACAGATAGTACCAGTGGTGTAGCCACACCCGCCAAAATTATTGACACGGTTTCAAAACGCTGCCAGGTTTTTACAGAGCCTGTCCAGCCGAAAGAGCATATAGAATATATACGGCGACGTAAGCCTGTTGCGCGGTCGCGGATACTGGCAATATCAGGCAGTAAACCAGTGTACCAAAATACCAATGATACCGAGAAGTAAGTTGATATGGCAAATACGTCCCATATCAGCGGCGAGTTAAAGTTAACCCATAACGACCCGTATTGGTTAGGCAGCGGCAAGGTATAAACGGCCATCCACGGGCGGCCCATGTGGCCCACTACATAAGTAGCGGCGCAAATTACCGCGAAGATGGTCATCGCCTCGGCCGAGCGGTTAATAGAGTTACGCCAGTTTTGACGGAACAGTAATAATACCGCCGAGATCAACGTACCCGCGTGACCAATACCTACCCACCATACGAAACCGGTAATATCCCAGGCCCAGCCTACTGTTTTATTTAACCCCCACGAGCCTATACCATACCAAAAGGTATAACTAACGGCCACTACCCAAAGCAGTGCGCCTAACGAGGCCACGGTAAAACCTATCCACCATGCTTTGTTGGGCATGTTCTCAACAGGAGAAAGCACATCATTGGTAATTTTTGCATACGTGATGTCATTTCCCGTAATTAACGGTTCCCTTATTATTGATTCATTATGAGATGCCATATTTTAATTCTAAATCTCTGTGTAATGATTAAGCTCTTAATTCTTCTACGTTTCTAACTTTAACCTGATAAC
This sequence comes from Mucilaginibacter sp., assembly GCF_039935595.1. Lineage (GTDB taxonomy): Bacteria > Bacteroidota > Bacteroidia > Sphingobacteriales > Sphingobacteriaceae > Mucilaginibacter. The sequence goes on along the minus strand of NZ_JBDTJZ010000157.1, from coordinate 26,699 downwards.
CGATACCGGGTTTCACGTTCAATTCTTCAAGCACGTAATATGTTCTTTCACTTTTTAATGCTTTTGATACTTCTGATTCCGGATCATTAGCATTACCGAAGATGATAGCATTGGCCGGGCAGGTTTGCTGGCAGGCCATTTTAACATCGCCATCAGCAAGCGGACGTTTTTCCATTTTAGCTGTTAGCTTACCTGCCTGTATACGTTGTATACACATACTGCATTTTTCCATTACCCCACGGAAACGTGTAGTAACATCAGGATTTAACACCAGTTGGGTATGCTCGTTATTCAGGTAGTTATCAAAGCGCGAATCGTTCCAGTAGTTAAACCAGTTAAAGCGGCGCACTTTGTATGGGCAGTTGTTAGCGCAGTAACGGGTACCTACGCAACGGTTATAGGCCATGTGGTTCAACCCTTCTGACGAGTGAACGGTAGCTAATACCGGGCACACCGTTTCGCAAGGCGCGTGGTCGCAATGCTGGCAAAGCATAGGCTGGTGCACAACCGAAACGTTGTTCATGTCAGTCAGGTTTGCCATTTCCCTTTCTTTAGTTACTTCTTTCCCGTTGCTGTTAAAACTGTAGTAACGGTCAATACGTATCCAATGCATTTCGCGGCGGCGCCTAACTTCGTCGCGGCCAACAACAGGTACGTTATTTTCGGCGCTACAAGCAACCACACAAGCACCGCAACCGGTACAGGCGTTAAGGTCAATAGCCATTACCCAGTTATAAGCAGGGCGCTCATACTCGTTCCATAAGTCATAGCTTTTATGATCTTCGGTTTTGCCGCTTTCTGAGTAAGGATCTTTTAAATAATCTTTTAAAGTAGTTTCGCGTATAATGTTACGTCCCTCTACCGAGTGGTGAGTTTGGGTTTGAGCCAACTCTATGTTATCGCCAGTTGGGGTTACTTTAACTATGTTGTTGTTTTGTACCGTAGCGTTTATGAACTGGCGGAACGGATAAGCGTTTTTACCTACATTATTGCCCACCGGGCCGGCTGCTGTACGGCCGTAACCTAACGCTACTGATATGGTGCCCTCGGCCTGGCCCGGTTGTAATAGTACCGGCAAAGCAATGGTATAGCCGTTGGCATCAATGCTTATCACATCGCCTTCGGCAAGATTTAATTTTTTAATATCGGTTTGTGATACAGCTGCAAAGTTATCCCAGGTAACTTTTGATACCGGATCAGGCAACTCCTGTAACCATGGGTTGTTGGCGCGTTTGCCATCAAGCATTGCAGGGCTTTGGTAAACGTGTAGTTCCATTTTACCATCGCTTGCAGCCATCTTATCGCTTTGCGCTAAAATGGTAACTGCAACCGCGTTTATATCGCGGGTAAATGTATAACCAACCGCAGGTTTTGCAGCAGCTTTTACAAAACCAGTTTGCAATAGAGTTTCCCAGCCGCTTTGGCCACTTAAGCCGCCTTTAGCTAAAAGGTTGGTACTCCAGTTATTTTTAACATAAGTATAATAATCAGGCGTGGTGCTTTCGCTCCAAACTAATAAGCTATGCTCTGCCTGGCGGGTATCATATACCGGGTTAATAGTTGGCTGCAAAATGGTATAGTAACCATCAATAATATTATCATCGCCCCATGATTCCAGGTAATGGTGGTTTGGTGCAATAACATTACAAATAGCAGCAGTTTCGTCTTTATGATCAGCAAATGATACTTTAAGACGTACCTTAGCTAAAGCATTAGTAAACTCCGCAGCGTTATATAGATCGTACGCAGGGTTAGCATTTAAAAATAATACCGCGCCAACCTGGCCGCTTTTTACTTCATTTAAAAACTCGGATACCGCAGCATCGTTACCGGCATATTGGTTTGAATAGTTATCCAGATCAATAGTAGTACCGTAGCTGCCCAGTAATGAGTTAATAGCATTAACCAAAACCTGTGTAGCTACATCATTTGAGCCACTAACTACAAGCGCCTTGCCTTTAGCCTGCTGCAACTCTTTTGCTGCAATGATAATAGCGCTGTTGGCCGCGTTGTTAGTTAATTTTTTACTGCCCGGTAAAGTTGTACCCGCAATGGCATTGTATAAATTTACTAAAGCAATACCTTCTTCTGACGATTTAACAGGTATACGTACATCAGCGTTGGTACCGGTTAAGCTCATACCCGTTTCAAACTGGATATGGCGCGACATCTTTTTATTTTTTAACGACTGATTGTTACGGTTTTGTACGTATTGTGAGGTAAACTCGGTTGGCGATATCCAGCTACCCAGAAAATCAGCGCCGAAGCTTACAATAATATCTGCTTTATCAAAATTATAGTGAGGCAATACCGCTTTACCAAAACTGTTTTGGTTAGCTTGTATTATACCTGTATAGGATACCGCATCATAATTGATATGCTTTGCAGTAGGATATTTGGCTATAAAATCAGCAATTACTGCCAATGTTGACGGACTGTGTACGGTTGAGGTAACCAAACGTATTTGTTTGCCTTGGGCCGCAATAGCTGCCAGTTCGCTTTTTACAAAGGTGTCAACATCGTTCCAATCTGCATCATTGCCATTAAGCGACGGGCCTTTTACGCGGGTAACATCATACAGATCTAATACTGATGCCTGTGCCTGTGCGCTTAAACCACCTTTGCTTAATATATCTTTAGGGTTACCTTCTACCTTAATTGGCCTACCTTCGCGGGTTTTAACCAAAATAGCATGACCATCATAAGTTGAGGTGTAGTAGTTGGCTATACCCGGAGTTACCTCTTCGGGTTTGATTAAGTAAGGGATAGATTTATGTACCGGTACTTTTTGACAAGCTGCCAGGGTAACGGCGCCAACGCCAAAACCAACTGCCTTTAAAAAGTCGCGGCGCGGGGTTTTCCCCATCAATCCATTTCCACTTAAAACATCTTCGATAGGAATAGGTTCGGCAAATTCGTTTTTATTGTTCTCAACAAATTCCGGCGTTTTGTTTAGCTCCTCTAAACCTTTCCAGTATTTTTTATTGCTATCCATTTAAGCTATATAATATATAAACTGTAATGCTAAGTTCTCTTTAATTAATAGTGGCACTTGCCGCATTCAATACCACCCATCATGGCTTCGGTAACTTTACCGCCTTTTTTGATCAGGTCATGTACCTCTATCATTTTCTCGTAATACGCGTTACCTTTCATGTTAATGTCAGTACGCTTGTGGCACTGTATACACCATTTCATGGTAAGCGGCGAGTATTGATAAACCTCTTTCATGGTCTGAACCGGGCCGTGGCATTGCTGGCATTTAATACCGCCCACTTTTACGTGTTGCGAGTGGTTAAAGTAAGCAAAGTCGGGCAGGTTATGTACACGCACCCATTGTATTGGATGAGCTTTGGTTGCATCATACTTTTGTGTTGCAGGATCATAACCCAACGCATCATAAATCTTATGTATCTCCGGAGACGGTGCTTTCTGGGTCATCGTCCTATCAATAGACTTATGACAGTTCATACATACGTTCAATGATGGTATAGAAGCATTTTTTGACTTGTATGCACCACTATGGCAATACTGGCAATCAATTTTCATGATACCGGCATGCAGCTCGTGCGAGTATTTGATAGGTTGTACCGGCTGGTAGCCTGTATGTACGTTGGTGTTCCATAAGGTAACCCATGTCCAGCTTCCCATAGCAACTGTACCGCATAAAATAACAAAGAATACAAATTTCTTATTCTTCGCCATTTTTTTGATGCCGGCATATTTGTCAACCTTTTCGGTTTCAACAACCTCTTCGTCTTCAACAATTATATTTTTGTTTTTTACCAGCAGGCGCTCAAGCGTACTAATAACCCTGTTAAGTACCAGTATAACAATAAAGGCTATTATTATAACACCAATAAGACCTAAAATAACCAGGTTGCTTGGGCCGGCATCAACCGCGGCAACTGCACCGCCGGCGGCAGGACCAGCATTAGCAGCTCCCATTTTTTTCCAGTCGGCACGCACATAGGCTATTATGTCTGCAACATCACCTTCAGGTAGCTGCGTAAACACAGGCATGCCTGTTTGGTTAAACTCGTTGTAAATTTTTAACGCTTTAGGGTCCTTAGCGCCAATTAGCTCCTGGTTGTTACGTATCCAGTGTGTTAACCATTTGTCATCAGTTTCTGATGCCATGATGGGTCCTAAAGCCGGGCCTACCGAACGTTGGTCAATTTTATGACAGCCGTTACAGGCATTTGATTTAAACAGGGCCTCGCCTTTTGCAGCGTCGCCCTGCGCCCGGGCAGAAAATCCCCATACAGCTAAACAGGCAAGCAGCAAAACCGACCTTGAGAATTGTTTAAGAATCAATGAGATACTCCTCATAAAGTGTATATGTGCTAAATAATTATTGTATAAAAGTTGTTGAAAGTGCCGAAAGACGTGTTTTATCCCCCAATTTTCAGCCACAAAAGTATAATTTATTACAGTATCGCTGACAAATAAATGACAGTAATAAATAATTTATAATCGTTCTAAATAAATAGAAAATCAATGAAAAACCTCCCTGAAAATCAATAAAATATGCAACATATTAAATCATTAATTACGAATCTGTTATTTTTTGGATAAACAAGTGTCCTTCATTTTTGTATGATCGGTATTGAGTTCATACTGTTCCTGGCGTTCACTAATCTGCGAACGCCACCACCAGGAACATCATTTTTATTGCCCCAATATCCAGGCAAATATCAATGGCGCGACAATAGTGGCATCGCTCTCCACGATAAATTTGGGAGTATGAATATCCAGTTTGCCCCAGGTAATTTTCTCGTTAGGTACAGCACCCGAGTACGAGCCGTAAGACGTAGTTGAATCAGATATCTGGCAGAAATAACTCCAGAAAGGTATCTCGGGCATTTCCATATCCTGGTACAGCATGGGCACTACACAAATCGGGAAATCGCCGGCTATACCACCGCCTATCTGGAAAAACCCAATGCCCTTACCTGATGAATTTTTAACGTACCAATCAGCCAGCCAGGCCATATACTCAATGCCGCTTTTCATGGTAACGGCCTTTATCTCGTTTTTAATAACGTATGATGCAAAGATGTTGCCCATGGTACTGTCCTCCCAGCCCGGCACTACAATGGGCAGGTTTTTTTCGGCAGCTGCCAGCATCCAGGAGTTTTTTGGGTCAATTTCATAGTACTGCTCCAAATCGCCGCTCAACAACATTTTGTACATATACTCATGCGGAAAGTAACGCTCGCCGGCATTATCCGCATCCTTCCATAATTTATGGATATGCTTTTGCAAACGGCGGAATGCTTCCTCTTCTGGTATACAGGTATCTGTTACGCGGTTGTAATGGTTCTCCAACAAATCCCACTCATCCTGCGGACTAAGATCACGGTAGTTAGGTACCCTTTTATAGTGCGAATGTGCAACCAGGTTCATAATATCCTCTTCCAGGTTAGCGCCAGTGCATGATATAATGGCTATTTTATCCTGACGTATCATTTCGGCCAATGATATACCCAGTTCGGCAGTACTCATGGCACCTGCAAGGGTAACCATCATTTTGCCGCCTTCCAGCAGATGTGTTTCATAACCTTTCGCCGCGTCCATTAATGCTGCTGCGTTAAAATGCAGGTAATTTTTTTCAATAAACTGGGATATCGGGCCTTTTGCGTTGCTCATTTTCTTAAAATCTAAATCAACCGCAAAAGTAGGTATTTTGCTGAAATGAGGATTTTTAAATTCTAAATTCTACAAACAATGCTTTAAAATTTATCTTCGTACATAATCTCCGTATGAAAAAAATACTGACCCTGATCCTAATCACCTCGGCCATACAAAGCGTGCAGGCGCAAAAAATTATCCCAAAGTTTATCCGACGTATGTATTTTGAAAAAGATACCAGCAAACGCGGCAGCTTTGTAGTGTTGCCGGTGCTTACCTCGGCACCCGAAACAGGGGTTGAAGTTGGCGGCGCAGCACTGTATTCATTTTATACCGATACCATTAACCACGAAACACGGGTATCCAATATATATGGTTATGCTACCATTACGGCTAAAGGGCAAAACCGCCTTAACCTTAGTACCAGCCGCTGGACGTCAAAAAACAAATATCATTATAGCGCTGCCATAGGCTATATCAATTTTCCGGCTGATTTTTATGGTATAGGCAATAACACCCGCAAAGCAGATGCCGACCACGTAGGCGAAAAGCGTTATAAACTAACCCTCGCTGCTGAAAAATTAATGGCCAAAAACTTATACGTAGGTTTTGTAGCAGGGGGCCTAAACTATACTTACAAGCCTGAAAATACTACCGGCATTTTTAGCACAAGCAATTTAGTTGAAGACCGTAGCGGTGGTGCCTTTGCTTATATTGGCCCAAGCTTAACTTTTGATAATCGTAATAATAATACCTATACTACGAAAGGCATATCGGTAAACGCCTATTTTAATGCCATGCAGGGCATATTTGGCAACAACAGCTATAAAGGTGGATTTTTCAATATAGAGTACACGCAATTTTTTAGCCTGAGCAAGACTTTTGTTTTGGCGTTTGATGTGCAGGAACAAAGTTTGGTTGGCGGCCGTTCGCCATTTTATTTACTACCCCAAATGGGCAGCGACGAAATGATGCGCGGTTACTACGGCGGCCGCTACCGCGACCGCAACTATATAGCCGGACAAACCGAACTGCGCTACCGTATCAATGAACGTTTTGGCTTAGTAGGTTTTTTAGGTACCGGCGAGGTTTTTCATACCAGTTTTGATATCAATACGCTTAAACCTAATTACGGCGGCGGCGTGCGTTACTTTTTCGATATCGAAAAAGGACTTAGCGTGAGGCTTGACTATGGCATGGGCCAAAAAGCCCCCGGCGAGCAACGCCAAAGCGGCTTTTATATTGGGTTGGGGCAGGCGTTTTAGTTAGTTGATAGTTCATGGATCATAGTTCATAGTTCATAGTTCATAGTTCATAGTTAGATTTTACCATGAACTATATACTAATAACAAAATCCTCTTTAGCCTGATCAGTTTTAAAGTACACCAACCCTATCCAAAATAAATCAATGGTAACGGTAACTTTGGGGTGCGCCTTGATTTGGGCCCAGGCTTCTTTCATCCCTTCACTCCAGTATATATCATCAAAAATCAGCAGTGTGCCCTCGTGTACTTTGGGCAGGCACCATCCAAAATAGTTTAGGGTAGCTTGCTTTTGGTGATTGCCATCTACAAACACAAAATCAACTTTATCCAATTTTTCAATTATCCCCGGCAGGGTATTATCAAAGTTGCCGGTGGTTAAGTTAATATGGAACAACCCGGCTTTATTAAAACTCTCTTTAGCAATGCGCGCGGTTTCGGGACAGCCCTCTAATGTATATACTTTGGCAGCAGGGGCGGCTTTTTGCAGATATAGGGTGGTTGTGCCTAAACAGGTACCTAATTCTATGATGTTTTCGGGCTGCAAATCGGCCACTAAACGGTAAAGCAGTTGTGCCAGTTTTGGAGGTTTAAGGGAGTTGGCCGCTAGGATACTTATTTTTTTTTGGCGATCATTATTTACATGCGAGCCCGCGCCTAGATCGGTCAACGTAATAACGCGGTCGTCTTTTAAAAGTCCGGATCGAATATTTTCAATTTCGGGATATACTTTTTTGGCATTAAAATCGTAGATAACTTTATCAACCAGCCTGTAAACAAATGGCGAGTGTGTTCCGTGCCTTGTTTTGGCTTTTAAACGATATAAAAGGTAGTCCGCAGCGAACCTTAAATTTAACATGGTTGTAAAATTATATAAACGTTTAGTATTTTAGCATTAAGAATGATAAATCAAACAGAAGTAAATTCATTGATACGCCTGCTGGACGACCCCGACCAGGAGATATATAACCACGTTCATGATAAATTGTTGTCATACGGCAGCGAAGCTATTGAGCACCTGGAAAGTGCTTTTGAGCAAGCTTTTGACGCGATACAGCAAGAGCGCATTGCCAATCTGGTGCACGAAATTCAGTTCGGTATTGTAAAAAACGATCTGAAACTTTGGCTGCATGGCGGCGCTTTTGACTTGCTGCAGGGCGCGCTGATTATTAACCGCTACCAATACCCCGACCTTGACGAGCAAAAACTCATAAACCAGATAGAGGCCATTAAGCGCGATATATGGATCCAAATGATGAACGAGGCCAGCCCTTCCGAACAAATAAAACTCATTAACCATGTATTTTATCACCTGTATGGCTATAGTGGCAATACCAGTAATCATCTTGATCCGCAAAACAGCTATTTGAGTCAGGTGTTGGAAACCAAAAAGGGCAATCAGATATCGCTGGCTATTATTTACTCCATCATAGCGCAAAAGCTGGATATACCCGTTTATGGCGTAAACCTGCCCAAGTATTTTATTTTGGCTTATGTTGACGAAACGCAGCAAAGCGATTTTGAAGGCGGCATCCTGTTTTATATCAATGCTTTTAATAAGGGGCTTATTTTTGGCCGCAGGGATGTAGATATGTTTTTAAAGCAACTTAACCTAAAATTTGACAAGCAGTTTTATGAACCCTGCTCAAATACCGAAATTATTAAACGGGTAATACGTAATTTAATAAGCGCGTACGAGAACTTAGGCTCGGCAGAAAAGGTTGCTGAGTTAAATGAGTTGCTGGCGATAGTGGAAGAATAAGTTTTCGTCCCACATTTTTACTGTTTCGTCACATTTGTTTTAGCGGGTAATTAATTGCCGTTTACTTTACGGTATATTTAAACCTGCAACCATGAACCAGTTAAAAATTTCATTTATCAATAAAGTCGAATTATGGCTGATATCCATATTAGCGCTTATTGCTATATTTTACTTGTTAAATGTGATTGCTAATCCACAAACCTATAATGAAAATATTCATCAATATGATTTTGAATCACGGCATTTAGTTTATTCTTATTTTACCAATTACTTTTTACCCTTCACATTAAAATATGTAAGCCTTTACGGTTGTTATTTGCTGTTACATTTTATTATAGTTAAAAATCTCGCGGCTAATGTAAAACCCATCAAAAATATTGCATTAGGTATAGGTTTGCTCTTACTGACAGGTGTTGTTTGGGGACTTGCAGATATCCTCGTAAAAAATTACCTGTTTTATGGGGGCAATCCGTCCGGGCCAATAGTTTCAGAAATTTTTTCAAAAAGCTTTACTGCCGTTTTTTGGATCTATTTTACTTACGCAATTTATACTTTACTCAAATACAGTCTTTATTCAGCTGTTAATAAATTTAAGTTTAGTAATCACGCCATCAACACAATTGAAGATGTTATTATACTAATAACCTTTTGGACAGCCATCCAACTTCTGTTAAATATGCCCGGCCTGGCAGATGATTACCGAATTATGTGGGTGGTTATTGTATTACCGGCCATACCAGTTTATGCTTATGCTTATGGGAAGCTTATCCCCATAGTAAAAAGCAAAAAAAAAGATTTTTGGTATTATCTATACCGGTTAACCCTTATTGCGGTTATTATAATTATTTTACTATGCGTTGGCTATAGTTTGATGATTGGGGTATCCAAACTATCAATTGTGTTTTTGCTTATCAGTTTTTGCATAGCCTTACATATTGTTATTATAAGTACCTCAACTTGGTTTGTTTACCATTACCGGCAATCAAAATTCGCAGAAATAACAGGGCTTAAAACCGCTCTGGGGCAGTCAAATGCTAATCTTGATTTTTTGCGTTCGCAGATAAATCCACATTTTTTATTTAACGCCTTAAATACGCTTTACGGCACTGCCTTGCAAGAAAATGCTGACCGCACTGGCACAGGCATACAAAAACTGGGGGATATGATGCGCTTTATGCTGCAGGAAAACGTACAGGAACAAATATCATTAACACGTGAAATTGACTACCTGAATAATTATATTGATCTTCAAAAGCTGCGTACACAAACTTCGCCTGATATTATTATTGATATACAAATTGATGAGCAGCCAAACGGCCTGCAAATTGCGCCTATGCTGCTTATCCCTTTTGTTGAAAATGCTTTTAAACATGGCATAAGCCTGCGCCAACCATCGCACATAAAAATAACACTGCATAAGCGCGATAGCGAATTGCTTTTTGATGTAACCAACACCATACATCCCAAATCCGGCGCCGATCCTGAAAAAGACAAAAGCGGCATTGGCTTAAAAAATATACAACAGCGTTTGCAATTGCTGTATCCCAACCGCCATGACCTGGTGATCCGCGAAAGCGCGAAAGAGTTTTTTATACATCTTACCATTCAGCTTTAATATTCATCCCACCATTTCTTGGTTCCGTCCCATTTGCTTTAACAAACAGGTGCATGTACCTACTTTGCGCTATAAAACTTAAACGAAATGAAAAAATTACAACTTATTATTTTATTACTGGCTTGCACTAAAATGAGCATGGGCCAGCTACTACTTACAGGCAATATTAAAGGTTCAGTCAAGGGTGACTCGGTAGAAGTGAATCTATCCTATGATGGTAATTATTGGGCAAAAAACTCTGTTTATTTAAAAACTGATGTAGCTGGTAAATTTCATACAGCTTACCCCTACCACACTCCCAAATTTATAATGCTCATCTACAAATCGGCTAAACAATATTTATTACTTAGTCCGGGTAGACCATTATATGTTTCTATAAATAACAGCGCTTCGCCAATATTTGCTTTTGCCGGGAAAGCCAAACCGGAGAACGATCTGATACAAAAGCTAAATTTGGAAGTGACAGAACTTCCGTTTGTTAAAGAATTAAAAGTTAAAAACTCCTATGCAACATGGCCTGTTGATTCAGTTGTTCAATATAAAGTACCGGCTATAATGCATAGTTTGGATAGCACACAAAAACTGGTTAACCAATCAAATTTACCGGCATCAACAAAAAAAATAATTGCAACTGAGGTAAGATATGAATATGCCGATGCGGTATCGGTTAATGTAGGCAGCTGGCTAAATAACCGTAAAAACCGGGCAAACTTTAACCTGCATTTTATTGATACCGTACTTAAAAAATTTGGCCTCCCTACTAAGAATGAATTGGACGGTAGCTTATATGCTAATCTTTATTTAAATGAATACTTCAGGTTTAAATCATGGAAAGGTATTTACACCTATAATGCCAATCCTGATAAAGTAAAAGCTAATGAAATACTTAAAGCCAGTACCGGTATTGATTATGATGATTTGCTTAATGAAATAAAAAAAGATGGCAACGAGGAATACGCTTTTACAACACGTATAACTGCGGCTGCACCACAATATGCCTGGGAAAAGCAATTAACCAACCTGATGTTTAATTTTTGCATGTCGAGCCAGTTACAGTCGGCAGATAAGCTATTGTATTTTATAAAGGGTAATTTAACCAATGAGCAGTATATCGCAGCTGCTGAAAAAATGTTTATCCCTTTAAAAAAAGAAAGAGACCAATACGCCCATAATTTAAACATTAGGATACGGCCCGATTATAAAAGTATATCCTCATTAAAAGAGTTAATGGCACCCTATAAAGGTAAAGTGGTTTTGGTTGATATGTGGTATACCCAATGCCCGCCCTGCATAGCAGAACTGGCGTATGACCAGCCTTTAAAAGCCCGCTTTAAAGATAAAGATGTGATATTTTTAAATATCGCGTTAGAAGAAGATAAAGATGACGAGATATGGCGCGACTTTATTTTAATCAACAATATCCCTGCTGAGCACGTGCGCAGGACGCGCAACCAGATGGGGCCCCTGTGGAACGAACTTGGTGTGATTGACAGCCAACAAAAATATCCTACTTATATAATTTTTGACCGGGAGGGTAAAGTAGCGGTGAAGGATGCCAGCAGGCCCAGCGAAAGGGAAGCCTTATACAGCCAGATAGAAAATGTATTGAATAAATAAACCTACATTTATTGTATGTTAACCGCCATTGCCATTGATGATGAACCCATAGCTTTAGATGTAGTGCGATCGCACGCATCTAAAGTGGGGTTTATTGAATTGAAAGCCGAGTTTACGGATGCTTTTAAGGCCATTGAATTTTTGCAGCATGAGCCTGTTGATTTGATTTTTCTGGATATTAAAATGCCGGACATTTCGGGCATGGATCTGCTGAGTTGCCTTAGTAAGAGGCCGATGGTTATTTTTACTACCGCCTATTCAGAACACGCGGTGGAAAGCTTTGAACTGGACGCGGTTGATTATTTGCTGAAACCGTTTTCGCTGGCACGATTTATTAAAGCCTGCAATAAGGCCAATGAAATTTATACGCTACGAGGCACAGCTGATAAAAAGGACTACCTTTTTTTAAAAACAGGTTATGAGCAAATACGCGTAAATTTTGAAGATATCTATTATCTGGAAGCTACCGGCAACTATGTAAATTTTGTATTGAAAGACAAAACCATCCTTTCGCGGATGACGATAACGGAGGTGGAAACCTTATTGCCGGCTAAGCAATTTGCACGCATACACCGCTCATTTATAGTGGCTTTAAACAAGATTAATAAAATAGAAAGGCACCAATTGCTGGTTAATGGCAGCATTTTGCCGGTAAGCGTACCCTATCAAAGCATTATCCCCGCAAAATAATATACGCATTATATAGTGTATAAACCACACTAACGGCACATTTTTGCCCGTATACCAAATGATGTATGGAATATATTTTATTAACTAAAATTTACTATTTACCAGTAAAAATTATTGGCAATACAATTCAAATTTAGGTAAATTGCAAGTTCTGAATTTTTAAACACGTAAAGCCATGACCGATACGCTTGACATTAAGATCACCAAGACAAAAAGTTCTCGTTTGGAGCAAACGGACTTTAGTAATTTACCCTTTGGCCATATATTTTCTGACCACATGTTTGTGGCTGATTTTGAAGATGGTGAGTGGAAGAATTTTGAAATTGTCCCTTATGGTGATATCCTGGTCGGTCCCGGTATATCAGCATTACATTACGGACAATCATTTTTTGAAGGATTAAAAGCATATAAGCATCATGATGGTACGGTATCTATTTTCCGTCCGGAAAAAAATGCCGCCAGATTCAATAAATCAGCCGAGCGTTTGTGTATGCCAGCCATGCCCGAAGAAGTGTTTTTACAAAGCATTGCTGCATTAGTTGATTTAGACAGAGATTGGATACCGCAAGAAGCCAACCACTCGTTATACATAAGGCCGTTTATGTTTGCTACTGATAAATTTTTAGGGGTAACCCCTTCAAAAACTTATAAATACATGGTGTTAACCTGCCCGGTTGGCCCGTATTTTTCAAAAACATTAAGGGTAAAAATTGAAACACATTACACCCGCGCTGCCGAAGGTGGTATGGGTTATGCCAAATCATCGGGCAACTATGGTGTATCCATGTTACCAGCACGTAAAGCTACCGAAGAAGGCTTTGACCAGTTGATATGGACAGACGCTAAAGAGCATAAATATATTGAAGAAATGGGTGCCGCCAATGTAATGTTTGTACTGGATGGCAAGTTAATAACCCCATTGGCACAGGATACCATTTTAGATGGCGTAACCCGCGATACGGTTATTGCGCTGGCCCGCGAGTGGGGTTTCCCGGTTGAGGAGCGTAAAGTATCCGTAGCCGAAATAATTGAGGGCGCTAAAAATGGCAAACTTACAGATGCCTTTGGCGCCGGAACTGCGGCTACCATTGCATCAGTGGGCTCAATTAGCCATAATGGCGAGGAATATACGCTGATAGACCCGAAACAACGGGAGTTTTCACAAAAGGCCTTAAAAGCCTTAAATGATATAAAATATGGCAACACCCCTGACACACACGGGTGGAATTTTGTTGTTTAGTGATTAGAGATCAGTTTATCAGTGATTAGTAACTATACAAAAGGCAGCCTAATAATCAGGCTGCCTTTTGTATTCTATTTACTAAAATACTAATTTCTAATCACTGATTAACTAATCACTACTCCACACTCACCGTCAGCATTTCCTGCTGTAAAATTTTGCGATAAATTTCCATTTCGGTAAATGAGCCTTCTAATACGGCGCACTTACCCTCGTTGTGTACTTTCCAGGCGATTTTTTCGGCTTGCGATTCTGAATAATCCAGGTACTTTATCATGCAATATATAACATGGTCAAAAGTATTAATATCGTCATTCCATAAAATTAAACGATGTATTTCTTTAAGCCCTACTAATAATTCTTCGAGGGTAAAGGTTTGTTCCTGGGTTTCTGTTGGCATGTGTAATTACAAAATTACTCAAAAACAGGATAAAAATTTTAATGTGCAGTTATAAAAATTTAAATTCAACCTTTTAAACTTCCAATTAAACCCAATATCATGAAAAAAGTTTGTTCGTATTTGTTATGCGCAGTAGGCATGCAAATAATTTCTGCTGGTGCAACTTACGCCCAGGAAACTGTACTGGCTTTAAAATCTCCGGCAACAGCCGTAACCATTGATGGTATCAACACGGAGTGGGGAGATAGCTTAAGTTATTATAATGCTGAAAATAAAATAAATTATACTATCGCTAATGATAAAGAAAACATTTACCTCGTTATAAAAACCAATGATCTGGGAAAACAAAATTTCATATTATCATCAGGAGTAACTTTTAGCATAGATGTTAAGGGTCGCAGTAAAAAGTCTGGTTTTGCAGTTACTTTTCCCGAAAGTGGGCAGGAAAACATGAAACATAGTACCCCGAACCTTGAAGAAAATAAGCTGAGAGCGGGTTTACTAAATTTTAGAAAGATAGGTGTAAAAGGCTTCAAAGATATCAGTGACGATGATATAGCTTTATCAAATGCTTTTGGAATAAATATTGCCATTGGTTTTGATGATAAAGGATATATGATATATGAAGAAGCTATTCCGCTGAATCTTTTTCATGCAGGCGAATTAGCAAAAGGTGACTGGACATTTAATATTAAGTTGAACCCGCCCGTGAAACCCGAAATGAACAGCATGGGTAGCGAGATTTCAATGGCCGGTGTACCTAGCTTTGCCGGCGGGGGAGGTCGTACTGGCCGTCCAGCTGGTGGTCGTGTAAATGTTGGTGGCGGTGTTCCAAAGGGCGCAAATGCCGAAGCTGAACAAAAACCAATTGATTTTTGGGGCAAAATAACGTTAGTCAAAGCACAATAATTAAAATTTATACAGTTTTATTTAATAATGCCGACCTAAACAGGTGGGCATTATTTTTTAGCTACGTAACTATCGCACCTGCTATTATATTTTTTTACTAAATATGTAGTTATATATTTGGTTTCATCACTACTATAAGTTAATTTCATTTTAACTTAATTAAACCGGATTACATGAAAAAAACTTCAACCTTTTTAATAGGAATTTTAAGCGCGCAACTACTTTTAGCTGCTGCCGTTTATGCTCAGGAAACTCTTGACTTAAAAACTCCGGTAAATGCTGTAATTATTGATGGCGATAGTAAGGAATGGGGCGATAGTTTAACCTATTATAACGCCGAAAAAAATATACACTACACCATTGCAAATGATAAAAACAACCTGTATCTGGTAGTTAAAACTAATGACCTGGTACAACAAAATGCTATTTTAGCATCGGGTATTACTTTCTCTATTGACACAAAAGGTCGCAAAAAATCAGCCTTCTCGGTTACTTTTCCGGTAAGCGGCGTTGAAGCAATTAACCGTCCCGCTAACACCCTTGAAGAAAAAAGATTGCGGGCTGATATTACCAAATTAAGAAAAATAGGTATTAAAGGATTTAAAGACGTTGAGGAAAACCAGATCAATGTGGAAAACGCCTTTAAAATACAAACAGCTATTAATTTTGATGATAATGACTATTTAGTATATGAAGAAGCTGTACCGCTGGAGTTATTTCATGCTGCCGAACTGATTAAAAATGATTGGTCGTTTAATATTAAACTCAACGCAGTTACCATACATGATGCCGGGGGGCCGGTGTCAATGGGACATACCATCATGACAACAACTGTGCTTGTTAAGGTGCCTGCCGGTAGTGGTCCGCCATCTACCGCTGATATTGAAGCAGCTTTGCGCAATAGCATTTCAAGGCAGTCTAACATACCCAGGGCAGCACCTCAAAGTGATATAGAAATATCAAAGGCAATAGACTTTTGGGGTAAATTTAGTTTAGCAAATAACTAACAAAGTTGCACCACTTTTATTGTACGTAAATGAGGCAAGATAAATAGGTTAAAAAATATTCTTCCACATCATGCTTTCTACCGGTCGGGTAGTGGGATTATTGTATTTGGCATCAGCCTTTTGATTATAAAGGGTTTCTATATCCCCCTCAACAACAAAATATATGAGTTGGCCAATTGGCATACCCGCATAAATTTTTACCGGCTGGCTGCACGATATTTCAAGTGTCCAGGTATTGCAGAAGCCTACATCGCCTTTACCGGCCGTAGCATGTATATCAATACCTAATCTGCCGGTGCTTGATTTTCCCTCTAAAAACGGAATATGTTTATGGGTTTCGGTGTACTCCATGGTAACACCTAAATACAATGTGTTTGGCTGTAATATAAAACCCTCCTTAGGTATCTCAAAGCCGTCTATCTCATTATGTACTTTTGCATCTAGCACCCGGTTACGGTAAGTGGCCAGGTGTTTACCTAAATGTACATCGTAGGAGTTTGTACCCAGGCATTCGCGTTTAAAAGGTTCAATAATTATATGGCCTTTTTCAATTTCTTCAAGGATACGTTTATCAGATAATATCATGCTTTGGGGATGTTGGGCTAAATTTAGAATTAATTGACATAAGTTTGCTATCCTTTTTGCAATTTTACCCTATGGCTATAGCATACCGGCAACGCGTTGATGATGATACAGAGTTTGCACTCTGGAAGATTGAGGAAAAAGCAGACGAGCTATACAACCAGCTACAGTTAGACGAAGGCGAAAAAAATTTTATTGAACAAATAAGTAACGGCAAACGTAACCTGCATTGGCTGGGCACGAGGGTACTATTACGTAAAATGCTGCTTACTGACGAGTATATTGATTGCAAAGTAGATGAGCATGGCAAACCCTACCTGGTAACACTACCCTATCATATCTCATTTAGCCACTCATTTGATTACGCTGCAGTAATGATCAGTAAAAAAGCACCTGTAGGCATTGATATTGAGCATGTGAAGGAAAAGGTTGAGCGTATAGCCCATAAGTTTATGCGCCCGCAGGAACTTGCCAGCATTGATAGCGGCCATAAAATACAACAGCTATATGTTTGCTGGTGCGCCAAAGAGGCGGTTTATAAATGCTTCGGGCAAAAAGCAATCTCGTTTTTAGATAATATTGCATTGCAGCCTTTTGATTATGCTGACAAAGGAGAAGTGAGCGCCCGCTTGCAAAAAGGCGAAGTAGCTATTGATTATAAAGTGGGATATTTGCAGTACGAGGACTACATGATTGGATACGTGAAAGGATGAAAAATAAAAAAGTAACTGTGCTTGACTGGGGGCTTATTGACTATAAAGAAGCGTGGGATAAACAGGAGGCCCTATTTGCCGATACCATTAAATTAAAGATCAACCTGCGCGAACATCCGGATGAAAGCGCTATTACACCCAACTATTTAATATTTTGCCAGCACCCGCATGTTTACACTTTGGGTAAAAGTGGCAAGCCCGAAAACTTATTGTTAGATGATGCCGGGCTAAAGGAGAAAAATGCTGTTTATTATCCTATTAATCGTGGCGGCGATATTACCTATCATGGGCCGGGCCAATTGGTTTGCTACCCGATATTGGACCTTGATAATTTTTTTACCGATATACACCTATACCTGCGCACGCTGGAAGAAGCCGTAATTTTAACCCTTGCCGATTATGGCCTGCAAGCGGGCCGTTATGAGGGCTATACCGGTGTTTGGTTTGACAGCGATAATGCACGTGCACGAAAGATCAGTGCCATGGGTGTACGCTGCAGCCGATGGGTAACTATGCATGGCCTGGCGCTAAACGTAAATGCAGATCTTAATTACTTTAACAATATAGTGGCCTGTGGTATTAGCGATAAGGCTGTTACTACCCTGCAAAAAGAATTAGGTAAACCAATTGACATGAACGAGGTACAGTTAAAACTGCAACAGCATATTGTAACCTTGTTTGGTATGGAGTTAATTGCTTAGGTACCTAATAACCTTACCCCGGCAGCTTTCAAATTTTTTAGGATGTTTTCCTGTAGGGCTATTTTTGCATTTAAATAATCGGCTGGTTGCACCCAGGCATTGATGGTAAAACGTATACAATCAACTTCTAAACCTATAACGCCTACGCGTATGGCTGGGTCGGGTAATATGCCCGGGGCGGCATTTACCGTATCCAGCATTATTTGTTTTACCTGATCAATATCTACATAATAACCTAATTTCACTTCAAAATCAAGTCGGCGTTTGCCCTCGCGGGTAATATTTACTATTACCTCGTTAAACAGTTTACCGTTAGGGATGATGATAGTTTTATTATCAGCAGTAATTAATACAGTATAAAACACCTGTATAGATATTACACGGCCCTCCTGGCCCTGGGCAACAATGTTATCATCCAGTTGGAAGGGCTTTAAAAGTAGGATGAGCACACCACCGGCAAAGTTTTGAAATGTTCCTGATAACGCTAAACCAACCGCAACTGTAAAACCACCTAAAATAGTGCTAAACATTGTCAGCGGAAAACCGATAATGTTTAATACCAGTATTATAAGCAATACATATAATGCCGTAATGGCCAGACTAAGAAAAAATGGTTGTAGTGAAGAGTGTACCTGTCGGCGGCTCATTCTGCCGCGTATGCGAACCGTGAAAACTTTGATGAGCCTTAGCCCTACTAATAGTATTATAAAACCTATTAGTGATTTGGAGCCGTTTATTAAAAGCCATTTATAGGCCAGATCATATAATTCCTGTAGCTTCATAATTCAAGCTACGAAGTTAACAATTATTATTTTCCGTAAATAGTTATAAACAGCTCGGGGCCTTTAAACAACACCCAATCAACTATGGTTGAGCGTATATGCCTGGTGGTATCTGTTAAATGTTTCATGTGATAATGTATTCAATTGTTGTGCCTTGTTTATGATCATCAGTATTTGATTACAAAAATAAGCCTAAATACAAGCTTTAAATTCAAAAATTAATCATTTGATTAAACAATGACCGTGTGTTTACGCTTGCATGACTTTACACATAGTATACAAAAACAAAACCCCTGTCTGAAATAACAGACAAGGGTTTAAAGTTTTATTATTCCCCCTTTAGGGGGTTAGGGGGCTTACATCATACCGCCCATGCCGCCACCGCCGCCCATTGGACCGGCAGGTGCTTCTTCAGGATCATCAGCCAATACACACTCTGTTGTTAACAACATAGCTGCAATTGAAGCTGCATTCTCTAAGGCTACGCGGCCTACTTTAGTAGGGTCAATAACACCTGCACCAATTAAGTTTTCGTATTTATCCGTACGTGCATTGTAACCAAAGTCGGCTTTACCTTCTTTAACTCTTTGTACTACGATAGAGCCTTCAATACCTGCGTTTTCGCAAATTTGACGTAATGGCTCTTCAATAGCACGACGAATAATCTGGATGCCGGTATTTTCGTCTTCGTTTGATCCTTTAAGGTCAGCTAAAGCTTCAACAGCGCGGATGAAAGCAACACCACCACCTGCAACTATACCTTCTTCAACAGCGGCACGGGTTGCGTGTAAAGCATCGTCAACACGGTCTTTCTTTTCTTTCATTTCAACTTCGGTAGCTGCACCAACATATAATACAGCAACACCACCTGATAATTTAGCTAAACGCTCTTGTAATTTTTCTTTATCATAATCAGATGTGGTAGATTCCATCTGAGATTTGATCTGGTTTACACGACCTTTAATATCGTCAGAGTTACCGCCACCGTTAATGATCGTAGTATTGTCTTTATCAATTAATACTTTCTCAGCAGTACCTAAGTAGCTCAGTTCAGCATTTTCTAATTTATAACCTTGTTCTTCAGATATTACGGTACCACCAGTTAAGGTAGCAATATCTTCTAACATCGCTTTACGGCGATCACCAAAGCCTGGAGCTTTAACGGCAGCAACTTTAAGCGAGCCACGTATTTTGTTTACTACTAAAGTTGATAGTGCTTCGCCATCCAGATCTTCAGCAATAATTAATAATGGTTTGCCGGTTTGCACTTGTTTCTCCAAAATAGGAAGTAACTCCTTCATTGAAGATATTTTTTTATCGTAGATAAGCACATAAGGGTTTTCCAGTTCTGCTTCCATTTTATCAGTATTGGTTACAAAGTAAGCAGACAGGTAACCACGGTCAAACTGCATACCTTCAACAGTTTTAACTTCGGTTTCGGTTCCTTTAGCTTCTTCAACAGTAATAACACCATCTTTACCAACTTTACCCATTGCTTCGGCAATTAACGAACCGATAAGCTCATCATTATTAGCCGATATAGAGGCAACTTGTTTGATCTTGTTATTGTCTTCGCCAACTGTTTGTGATTGTTTTTTCAAATCAGCAACAACAGCACTAACGGCTTTGTCAATACCGCGTTTCAAATCCATTGGATTTGCGCCTGCGGCTACGTTTTTTATACCTGCAGTAACAATAGCTTGCGCTAAAACAGTTGCAGTAGTAGTACCATCGCCGGCAATATCAGCAGTTTTTGAGGCTACTTCTTTTACCATTTGGGCACCCATGTTTTCTAAAGCATCTTTTAATTCAATTTCTTTAGCAACGGTTACACCGTCCTTGGTAATTATTGGCGAACCAAATTTCTTATCAATAATTACGTTACGTCCCTTAGGACCTAACGTTACTTTTACAGCGTTCGCTAAAATATCAACACCTCTTTTTAAGGCATCGCGCGCTTCAACATTGTATTTAACTTGTTTTGACATCGTATTTTTTAATTTTGAATTAGTGATTTATTGAATTAATGATTGATCGTATCAACAATTCAACATTAATTAAATTACTGCGAAAATATCAGATTCACGCATAATCAGGTATTCTTTACCATCCACAGTAATTTCGGTACCTGCATATTTGCCATATAAAACTTCGTCGCCTACTTTGTAAGCCATTGGGATAAGCACTCCAGACAGATCAGCATATTTACCCGGACCAACAGCTACTACAGTTCCTTTTTGAGGTTTTTCTTTAGCTGTATCAGGGATAATGATGCCCGAAGCGGTCTTTTCTTCTGCAGCGGCAGCTTCAACTACTACCCTATCTGCGCTAGGTTTAATTTTTAATGACATAATTATATAATTCTTGAGTTTATAAAAAAGTTTGTGTTAATGCTTGCCCTTCAACATCAATTATGCCAAGCCACATAAAATGCCTTTATTGACATATATTACTGTTGTATTGTCAGATTTATGTAAATGGGGGTTTTTATAGTTTATACAGTCTTAATGTATAATGCCAACGTGTCAGTATAAAATACAAAAAACAATAAGGCCCGGAATATATTCCGAGCCTTATTTTATGCTTATCGTTAAAATTATTTTTTAGGAGCCGGTGCTTGTGTTGGCGCTGCAGTTCCGGGTAACAATGGTGCCGTTGACGATGATGATGCCGGAGCTTTTAATGATTTTTTAATTTGCTCCTCATATTGCGACCCATTAGTAGTGGATGATACGCCGCTTTTTACCGCTACATTAATTAAAAGCGATAATACCATTAAGCTGATGGCTAATACCCAGGTACCTTTTTCTAAAAAGTCGCCGGTTTTTTGCACACCCATTAGTTGCGATTGGCTTGAAAAATTAGAAGTAAGACCACCGCCCTTAGGGTTTTGTATCAATACGATCATGCCTAAAAGGGCACATACAATAACGGTTATAATTATTAAAACTAAATACATTTCTTTATATTAATTTGATTTCTTTTCTATCTGTTCAATCTGGCTGGCAAAGTAAAGGCTTTTTTCCGGAAATTTCAACATCAATTTTTTATAGGCACTTATAGCTTTTGGATACAGCATTTGTTCGGTATAAATACGCGCCAGTGTTTCGGTTACTATTTCGTCAGCGTCTTCCGAGCTTTTTTTGGCTTTATTTTCATTATCCAGTCTTATCCCGGTTGGATGCTTAATTTGAGGTTCGGTTTGTATAAAGCGTTTTATTATGCGGTCTTCTTTTTTATCCGCACTAAATTTAATTTCTTTTTTTGCAGTACTGCGTTCCAGCTCCTCTATGGCATTTAAATTAAATATGTTTTCAACATACTGTTGCTGTAACTCATCAACCACATTTTTGGTTTGTACCTGCGCCTGGGCGGGGCCGGCGTTAAAAACATACGGCTGATAGGTACTGGCATATTCTTTACGTGTTTTATCTAACCACCACATAAAACTATAAGGCATTTTATCGTCATTGTACCTTGATAGTTCCTGGTTTTCAATATGAAGGCTTCTTGGTTGGGTAATAACGGCACTTATATTGGTATCTGGCTGTTTATGTGTAAATGTTTTATCAATTACAAAATGATCATTTGCCGGTATCTGGTTAACCTTTTCTTCAGGAATAATACTTTCTGGTTCGCTTTCAACAGGCTCGTGTTGAGCATGAGCTGTTAGCTGCCCTAAATTAATATCTTCAATACTAACAATCTCGTCATAAACATCGTCGTCAATATCCTGATGAAAAAACTCGGCTTTATCTAAAGTATAACCAGGATCAGGATGCATGTTAACTTCTTCCGGATTGTTCAATACCTCTTCTTCATTATCCTCAGTGGTTTCTTCAATGTTGGGTAATTCGGGTTGATGAGTATAAGTTGGTATCTCCTCGCTTAACAAATTATTGTCATTTACCGGCAGGTCAATATCATTATAGGCCTGCATATCCTCATTATTTTCTTCCGGCTCTGTATTGTCTGAGAAATGATCAACAAAAGTTTCATCTTCGGTTTCAGATACCGGGGCTATTATTTCTTCTGTATCCGGTAAAGTATTAGTATTATCTGCCCATATTATCTGCGCTGGCAAAACAACCGACAGACTATCAGGCATATTAACCAGTTTGTATAAAGCGGCAGGGTCAAAATAAGCGGCGGCATGTTTTACATTTTGCTCATGCCCGTTAGCAGCAAGCAATGCCCTTAATAACCCGCTTTGTGGAAAATTATTAACAAGCGTTTCTATACCGGCGGCATCCTCTGCAAGCGTATTAACGGGGCTGGCCAATGCCTTCCATAATAAACCATTATCTATATTACTCAATTGTTCCACACGCTGAAGCTACAAAATGGTTACCAATTATTAAAGGCCGCGTTAAAAATATCATCTATTAGCTGTTTGTTTATAGCCTGGATAAGCGTTTGTTCCTGCGATGAAAGGTCGCCGGTGTAATTTAATGATTTGGTGAATGACCGGTCAAAGCTTATTTTTTTGTTAGCGTCATAATTAAATTTAACTTTTACCGTAATTGTCAATGCCGACGCACCCGCTATAGGCGCCTTATTAGCCTGTGTAGCTTGTATTGATATAGGCCCGTAACGATAATCAGTTATTGACCCCGAAAGGCTGGCATCACCCTCGCGCGTTACTATACTTAAATTTGTGGTCGACCGTATACGCTCCTTTAAAGCTTCAGTAAATAACTGGCTTAGGTTACCTACCACCAGTGGCGCATCATTTTCAAAAAACGATACGTTAATTGTTTTCATCTCAGGCGGTATTGACTCACTTTTTAATTTTATACTGCATGACTGAAATAACAATATTAAAGCACCCATCGTAATCAGCAATCCCCATGTTCTCTTCATACCTGCTATAAATTTAGTTCCTTTATTTTCCTGTACAATGTTCTTTCAGATATACCCAATTCATTTGCCGCCAACTTACGTTTCCCCTTATGCTTTTTAAGCGCCTTACGTATCAAGTCTGATTCCTTTTCAATTAATGATAATGATTCTTCTACTTCTTCGGCATCATGCGTTAAATTATAGGTATCATTACCATTATTTATTACGGTACCATTAACGGGTTGCTGCAGCGTAAATTGCGGGTCGGTGCTTCCAGGCAAATCAACATCGCGGTATAACTGTTTTAGGGTTTGCGAGTGTGCCGCAGCGTTTACGCTAACGCCACCATGTTCAATAATATCAGCCACCAGCTTTTTAAGCTCTACCATATCGCGTTTCATATCAAATAAAACCTTGTATAGTATGTCGCGTTCTGAAAAATCTTCTTTGGGCTGGTTTTCAATGCGCATAGGCAAATTACGCCCTCCTGTTTCCTGCGGGATATAGGTAAGCAGGGTTTGCGCGGTAATAATACGGTCGCGCTCTAACACGGCCAATTGCTCGGCCATGTTTTTTAGCTGGCGCACATTGCCCGGCCATGAGTAGTTTATAATTACCTGTTGTGCCTCGTCATCTAACTGTATAGGCGGGGTGCGGTATTTATCAGTAAAATCAGATGTAAATTTTCTGAACAGCAAATAAATATCTTCCTTCCTGTCGCGCAGGGGTGGTATGCGCAGGGGCACGGTGTTTAAACGATAGTAAAGATCCTCCCTGAATTTTCCGTTTCTTACAGCTTCGTACACATCAACATTAGTAGCCGCAATAACACGCACATTGGTTTTCTCAACCTTTGATGAACCCACTTTAATATACTGGCCCGATTCAAGCACACGCAGTAATCGTGCCTGGGTGCCCAACGGCATTTCGGCTATCTCATCTAAAAATATGGTACCACCATTCACGGTTTCAAAATAGCCCTTCCGTTCGCCAACGGCACCTGTGTAGGCACCTTTTTCGTGACCAAATAATTCCGAGTCAATGGTACCTTCTGGTATTGCCCCGCAGTTAACGGCAATAAATGGCCCATGTTTGCGCGGACTCATCTGGTGTATAATATGCGAAAAAACTTCTTTACCACTACCACTTTCGCCGGTAATTAAAACCGAAATATCAGTTGGCGATACCTGGTTGGCAATATTTATAGCCCGGTTCAATAACGGCGAGTTACCGATGATTCCGAAGCGTTGTTTTATTTCTTGTATTTCCATACCCCCTAGCCCCCTAAAGGGGGAATAATTTAGGTGCCCCCCAGCCCCCTAAAGGGGGAGTTGGACGTGTTTTATAATTTATTTAAGTCCAGTTAAGCTGTTACCCTCCCCCTTTAGGGGGTCGGGGGGCACTATTGTCCCCATTAACGTTGCCGTAGTACACCTTTCGGCCAGTACATTTACATACATTCCCGGTTTATACCGTTCATCTACCGGAAAAACCACCATAGCATTTTGATCACTACGGCCTGCATAATCGTTTTTTGATTTTTTTGAAAAGCCTTCAATCAGCACCTTTTGCACTTTACCAAGTTGCGCCAGCATACGGCTGTACGAGTGTTGCTGCTGTAGCGCCACAATCTCGGTTAACCGTGCCGCTTTAACGGCTTCGGGTATATCATCAGCATAACGCTTGGCTGCTAACGTGCCCGGCCTTTCCGAGTACATAAACATGTAGGCAAAATCATATTTCACATATTCCATCATGCTCACGGTTTCTTTATGTTCTTCATCCGTTTCGCTGCAAAAACCGGTTATAACATCGGTAGATATAGCACACTCAGGAATTATGCGACGAATTGCGTCTATCCTGTTTATATACCACTCGCGGTCATAAGTACGGTTCATCAGTTCAAGCACGCGGCTGTTACCTGATTGTACGGGCAAATGAATATAATTGCAAACGTTATCGTGTTTTGTTATGGCATATAATACTTCATCGGTAATATCCTTAGGATGCGAGGTTGAAAAACGTACCCTCAGATCAGGGTTTATCAATGCTACTCTTTCTAACAGGTTAGCAAAATTAACTCTTTCAGTTTCATCCTCGCTGGCCCATTTATATGAATCTACATTTTGTCCCAGCAAAGTAACTTCGCGGTAGCCCGAATTAAAAAGATCAGTACACTCTTTTACAATTGAAAACGGATCGCGGCTGCGTTCGCGGCCACGGGTAAACGGTACCACGCAAAACGAGCACATATTATCGCAACCCCGCATAATAGATACAAATGCGTTTATACCATTACTATTTAAACGTACGGGACTTATATCCGCGTAAGTTTCTTCGCGCGACAGTAATACATTAACGGCTTTTTGACCGCCGTCAACCTGGTCTATCAAATTAGGCAGGTCGCGGTAAGCATCGGGGCCTACAACTACATCAACCAGTTTTTCTTCTTCTAAAAATTTAGCTTTTAAACGTTCAGCCATACAGCCAAGCACGCCAACCACCATACCGGGGTTTTTTCTTTTTGCTTCTTTAAATTCTTTAAGGCGGTTACGAACCCGTGTTTCGGCATTTTCGCGAATGGAGCAGGTGTTAATAAATATCACATCGGCGTTGGTATAATCGCCGGTGGTTTCAAATCCCTGTTCGGCCAAAATAGAGGCTACAATTTCGCTATCCGAAAAATTCATGGCGCAACCGTAACTTTCAATATACAGTTTGCGGCCATTATTTTTACCCTCAACAGGGGTTAACAATAAAGCTTCGCCCTGCCTGCTCTCGTCATGTACCTTATCCGGAATAACCAAATCCATCATTATCATTAAAATTTGAGTTGCAAAAATACATAAACTTTTAATATTGCGTGACAGATTGTCAGCAAATCAACAAAACAAGTATTTTAATGTTATAGTGTTACATTATGACGACAGAACCGGGTACCCC